>NZ_DDGH01000017.1:0-40262 GCF_002337565.1 Rhodopirellula sp. UBA1907 | reverse complement strand
CATCGGCGGCAGTAGCGGGACTGAGCCGCGTTTTGGCATCCACACTGCTCGTGGATCGATGCGGGAGTATCAGGATCTGGACACCTCCGTTTATGCCCGAGTGAGCAAGGCAATCGACGGATACCACGATAACGCCTTGTTGAAGTCAGTTGTCGATTACACCCAGAAGGTCAGCACCGACAAGCGAATCGACTACGCCACCCGCAAGGACATCGAGCGGATGATGGTGCCTCTCAAGATGGACACGCTGCCATCGGCACAAGTCAGCGAGGCGGAGCAGCATGAGATCGTTTCTGATGCACTCAACCGAATGCAGTTGGAAGTGATGGGGCAGAGTGCCAAGGGCCTGACAAACGAGCAGGTTCGGCAGCGGCTCCAGTCACTCGGTGGCACAATCGCTGATCCCGACTCGATCCATATCGCCATGCCCGGCAAACCACTCTTCAGGAAGAAGGCTCCCAATGTTCAGAACGTCGTGACGATGTGGGAGGGCGGCAAACGTCGCTACTACATGGTTTCTGATCCAGTGATGTTCAGCTTGTTCACGTCGACGTCAGGAGCCAAGGGAGCTGTTCGGTTCTTTTCTCGAATGGCTACGGGCATGACTGAGCCGTGGAAGCGAGCGTACACCAATTCGTTCAAGTTCCTCGTTCGCAACCTCGTGCGTGATCCGCCAACTGCAGCGTTCTTGTCCAAAGACGGCTTGGGCATGATCCCCGGCTTCTACACCGCCAGTGCGATGGTTGGACGACTGATCGGCAATGAATACTCCATGGAAGCACGTGACGGCGCCGAGCTCATGGTGAAGTCACTCGATGCCACGACGCGAGACAAGCACAAGACGCGGGTGCAGTACGCTTGTGACGTGTTGCTTGAAGGCTTGGTGGTTCCTGGATTCGGTTCGCTGTCCGTCGCCGACAAGGTTTCAGCGTTGCCCGGTGTCGCGATGTCCACGGTCATGAAGCCAGTCGATCTGTTCAACTTCGTCACTGGGACTCGATGGCTCGCAGAACAAACCGAATCACTGGCCCGTGAGGGTGCCTACATTCGAGCGAGGAAACGTGGCAAGTCGCAAGCCGATGCTCATGCCCTGTACGACAAGATCAGTGGTAACTTCGGGCAACGACAAGCAGACAAAGCCGCCGCTGATGTGATCCGTGCCGCTGGGTTTCTGAATCCATCGCTGCAGGTGATTTACCAAATGGGCGAGGCAATCACGGAAGCCAGTCCATCGCAGCGTCTGAAACTGAACGCCACTCGTGCCGGGTATCTCAGTGCGTTGGGATCAGTGGCCGCTGCAACCAACTACCTGTTGATCCACTCACTGTTCGGTGATGACGAAGAGGAACTGCAAGCGATCCTGCGAAACATGCGAGAGCGAGAGGAGACAGAGAGGCTGAGCAACATGGCTGTCCTTGGTGTTGTCCGTCTGCCTTTCGACTACGGGCCAGCGGGCTCTATCATGTCGTTCTCTTACAACGCCACTGAGGACCATCTGCTTGGTAGTCGAGTTGACGGGACGGAACGAGCCAAGGAGTTGCTGAAACGTGCTGCCGAGTTGCCTGGGTTCGATGAAGTCATTCCGCCGCATGCCAAGGTGAACTACGAATTGTGGAACAACTGGTCGTTCTATCGTGACCGCGAGATCGTGCCGCGTTACCTGGAGAAAAACTACGCTGACAACCCATCGTTGCAGTTCAACTGGTACACGCCGGATCTGTATCGTGACATCGGCGCCGGATTGAACGTTAGTCCGATGAAAGTCCAGTACGCGGTTCGAGGACTCACCACTGCCATTGTCGATGACACAGTGAAGTTTTTTGACAAGGCAAACAAAGACGGCTGGGAGATTCAGGATCTGCCACCAATCGCGGGCCTGACAACTTGGGAAGCAACTGGGCACCGCAGCAGGAGCGTCAACGCTGTGATGGACCTGGGCGATGCCTACGATGCAACAACGCAAGTTCTTGAGCAAGACAATCGACTCAGCCAGTCTAATCGTGAGGCACTGATCGAAAAACGTCGTGGGCTTCAACTCGCAAAGGCTGTCAGTGAACGCATCGAGTCACTGGCCGATGATGTTTCCGACGAGCAGCGACGAAGCGAACCGGATCATGAACGCATCGAGTCACTCAGCAGCGAGATGACACGGATCGCCAGCGAGTTCTATCATTCCGATGTGATCGATGGTGACGTGTTGGCTGAGCACTTTGCAAAGCAGGGTGAGACGCTGTCGCCGTACAAGAAGGGCCGAACATGGAAGACGGGCCACGGGCAACCAGAACCGCCACCACGCCCCGCAATGAGTCGCGAGGTCAATCCTTCGCTGTGGGAATCCTACGATCTCAGCATGGCCAAGTATGAGCGTCGTGTGGAGTCGTATTTATCTGATCGTGAACAGGCCGAGGAGTTCAGTAGCGTCTATCTCGACTGGCTGAGCAAGAACCAGGGGCAGCGTGCTGTCGACGAAGCAATCGGTGACGTGCTTCGTTCAGATGACTTCCGAGACTTGCTCAACGGACGTGGACGGCCCCAGTACGATCGAGCCAAGTACAAACGGGCAAGTGACTGGCGGGATGATGTGGACGCTTGGAACAAGGCCAGGGCGGCTGCGATTGAGCTGCAGCGGGGCGAGCTATCGTGAAGGGACAAGCAATCGGCTGCACTCGCTGATCATGTGCTCCGCAGGGAACACGCTAGAGTCAAGCCGACGAAAGAGTTCAATTGCTTTCTCGTATCGGCCACCTTGCTTAAGTGACAACGCAGCGCAATAGACTCCAATCGATTCGTTGTTGTCTCCCAGTTTAGAGGCCGCCAGATAAGCGTCGGCAGAGGCATTAAATTCAGCCTTTGCACTCAATATTCTCCCACGCTCGAAATGGTTTTCAAAAGCTCTAGGGTGCAATGAAATTGCCTCGTTAATGTCATCCAATGCACTGGAAAAGTCGTCGAGATGGTTGTGCGACTTGGATCGCCAACGGTACGCGACGTGGGAGTCTGGCATTAGCTCGATAAAGCGATCAGCAACTGGCAACGCGGATTCACCATCATCTACCAGATCATAGAAACTAAGTAGTTCATCGTAAGCTGGAAAGAATCTTGGTTTTTGTTCGATCGATTGAAGTAGGAGTGCAACTCCCTTCGCGTAGCGAGGTGACGCTTTGATGGTATTGGCGCGGGCTTCGTACGAAAGGGAGCTATCAAGAAAGGCTCGTTGGCACGCCGCAAAGCAGGCATGAGCCTTGTAGTAGCAGATCAGATGCTCAGACTCTTCAGGTATCTGATTTGAGATGGCATCAAGTCCATTGATGGCATCGGCGAAGCGTTGTTCATCAATCGCTGTGAGAGAATCCTTGACTTTCAAAGCTGCTCTGAACGCTTCTGGCGAAGTGTCCTTGATGGCGAATGCCCTTCTCAATAACTCCTTGTAATCGCTATCGGTTTGGCCATCAAAGCTGCAACCAGTGCTCAGGTGTCTCCGTGAATTGTCTTCGCGAAACAACCGTTCCACGTCAGATGCGAGCACAGCGAAATTTAGATTTTGGCCTTTGACTAGAGACGACGTGATCACGCCAACTACCTGGCCAGCTTGATTCAATAAAGGGCCACCACTTGAGCCTGGGCTGATCGGATTCGAAACTTGGATTTGCACATGGCTACCGTCGAGGCTCCTTAGTCCGCTCACCATTCCACTACTGAATGTGAAGTCGAGCCCAAGCGGCGATCCAATGCAGAAAACATCTTCGCCAATGTGCGGTTGTATCGCGGCAAGCTCCAAACTCTGCTCAACCTCTTTTTCAAACTTCACGCCGAGAACAGCAATGTCAGCCAACCTGTCTTCCGCTAGTACCCTTGCGGCATATCCAGTGGTTCCAGCGTTGGTGGCAACTTCAATTGAGCAACCACCCCGTATCACATGAAAGTTTGTGACAACTGTCAGTTCCTGCCTATGCGGAAAGCCAAACTCGACTGACTGCGACTTCCAGAACGCATTGTCTCTTGAAAGACGCTTTTGAAGAGGCGAGGGTGTGGACAAGCTGACAACAAATCCACTGCCACTTGCGATCGGCTCACCGTCATCGGCTTCAACACTCAGCTGAACAACGGCACCAACTGCCCCACGGAATATCTCAGATGGCTCGCTTCCGAAAGCATCTGTCGAAGAGACGGCGAGAATCGCGATCAACAGCAAACCACACTGGGCAAATCTCATTGCAAAATTTCTGAAAGAGAAGGGGGATCCAGTTCAAGTTTGCCGGATTATATCAACTGTGATTCGTCGCCTCTGATGGGCATCGGAAATGGCTGCATAATCCTTGGGCCGATCATGCCCCCTATCCCTTTCACTGAAACATTTCTCGCAAATTTGCGAACTCTGGAGACTCACCGGCAAATTTGCCGCTGAGATTAACCTGCCACCCGTTCGGGGAAGATCCGCAAATTTGCGGTTTACTCACAGTCGCCCGATGATCGTTATTCTCGCAAATTTGCGAACTCTCAAACTCAGGGGCAATTTTGCCCCTGGGATTAACCTGGGGCCTGTCCCGCAAATTCGCGGTTTACTCAGCCACGAACACCGACTCCGGTTTGCACCGGAGCAAGCACCGTGACATGACCAAGAGTCAGCGGGCGATGATGGCTGCCAAGGCTACTGAGGGGCGAACAAAGGGCAGACCCCCTACCAGCGGGGAAAATAGACAAATTTGTCCATTAAATCCTGAGCCCGTCAAACAGAGTGATGCTGCAAAGTCGCTTGGTGTATCAACTGGCAGCGTGAAAGCAGCAATCAGTGTCCGCAAGAACGCAGCAGAGGAAGTGGCTGACGCTGTTGATAATGGCGAGATCTCGCTGAATGCCGCCTCCCAGCTTGCCAAGAGTGTTCCTGACAAAGAGGAGCAGAAGAAGGCTGTTGCTGGTGGCAAGAAGGCCAGCATTCGCAACTGCAACCCCAGCAGCGTTAACAAAAAAACTATTGGCCGTGTGACGAGCTGAAGAAAGTCAATGTCCGCTTGGAAGCACAATCCAGTCGCACCCTCTCATTCGCTCCAGTTCGTCGTTCCTGAGCGATTCAAGTTCGGCTGACTCCCAGTCGGAGTAGTGCTCGTCGTCGTACTGTGCGGACCAGATTGGATGCTTCTCAGCTTCCCACTCTTGGAAAGCCTCATCGGCCCATTCGCTGCGATGTTCATCTTCCCAATCGGAGAGGGCTTCACTCTCGCATTGTTGGTAGTCGTCTTCATCCTCCAGATCGTATTCGTTTGACTCAGCAACCGATGCCATCCATTCGTCTTTGAGGGAGTTCCACTCGGTGGTTGAGTACGCCTTCCACTGCTCGTCTTCTTCGCTGGCCCATTCCTCGCTGACGTAGGCATCCCAGGCTTCGCTCTTGGCCGGTTCGTATTGCTCTGTGCGCAGATCATTCAGGCCCTCAGAGCAAACCTCAGTCAGATGCTCTTCCAGGCCTTCCTCGCTGAACCTTCGAACGAGCTCAAGGCCGAGCGTATCGCACACGCTAGCAAAGGCAGTGATTTGCATCCCACGAGTTCCGTCGCAGAATCGATGCAAAGTGCTCTGGCCAACATCGCTGAGTGATGCAGTGTGATTGATTGATCGCCCGTCAAATTCGATCGCGTCGCAGAGTACGTGAGTGTTCATTCGTAATCCTCGCTGAACTGGCTGATTTGTTTCTATGCCGCTGTGACATAGGAGCATGGTAGCAGTGGCCAGTGAAGCGTCAAGGCAGGTTATGCCGCTGCGGCATAAAAGACACTTTGTTTTCGCAGTAGAGCATGAAGGAGCCCGACGGAATCAGGGCAAGCCTCAATAAACTCAGTCGGCGTGTACCACTCTGGCATACCAGTGTTCTGGGAAACGTGAACAGCTTTGGCAGCCTTTGCCTCTGCAGCGATCTTCAAGCGACGTTGACGCTCAGCCTCTGCTTTGTCCTCGTCAGACTGCTCCCCCTTCAGCTTGGGATCGTCCTTCACCAGACGCGACACATCAGCCTGTGGCATCGTCTTCACTGCGTCTGCAGCTTCCTTGTCGCCGATTGCCACCATGTCGTCGTGCAATGCGGCTCGTTGGCCGTTGCGCTTGATGGTTGCCTCGCCAACGCCGAGTTCAGAGGCGACTTCAGCAGCAGTGCTTGCCTCAGTCTTCAAAGGATCAATTTGATCTTTTGATCTTCGCTCACCTCCATGCTTCTTCTTCCGCCGATTGTAGATCCTCCCCGAGACAATCCTGAAGCTGATTGGCCCCAGGTTCCGCTTGCCCGCTTGGTTCACATCGATCCAGTTTTCCGCGTCGTCCCGGCAATCAAACTGCAGCTCGGACACGCTGTATTCGATGCCGAGCCGTGTGCAGATCTCGTAGCGGTTGTGCCCGTCGATCAGCAGGTTGATTGGCCCCATGTGCGAGCGTCAGACAACCAAGTACCTGGAATACACGAAGGCCGGGTGATGGGTCAAAAAACGCAGATCGGGTGCCGATGAAATCACAAGGAACATACGGGCGGCCAGGCGGATTCAAACGAGACGCGAGCACTACGGTGCGACTGCCTTCAGTCGGAATGCTGCTCGCTGACTAAGGCTTCCAGTTGTTCGCGGGTGACGTCTTTTGGGAAGTCGAATGCAGTTGGATTCTGAAGTATCCAGTCCAAGCCTTTCGGAACTCGCTTAGAAACAGTTCCGTGCTGTGGGTCCATGTCATCTGCGTCGACGCGGTAGTCAAGCCGCAGTTCTGTGTCGTCAGGGTAATCTTCGCAGCGTAATCCAAGCCCAGCAATTTCAAGGCTGTGACCTGGCAGGATGACGCTATTCACAGGGTGCATGCTGTAGTTCGCAACTCGTCCGCCGGTCACGAAGAAATCTTCTGTGCACTCGCTGAAGCCAAGTAACTCTGGCATCTCGAAACTGCTCATGTCGATCCCCATATCCATTGTTCCGCCCAATGGATGACTCATCGTGCGGCGTTTCGTCAGTTTTCGAGGCGACGCGGCGGTTACGTCGTCTGGTAGACGGATCGAAAGCGTGACATTTGCAATCGTCGCTTCCCCGACGTTCTTCAGTCGAAAATTCAGCCGAAAGGTTTTGAGATGGTCGACCGGTTCAAACTTAGTAATCGTCAATTCAGTCTTCCTGGCACGTACACTTCGGAACCGGTACTCCATTTCCTTGTAAAGCTCATCTCGCCACTGAGCCACTTCTAACTGCTGCAAGCCCTTTGAAACGTTCGGCTTACTGTCGTATTCATCATGATGCTTGAAGCAAAGGAAGCCCAAGTTTTCCATGTCGTTGTTTGATGCATTTTGATCAAGGTGGGCAATCTGTCCCTTCACAACCTCGTCAACACCGTCGAGCCAAAAGCAGAGGCAACACCGCCTGCGACTATTCAGCAGAACCTGCTTTTGCACTTCGGCTGGGATCTTCTTTCTGTTTGACATACTGGGGGGAAACTATCTTGCTGAGCGGTGTTGGCGATTGGTGCGGCAGCAGGAAAATAGCGCACCAGCGTCGAATGAGTGCCGCAAGTTACTCGGCCAGCTTCTTTAGCTCTGCGACCCTTGCTGTTGACTGAGCAAGCAACTCACTCACAAAGTTCGGATCGTCCCAGTCAATCCTTGGCTGGCCGTATGAGCCCGTCTTTCGGATTGATGGCAGGACTTCTGAGAACACCCACTTCTTCAGCCTTTTTGCTTCTGGCAACTGCGAACCGAAGATCAATGCGTAAATGCCTGCTTCATTGACAAACGAAAGCGACTGCACACCCCCCTTGGTAGGGACACTGCGTTTTATCGTGTCTTCTGGTTCGACGTGTTGAGCCACGGCATTCCAAGTTTTCACGTAACCCAATACCCTGCAAACCTCACTGGCAGAGAACCAGACTTCGTCGTTGTTATCCAAGAAAACCGTGATGCCCATTCCTTCAAACGGCATGCTCATTCTCGAACCGCTTGGTGCCACTTCAATTGACTGGACAGATCCTTCGGCTGAGTCGGGGTGGCTGTCGTTCGGTTGCAAGCGAGAACCAAGGCGGCTCTCGGGATCGCTTGCCAGCAACAATTCACTAGCACGGCTTTGGGAAGGGGCTTCATCCTGGTCCAAGGTTATGGCCATGTGAAAATCAGTCGACTCAATCCACTGCTTGAGATCGTTGGCCTCCTGTTTCTTGGACCCAAGTATCAGCGAGTTCACGCCAGCCTGGTTCAGCAACGCAACCTTCTGAATGCCACCAGCAGTAGGAACGTCACCATGGGACACATTTGCTGGATCAACATGTCTTGATAACGCACTTCTTTGGTTTGCGTACTTCAGTGCTTTGCAAATGTCCTTCGCGACGAACCAAACATTATCGCCCTCATCGATTCGCACGGTGATTTCAGCTTCACCGAAAGGAAGCCGTTGAGTAGCGTTGGCTGCTCGGTTAGACATACAAAACACCCTGTTCAAAAAAGGAGATGGCCCAGCCCAGTGAATTGAATCCTGGGCTGGGCCGCGCGAGAGCTTGGGAACTGCTTGCGAAGTCGATTATAGCAGGTCGGTTGCGGTCTTGTGTTCCCCAGCAATGGCTGGAAACGAATGCAGCAGCCATTCAGATCACGCGACACATACACCTGCCTGGCTGTCTCCATGAGTTCGTTTATGCGAAAGCTTGCACAGCAACTACAAGGACGCATGAGAGAGCCCCACCAAGCAAATCATTCGCTTCGTGGGGCGATTCGGCCCATTCGTATTCCGTCACGCTTTTCACACGCCGCTTTCGATTGTCTGTAAAGTTTCTTGCGGCTGTCTACTTGCATTTTGAACAGCCGATCCAAAGGAAGCCGCAGATGATGACTTTAACTTTGGCTACCAAAGCCAGCGAGCACCGACTAAGCCACTCTGGAACGCTGAGCGATCGTTGAGATTGCCTTGGTAGGCCAGCGTCAGTTGACCTCCAAACAGAATTGCCCAGTCAACTTGCCCACCAAGCGACAGCCAGTCTCGTCCGGTGTCGGCACTTTGAACAGCAAAGTCACTTGGTGTAGCCGCCGAGCTAAGGCGATTCGCAGTGAGCCGCCTCGTGTCACCAAACTCATGAAGCCATCCACCGCGAATCTGTGTGGTCGCCATTCCAAGCCCGGTCATGTTCGACTTAGAGAAAGACAGCCCAACCATGCTGCGAATCGAGTCTTCATCCATGCCGTTGACGGACAGTCCGAATTCGGAAGCTCCAGTCTCGCTTGCTGCATCTGTTTCAACGCGGATGCCTTGCAGCGACAGGAATGAGAGCAACGCAGAATCCCCGCCGGTCAACGCGGTACCAGCCTCGACATAGGCGAACTGGTCCGTCCCATCGAACTGACTGCTCGCTGATTCTCCTAATCCGAACTCACTTAGGGATCGATCCGTTGAGTAGTCCTGGAAGCCGAACCCGCCAGCCCCCACCAGGTAAATTACCTCGCCTAGGTATTGGACAGAACCGCCGAAGCGGTACGAGTCAGTGTCAGCGTCTTGATTGACGCCACGAAGTTGAGTGTCCGTTGACCCCAATCTCGCGAAGCCGTGAACACCGATGCCCGAGGCCCACATACGGCCCGTTCCTAGATCGACTCCAGCCGATTCCTGGC
Organism: Rhodopirellula sp. UBA1907; assembly: GCF_002337565.1. NCBI lineage: Bacteria > Pseudomonadati > Planctomycetota > Planctomycetia > Pirellulales > Pirellulaceae > Rhodopirellula > Rhodopirellula sp. UBA1907. The sequence continues at coordinate 30,655 of NZ_DDGH01000017.1, read as the reverse complement.
GATAACCAAAAGTCAAGCATTCGTCAGCATCGACGCTCATGCTGCTTCCGTACGCTCGCACCCACGGCGACCAACGCCCCACTTCGTTCGCCAGATCACTGTGAAGAATGATTCGATCGCGGAACCCGTGGATATTGTCCTGCACTTGCTGTATTTGACCATCCACGAGCGAGGTATAGATGGTCCCTGAAAGTTGGTTGACTGCGTTGCTTACCCCCGTTGCCGATCCGTTCCGAAGATCAGTAATTGCGGCTAGCTGTCCGGCAGTTGCGGGTGGTGCCCCTAGGCGAAGGCGGTCAAGTTCTGCTGCTGCGGCAAGCTGATTGCACCCTTCCAACACACTTGCGAAGTTGACGCCATTGTCGCGAACTTCCAATTCAACACTGGACGGCAGCGTATTGATCGTAGCTTCCAAGAATGGATTCGAAGAAAGTTCAAAGACTTCAGCAGCATTGGCAAAGGCTGGTGTGACGGTCCCAGTCGCATCGATCACGGTGAACGTGTCCCCTACCGAGTAATTTGAACCGGCGAAAGTTGGAACCAAAGTCGAATCGGTGACGATCACATTCCCAGTCACGTCAATCAAATCGTTGCTCGGCACATCACCCAGGATATCGACTTGGATCGTTGAGTTAGCAGCATCGAGATCACCGGTGATGAACAGAGTTCCAACGGTTCCGGCATCGGCATCCGCTCCTGGTGCAATGACGCCAGATGTTGTGATATTGGCTGTGACTTGATCTGTATCTCCGATCAGATTGGTAGCCGGTGCAAACGTGATATCAGGGCCAACTCCAGTCAGATTTAGCTCTCCTAAATCGATTGTCCCACCAGTGAAACTGATTGGACCAAACCCATTCCGATCGATAGTGACTGCTGCGATGTTGTCGTTGGCAAAGGTTACGGTATCCGTGATCGTCGGCAGGTCGCTCAGAAGTGTGATAGTGCCACCGCCAGGAATGTCAAATACGATCCTGTCTCCTGACGCAGCGGTTCCGATTGCTTCTCTCAGCGAGCCCGCACCTGAGTCAGCGTCGCTATTAACGATGATGTCTGCGGAATTAGCATCAGAAGAAAGCATGAGCACGCCACAAGCGAGCAACGCACGACAGAAGAACCGCGTGCCAGTGAGTCTGAAAGTTCCTGAAAGCATGGTTTTCTATCGCCCGCGAGTGTCAGCTTAGACCGTTCAATCCATTTGAAACGACTTGGCTACCATCGGCGGTGCTCCGCAACCCCCTGAATCATCGTTGCGTTGATTTGGATTGTTGCCAGCGGCTGCATCGCACCAATCCTCACCAGCCGCTGAAGTCGCCTAGCCCGCAAGGTCGGATGCGATCGCATGGCACGGAAATACAACATGCTCCAACAAGGGCATTTCTTTCATTCTCTGCGACGAATCGAAATCTGTAAGCCCAGCAGACAACCAAGTACCCTGATCCAGAGCGAAGGGGGTTCCGGGTCAAAAAACGAGAGCGGGGTGGCCCGAACTGGAAAACGGTATTCACTGGCCCTGCTTCGGCTCGCTGGCCTGCCACCGGTGCCGCCCGTCGCCTGCCCCCTCCCCCTGTGCCCGGTGCCTGCGTTGTTGTGTGCTGGTGACGTGGCTGCCTTGCCGCTGCTGTGTTGGTGTGTCGTCCGTGCCGGGCTGGTTGCCGTTGCTCTTTCACTGGATTGCGGCGGCCGGTGAAGTAGCTGGAAACAAAACCGCAACGAAAGCGAATCACAGCGATGTCTAGACGTGCTGCTCGATAATTTTGGGTAACTTGTTCAGCGGGCTACCCATTTGCTCAGGCTGGTTACTGCGTTTGGACAGGAAAGTTCTCACGTCCTGCTCGTTGAACCGCCACGATGCCCGCTTGGCGCCGTGCCTGCGAACATCAATGGCGATCAGCTCACCAGACTGGACCCAGTTGTCGATTGTCCCGGGGCTGATACGCAGCTTCTCAACCAGATCAGACTGCTTGATTGGGTAGTCTTTAAAATCCACGGTTCTTTGACCCGATTCTGCTTGGCTTTGAAACGACGTCGACTGGGCTCCATCCGGCGTCGATCCTGGACCGGATCGTCCTGGTGCCCACTCCCTGATCGTATTGGTCCGCCGATGATCACACCATCCGGCTCAACGGTCCGTGCCGGAGTCTTGCATGGTTCTGGCGATGCTCAGAAGTTCGGCTTGCTGGCTTGGTTCAAGTTCACGGAACAACTGCAGCAATTCGGCCTCTCCATGCACCGATGACACCGCCGGTGACACCGCCAACTCATTTACATACTCAATTCCCCGTATTTGAGGCGATAGTTCGAGTCCTGTCGGGGGAGCTGAGTGGCTAAGTCACCAAGAGCCGATGCGAGACAAACCCAGTTATTCAAGGGTTTTTTCGCATCGGCTTTTTTCGTTGGCGTGGATTGTCTGCCCTTGTCCTGCACCGTCGGTGGTGGATTTGGTGGTGTTTTTGGATCCACCACATCCAAGTCGTCGGTGAGATCGTCATTGGCCGGCTCCGTTGCCGATGCTGCGGTCGTTTGACCTTTGGGTGGTGCTGTCGTCACACCGACGATCTTCGCACCCTCCTCAATCGCTCGGTCAAAACTCGCCTGCATCGTCATCGCGTAGTGTTTGTTCGCGACTTCAGGAGAGTTGCCGAGCCAGCTGGTCACATCCTTCGCTGGATAGTGAGCGAGCAATTCCGTTTCGCGGGTCGCACGCAAGTTCTGCATCAGCTTGGCCCATGGAACCAGGCCGGCTTTGATGACGATCTTCTTCATCGTGGTGAGGATGTTGGCATCCGCGTCGTACCGCGTGACGACCAACTCAGCACCCTCAGGGGCGTGTTCCCTTGCACGCAGCAAATGGGGCCGCAGTTCGGGAAAGATCGGGCAACGTCGAACTGGTGGTGTCTTGTGTGACCGGACCAGCATTTCGTTATTGGCGAGGTCGATGTCTTCCCATTTTTGGATTCGCGTTTCGTGCGATCGCATCCCCGCGTAACGGGCAAACGCCAGCATGATTCGCCAGTCCTCACATGGGGCTTTGCGGATGCATTTTTCAATCCATTCCGCTGGTACCATGACAAGTCGATCCTCATTGCCAGTCACAGCAGATGCTTCTCCATCAAACGGATTGCGGGAGATCAGCTGGTGTTTGACGGCGGAGCCAAAAAATTGTTTGCATCGTCCAATCGTCCGCCGAACCGTGTTCAGTGCCAACCCGGCCTTGTACTTCTTGTGCTCGTTCCCATTGGTCTGCAGCCACTTGCGGTAGGTCTCTGCATCGCCGGCGTTGAAAGTGTCGATGCGTTTGTCATCGCCAAACTTGTGGCACAAGCTACGGGCGGTGACTGTCAACAACTCAATGGTCCGATCTGCTCCAGGATGCGCTGCGATGTAGTCATCGCACCATTTCCGAATGGTTGGTGCCAAGTCCGGTTCGGCGGCTGGTTCCGCTGCTCGCAGAGGCTGGGCCAGTCCCTTCTTCACCAGCTTGGCATACAGTATGCCAGAGTTTTCGGCCAACTTGGCGAGCCACTGAGCCACTTCGTGGTCAGGTTCCGCACCGACAATTTGTCGACCGACGATGTGATCGATCTTGCTGCCGATCGATTGGGCGGCCCGCTTTGCAATCTTCCCTGGATAGATGCTCTGGGATTTACCATTGGCATCCTTGAATCGGATTTCGATGGTCTTGTTCTGCTTTTGGATAATGGTTGCCATAATGTCTTTTTGTCGATAGATGTTCGCGAGGACAGCAGGCTGGAGAGCGAGTCTCCAGCCTGCTGTGAAGATTTGTGAGGTGAGTTGCGCTGTATCAACTCGTGCCATCAGGTGTTGTGCTGCATCGCTAGTCTGCCAGTGATGGCTCAGTGTCTGGAGTCAACTTTGCTGTTGTCAGGTACTCCGGTTTCTCAGCGGTGTCATCCTATTGGTGCGTCTTCCCTATTCGGTTGGAGGTCGCCGGCGACGGGGTGGTCGTTTTTTCGACGATTTCTTTTGTGTGTGTCGCCGCTTGCCGTCGGCTTTCTCTACCGCACTGTCCGCCGTCTCCTCGGACTGATTGACGCTTGAGGCCTCAAGTGGCTTCCGTCTCTTTTTCTTCCGCCGTGGTTGGTGTGTCTCCTGAGCCGAGCTCGATTTACTTCCTTCGGGCGACTTCGGCGACACTTGCTTCGTTTTCTCCGGCAAGTCTTGCGTACCGTCGCCATCACATTCGGTTGGCAAGAGAACGATTTCACTGACGCTGCGAGAATTTTCCCATTCGGCTAGGTTGTCGCGGACTAGCGTGTTGCAATCTTCGCGAATCAGAGCCTCTTTGTTGCTTCCTCGATAACGTCGAGGTCCACGGTTGATGTCTCTTATCGTAGCTGACCCACCATTACTCTTGATCCACTCGGCAAGACGGGTGGCGTTTCGGTTTTCAGGACCTTCGCGTTGGTCGTCGAGTTTCGCGAAGTTCAAAGTGGCGTAGATCCGTTCGGTTTCACTGGCGAACCATCTCGAGAGTTCAATTCCGTTTTCGATACTCTTGCGACGGACTGGTCCGTCTGATCGGCACCCATTTTCACCGCAGGCGGCACGAACAAGGTGATCAACCAACGCAAATCTCATCGCGTACCCTTCGAATTTCGCCCACGCAGCGGCAAGTGCTTCGTCATGCTGAATCGTTTCCGCGCCGTGTGAGTCAACGAATTCGGCGAATCGCTTTTTGGCTAAGCGGCTCATCTTCAGGACGATTGGCTGAGGTGCACCGTCAACAATTTGGTGTTCCAGGTCTTTCAACTGGACAACGACCCTCCGCATCGCATTTCGAGTCTGCAGCGACATCTCTTTGTCAGTCCATTTCTTGGCCCGCGGCTCTGGCATGACTAGCAAGAGCCTAGCGAGCATGCCGCTCGCAATGCGGTTAGGCGAAAAAGTGTTTGCAAGGATGCTCGGTTGAATCGTTCCGGATACGGAAACTCCCGTCATCGGCACAGAGATCCTTTCGCGGTTTTGCTTTCGATCGACGCTGAATGGACGAGCATCGAATACAGAGAGCCAACGGGACTCGTCCTTGCCTGATCTTCCACCCGAGGAGTATGCCCCCATTCCGTCAAAGAAGCCACGAAGCTCATCAGTGAGTTGGAACAGTCCTCGAGGATTCTCTTGCATCACTGGGACGAGACTCTCGAGCGTCTGGTCGTCGACGATGAAGCGATGAGCGGATGGCCTAGCTGGCTCAGATGGCGGCTCGCTGTCCGTCTTTCCTCGGCTCCATTTGGTTTGAGCCCGCTTGTATTTCGCGTGTTCAAGCCTGTGGCGTTTCATCGCCTCTTCGTGCTCTGATTGATATCTTTCTTCATCTTTTGAAAGCAGATCTCTCGACAAGTCATAGCCACAGGACTTGAGCGTCCCCGAGTTCCCTACTACCGCACCCCAAAGAATTGCAGGTGCAGTCCAGGTGCTCTTTGCTGCGATCTTTCGAGTCGTCCCGATGCATGCAGCCAGTGTCACGAGAGTCGGCAATGCAATAACGCTCGGATCGGCACCACAGGCTTCAGCTCCTTCTTTGACGTACTTCTGCACGACTCGTGGCAGGAGATCAAGAGGGAACGGCTGAGCAACGGTCTCTGCTTTCGCACGTTGTTCAATTAGCTCGCCATCGATGTGTGGAGGGAGAGGCTCAACTTTGATTTCAGTCTTCATCGTGCTGCCCTCCCGAAACCCATTGCTAGAACTGCCTTAGCGGCGGCACTGCGATCGCCTTCGTGGTGAAGCGCTGCATAGGCCGCGAACTTTCCCCAATTTCGATGGCCGGTGCCCTCGACCGAGAGCTCGCCAGCGTTGGTCGAAAACACTGTCAGGATTTCGTTCCCATTATTAGCGGTTCCCAAGACTGCAGAAGTACCGAACGTTTTGCCCGCCCGGGTCCAGTGTTTTCCGTTGGTTGTCGTCCATCCCGCTGGTTCGAGGATCTCACGCCAGTCGGCACTTTCGTCAAAGGCACCCCAAGGTGTGTCTGAGTCAGGCTTGGTCAGTGGTCTAAGCTGTGCCCGACGTTTGCGGACGAATTCGTCAGCTGCGTCAGGTCGCTCGTCCAACTCGGCCGCCGCCATCCACATCAGCTTCCGCTCGTCTGCTGAGACGGTCGGCAGACTTGGCAATGGCTCGCCTGCTGTTTGCCAATAGCTCTTGCCGCTCGAATGAACGCGAGTTGCGGAACCGACACCGACGACGTATCCACCATCTCCGCGACTCTCAATCAAGACGCCGCCTTCCGCGGCCATCGCGATTTTCGTGTTCCCTGTGACGGATTCGCAACGGTAGGGGACGTGGAACCCGCCGCCACCAGTTGCAACAATTGTCAGTCGATCGAGAAGGCCTTCGGGAAGTATCTTTGCCCACTCCAGCATGGTCTCGACTGGGTCTTCGTCGAAGTCCAGGACTTCCAGGCCGTTCGATTGCACGCCGCACACCAGCCCAATGCCTGCTGGCCGTCGAAACCATCGTCGCAGCTCGTCGTCGGCCGCAAACCGCTTCCGGTATTCATTCCAGGACGCGAGTGCTGGTGCCTTGGTACCATCTGTCTTCAGCGGAATAACCGACACGCCAGCCGACACATACGCGCGTGCCAGATCAAGTTGGCTCGACGCCATATCCGAGCGATTGCTTCGCTTGGGGGAGTGAGCCTTGTCCGGGGTAACCATCGATTGTTTGATCATATCGCTCACTCTGCCTCACCTCCTTTCGCCTCAGCAGATGCATCCGAGATGAAGTCCAACAGAACTTCGCTGCGAAACCGGACACTGCCGCCGATGACGACTTTGGCGCTGGCAGGCAGCACCTGCTCAGCAAGCCACCGATCAACCGTCCGAGTTGTTGTCGAGAATAGTTTCGCCGTCTCCTGCTTCGTCAGCAGTGGTGGATGAGGGCGATCCGAGGTCGTCTGACCAAAAACCATATCTTGCTCCAAACTGAGTCTGAACTCTTCGCCCGGCACCATGCCGTGGCGTTAGGGAGCAATTTTGACCGACATTTGTTGTTCTTTTTGTGAAGCCTCGTATTCACAAAAAACTTCATCAGAAGTCGGCGTACTGGAGTAGAAAATCACCGCGAAGAAAAAGCTCAACAAAAAACCGGGATTTCTTTGTGAACATCACAAGCGAGCTCCTTGCACAAGTTTTAGAGCAGCAATCCACTTCTCCTGGGACCTGATCATTTCCGTCAGCGGTGGCCTATTGGGGCCTTTCGCGGCAAAACTATGCTCACTTCTCATTTTTCGGTCCCATGCATAGGCTCTTTTGAAACCGTCGTAGTCACCCTCATACCCCTTCCCCTTCAGCCAATCCATGAAGGCCGGGGAACTCATCTTAGGTTTTCTCCCTCCCTTCAGCCATTGAAGGAGTAGGTCAGCAACCTCCAATCGGCCTCCGATCTCTTCGTCATCGAGCTTGCCAAGAGTCGTTTGTAGATCGCGTTTCGCTACGTTTTTCGTCCCTGCTAGATTCTGATCTGGAACATCTTTCGGCGATGAGGTTCTCTCATCGGCAGTCCCGGGCTGCTTCGCGACAACGCGGAGCACGCCGTCCTCGGAGAGCTCGACGAACACTGAGTCGCCGCAGTTCGATAGCCGCTCGTAATGTGCGTTTAGCTGTAGCTGGAACTGTGTCAGATTGGGACAGCGTTTTTCGATTAGGCCAAGCGGAGAAGGGGCTGTCGAGGCGATGTCGAGGTAGAAATTGATTAGCGGAGAGTCACCGCATTTTGCCTTGATCCATTTGGATAGCCTCGCATGCATCAGTGCCAGTCTGCACTCACGAGTGCCAAGCAATGGCCGAACGCGAAGATGAGTGGGCCACCATAGAGGAGAAGATTTTGAGGAAAGCTTGCCAGCCCTAAACTTTTCTAGAACTTCCCTCGCTCTCTCCGTTTGTAGTGCCGATTTGTAGGCCTCATACCCCACTTGGTGTCCTTCGGCTCGCTCAAAGTTCCTGCCATCCTTGCAGATGTAGTTCGCTTTCTCTTCAAAGCAGCTGAAAACAAGTTCGATAATACAGTTCGTCACGACTATCTGGCCGCCGGTTTCAAGTCCAAGTTTGGACTGGAACAAAGGTTTGTAATTATCGACGGCTCGAACGAAAAAATCTTTGCGGTCGATTGGTTTGCTGATCCACGCTTCGGTACCATGGCCGTGATAGTCGACTAGAATTTTGCCGAATAGGATCAACAAGATAAGTTCTTGCTTCGTCGCAGCCGGCCCCCCCTCGTATGCGAAGCGAATTGATTGCAACAGATCATTGGCTTTTCGGAGCTCGATCTTGAGACTGGCAACGGATCTGGGTGGCATGTTTGTCTGGGGGTCGGAGTCTGTCACTCGTTTCGTTTTGAGTTGAACCCGTGGCGTAGAGCGATTGAATCGCACAAGATACGCTACATGTAGTGGCAGGTGGTGCGTGACCGGGCCGGATTGAACAGAGCATCGGCAGATCGTAGTCGGTGGCGCGGTACTGACTGTCATCAAAGTGAGGCATTCGGTGGCACTCACGCTTCAACAAACTGCATGCTACTTCGCCTCTCTTGCAGTCTCCTTGTCGTCAATGGGACCGCAGCTGCCGTCGGAATCAATCATCCACGTGATGATTCACTACCGAATCAAATGACTTGTCCAGTTCGGATCCATCGTACTGGATCATCGCCCGTGACCCGACAGCAAACATCAACCGAGCACTGTCGATGGCTTCACCGAATCTTGGTATCGCCCATTGCGATGCGATCTCCTTGTTGGTTGTCTGCGAAAATTTGCCTCGCCCTATCGATCCGACTAGAGAGTAGTCTCCAGCCGATCAGACGTCTTCTTGGCCATCTTCGCTAGCCTCCTAAACAATTCCGGCCACTGCCGGATTCGCTTGCGAATCGATGCCGGCACCTTATCGGCCAACCGCAACAGCTCATCCTCATCAGCCTTCAGGTCACCAGCCAATTTGTGAATGAATTTCTCCGATGGGTAATCCTAAGGATGCAGTTTTTGATTTTCCACTTTGCTGATGTACGAGATACTGACGTTGATGCAAGACGCGAGTTCTGTTTGGGGCAATGAACGAAGTGATCGCAATTGACGGACACGCTCGCCAAAACTCTCGCCTGCGTTATCGGTCACCGGTCGTCAACTACAACCCCGACTGGGCAGGCGCGTTCGAACAAAGCAGCGTGAAGCACGTCTTCTTCATCGCGGAAACCAAAGGTATTATGAGTACGCTTGAACTTAAGAAAATCGAGTCCGCCAAAATCACCGGCGACAACGTCCGGTACGACGTGGTCGATAGCTACGACCAGCTGATGACACCGGTACGATAGTGGATTTCGGCAGGATAAAGACGCCTTGCCAAGAGCTTTCATCAATGGATTGGTAGCGATCGTTGGCATCCTGCAACTAGCCAATGAAATCATCGAAGCCTAACGACGAGGGATTGCCGAGGCGAAACAGTTGATTGTGGGCTTGGAAAGTGAGAAAGCGACCCATTAGCATCGAGTTATTGACACGGAAACTATCTTGGTGATTTGTACGCGAGTAGACGCAATGCGTTGAAGACAACGACGAGTGTGCTGCCTTCGTGCAATGCAACTGCGGGGCCGATGTTGAGGCCGAGGATCGTGGCGGGGACGAGGAACGCTACCATGCCGAGACTCATCCAGAGGTTTTGACGGATGATTGATTTGGTGGATCGGCTGAGGCCGATGGCCAGCGGTAAGTGGTCGAGGTTGTCGGCCATTAATGCGACGTCGGCGGTCTCCAGGGCGACGTCGCTACCGGCGGCTCCCATCGCAATACCGACGGAGGCGGATGCCATGGCCGGGGCGTCATTGACTCCGTCGCCGACCATCGCGACGCCGCCTTCGCTTTGCAGCTTTTTGATTTCGTTGACTTTGTCGTCGGGCATTAAGTCGCCGCGGGCTTCGTCGAGACCCACTTCCTTCGCGACCGCATTGGCGACCTTTTGGTTGTCGCCCGAAATCATAATCATCCGCTCGATGCCGAGCTCGCGAAGCCGCGAGATTGTTCGCTTGGAGGCTTCACGGGGTGTGTCCATCAAACCGATCACGCCGAGGTAACGATCACCGCGCCGGACGATCATGGTTGTGCGTCCGTTCTCTTCGAGCGATTCGACTATCTCGCGAACGCTATCTGGCAGCGGTGGCCCGTCGACTTCGGAGAACAGATCGTCTTTGCCAATGTGAACAATGTCTCCTTCGACCGTCGCTTGAATGCCGCGACCGGTGATACTCTGCAAATCAGTCGCATCAGGAATCTCTCCGCCACTCCCAGACTCCCCGTCTCCCAATCGTTTCTTTCCGTCGCGAACAACGGCTTTGGCAAGCGGATGTTTGCTGAGGTCCTCGACTGCGATAGCGGTTCGTAAGAGTTCGGTCTCATCGACACCGTCAGCGGTGCGTACTTCGGTGACTTTGGGTTCGCCCTCAGTGAGCGTTCCGGTTTTGTCGAACGCGATTGCATCGAGACTGCCGAGGCTTTCCAACGGTCCGCCACCTTTGACAAGTATTCCGCCGCGTGCCGCTCGGGCGACGCCGCTTAACACTGCACTGGGTGTTGCGATCGCCAACGCACATGGGCTGGCGGCGACCAGAACCGCCATGGCTCGGTAAAACGATTCGCTGAAGGTTTCGTCGATGACGAGCGGTGCGAACAGCAACAGTAGGACACCGGCAATGACGGACGGCACAAAGTATCGCTCGAACTTCTTTGTGAACTTCTGTGTCGGCGAAACTCGCGTCTCCGCTTCACTGACCATCGTGACGACGCGGGCCAGTGTGTTTTCGGATGCGAGTTTGGTGACTTGGATTTCGAGCGAACCCGACTGGTTGATCGTTCCGGCGAATGCACGATGTTCCGGTGGAAGCGACTCGGGATCGGATGCGGCAGCGTCAACGTCATCGACGGGGCGCTTGTCGACCGGCACGCTTTCACCCGTGATTGGTGCTTGATTGATACTGGACTCACCCTCGATTACAAAACCGTCGGCGGGGACTCGTTCGTCAGGTTTGATGATGACGATGTCGCCAACGACCAGCTCTTCGACGGGGATTTCAGATTCGTTGCCATCGCGTCGAATGCGTGCTGTCTTCGGTGCCAGTTCGGACAAGGCTTCGATTGCTCGTTTGGCTCGCCCCATCGCGTAGCCTTCTAAGGCGTGACCGATGCTGAACAGGAACAGCAGCAACGCACCCTCGGCCCACGCTCCCAGCGACGCAGCACCGGCGGCAGCCACAATCATCAGGAAGTCGATCTCAAACTTGCCGGCTCGGATTTTCTCGATCGCTTCGGTGACGGTGTAATAGCCGCCGAAGACGTAGGCGGCGAGGAAGCAACCCAGCGAAATCCATTCGTTCCATTCGGTGAACGTTTCGATTAGCCAACCGACCAACAGGAATGTGCCGCAGAGGATCGCAAAGATCAACTCTGACTTCGGCCCGAAGATGCCGCCGTGCGCGTGGCCATGCCCGGCATGGTCGTGATCGTCCTCGTGACCTTCTTCGTCGTGCTTGTGATCCGCATGATCCTCGGCGACGACGCTCGAGTTTGCCGCCCACTGCCCGAACGCTTTTTCGATGGCTTCTTCGGACGTTTGCTGCCGATCGTATTCGACGCGGACGGCACCATCCGGCGCAACGACTGCTTCGAGTACCCCGTCGATTCCTGAGAGCCTCGATTCAATGGCCGATGCTCGACGGGCGTGCATGGCGTCCGACGTGCCAAGCCAATGTCCGTAGCGTTGGTCCAGTTGCGCTCCGGTTCGCTTTGCCAGTGCCCTGACGTCGCCGGTGGAAACGACATCGCTATCGTAGTGGATGCAAATGCTCTGCGGATTATCGCCTGTCGCCTGCGTCACGTGAGCCTCGTCGATCCCCGCTCTCGAGACAAGCAAATTGGTCAGCCGCTCGACACAGAGATCGTTCGCGTCGGTCACCGATGGCAACAACACGCTCATTTCAATCTTTTGTTTATTCATCTTTTTCGTTGTTCAGGAGGACAAGGTGCGTGTCGGTGCCTGTTTGAATTAGGAACAACGCTCGGTTGGGAAGCCGAGGCTTGGACATGCGATCACGGTATTCTTCGAGGTTGGTAATGGCATGATCGTTCACGCGGGCAATTCCCATGCCCGCCGCCAAGCCTTCACGGTAAGCAGCGCTTTCCATCGCAACGTAGGTGATTAAGACGCCATGGGTATTCGGCAGTAGATTCAATTCCTGAATCAGTTCTTCACTGAGGTTTGCCAGTCCAAGCCCGAATGCTTTGTCAAAGTGCTCAAATGTATCCTCTGCCGCAGCGTCGATCGGGATTCTGGGTTCGTCGATAGAGGGCTGGTCCTGTTGCATCACCGCTTTGATTTCAATGGTTTCGCCATCACGAACGACCTCAAAACGGTGTCGCTTACCGGGCGTGGAATCGGCGGTGAATGTCTGCGGGTCGAATGAATGGTCAATGTGGTTGTCATCAAAACTCACAACGATATCGCCCACGCGCAACCCGGCGTCGCTGGCGGGCGAGCCGGGATAGACACGCTTCACATAAAGGCCAGTGTCAGCCGGCAATCCGAGCAGCGTTGCCATGTCAGCGGACAACGACTGTGTATCAAAGCCGAAATGGCCTCGTTGGACAAAGCCACGGTTCTTCAGTTCATTGGCGATTCCTCGCGCGACGTTCACGGGCGTAGCGAGTCCGATTCCCTGAAACTCTCCGGTGGTACTCAGGCAACCTTCCATAATGCCGACGACTTCGCCACGAAGATTCAACAAAGCCCCGCCCGAGCTGCCCGGGTTCGTCGACGCATCATTTTGGATCATCGGTACTGGAGAACTCGATAGCCACCGTTCTGTCGAACTGACAATGCCCACACTGACTGATTGCTGGAGATCATAGGGCGAAGCCAACGAGACGACCCAATCTCCGACACGAAGACGATCGGAGTCTCCGAAGCGAACGGGTGTCAACTTATCGGTGTCGCCGAGTTGAATCACGGCTAGATCGGTCACCGGGTCGCCGACAACCTTCGTGGCGTGAATTTTGCGACCATCCGCGGTTCGCACAAAGACCGCGTTGGCACCTTCGACAACATGGTTACACGTCAGCACATAGCCTTCGGTATCCATCACAAGACCGGAACCTTGATCGTCGGGCGACTCGAACGAAGGCGAGGCGTGCTGACGAGAATAGTCGGGGTGTTTCCGCAATTGCTTGGTCGCTTCTCGCAACCGCCATGCAGGTGTCATGCGTGGACCGCGCAAAGCATAGACCGTCACAATTCCCGGTGATGCTTCCGTGACCAACTCGCGAACAACACGGGAAAGTTGATTCGCGGATAACCGCTCGGCTTCCTCTTTCTCAGTGTTCGTGGTGATCCATGACTGCTGTGCTCGGGCGACGGAACTGATGCCGAGGGAGCATAGACCGAGAAGCAAGACAAGGAGGCGGATTTGGGGGAACGCCAAAGCACGCCGTGACCCGTCTGAAAAATCAGTCGTGAACAGCATTTTCTTCAACATGGTTTTCTCCTTTAGGATGAACCTCGTTTCTTGGTTACTGTTATCTCGCTATGAACGTCCCGGACGCCGGGCGTCGTGCGGGCGACCGCGACCAGCAGCGCGCGGTCGTTGATGTCGTCAACATTACCGGACAACGTGATTTGTCCTGCCTTGCCGTTGGAAACGCGGACGTTTGCGAAACCAAATCGATGGACGATTCGTTCTACCTTTTGATGCAGTTGTTCCTTCACGACTGAGTCTTCTCTGGACAATGTTGCGGGCTTGTCTCGATGCGGCGGCATTCGGCGATCAGGAACGTGACGTCGTCCTCGATCGCTGCGATCCCTCGATGTGACTCGATTTCCAAATCCAAATGAGCGGCAAAGTCTTCGATGTCACGCGAGTAGCTGTTGCTAAACATTTCCGCCAGCCGTGATCGACCGAACTGCTGTTCATTGGAATTATGCGTCTCCGCAACACCGTCGGTGGCCAACAGCAGTCGATCGCCGGGAACCAAGTTGTGATGGCTCGTTGTCCAACAAGCCGAAGGGTCGATGCCCAGCGGAATGCCAGTCGCGCTGAGTGTGACCAAACGTTGCTGCGTCCTCAGCAAAATCGGTTCATGCCCCGCACTGGCGCAAGACAGTTCAGCCTTTTCAGGATTCCATCGCAGGATTGCCGCGGTCGCAAATTCACTGTCAGAGAGGTATCGCGGCAGTATCCGATTGACGCGATTCATGATGTGGCCCGGGTTGGTCGTCCCATTGGCGGCCGAGTCGATCACCATCTTCAAAACCGCCGCGCTGATCGCAGCGGGAATGCCGTGGCCGACCAAATCCGCGATGTAGATCACCCACGACTTATCTCGCATTTGCATCACTCCGTAGATATCGCCGGCCACTTCTTCGGCCGGTTGGAAGTGGGTTGCGAACGCTAACCCGGGAACACAAATACGCCGCGGCAGTAGGTGATTTTGAATGTCGCGAGCACGTCTCATTGCGCTGCTTCGGTCGGCTTCCGCATGGCGCAGCGATTCCGCCATCTGGGCAATCTGAAAACTCAGGTCGTTCAGTTCACGGCTGCGAAACGAAAGCGGTTCCATCTCGAATTGGATTGACTGGAGTTGTTCAACCGTTTCGGTCAGTCGCTTTGTGGGGTTGGCGATTAGCCGGACCAAGACAACATCAACGATGATGGCCGCGAGTGATGCCAGCCCCAGGATGCCGCTGAGGTGCATGAGTGTTTCCCCTCTCGCACTGCGTCGAATCTCAGCGGCCCGTTCGGTTACAGCAACTCGCAAGTCACCAGACGAGAATCGACCGACGATCGCGTCTTGTACCCGACCGATCTCCGGGGCAGTATTCTGTTCGCTGTCAGGGCCAGTATGGGTGTGCAGTCGCTTGCCATTCCACCGCACGTCGATCCAGTGTCCCGGCGTATTCGGTCCAGCGGTTTCTGCACAAGTGCTTTCCAGAAAAGTTGTGATGGCCGCGGTATCATCGGGTTCACTTAAACGCAACAACGCGTTGCCAATCACGCTTGCTTCATCACTAAGCGTGATGCTCCGGGCATCCGTCGCACGCCGCATCTCCCGCCGATAGTCGGTCACCAGCAGGAGAGCGATGAGAACGGCCAGCGGCACGTTAACGGCCAACAGTAACAGCGTCACGGTCGGATAGGACCGACGGTGAACCTTGATCGTGTTGTCAGTCATCAAACGCTTCCAGCAAGACGTCGTTGCACGATGTAAACGATCTCGTCGCAACGCAACTCTCGCTGACCGTTTGGGTCACGTTCAGTTGATTCGTTTGGCGAAGGGAAATTCAGCAGCACCACAGGAATTTGCTCCATCGACGGATCGTGGTGCATGACCTCAATGACCCCGTCTCCGCTGCCCCACAGCAAGTGCTGGTCAATGACCAACATGTCGAACGCATCGGATCGAAGTGCCGACAAACATGACAATCCATCGGTCGCCTCGCTTGCACGGTAACCCGCCGAGCGAAAGGCGTCGGCATAGCGACGGCGCTCATCGGCATTGGTGATGGCCACCAAGATGTTCGCAGGTTCGGGTGTGCAGGCACGAGTTGAAACGGCCTGTGCCGCACGCGACTTGGGCTTTGGACGCCATAAGGTGGCGATGTCTTCTTCGACGACCGTATCTTCATCATCGGGAGACGAAAGCTCGCCTCGCGAAACCGCAATCTCGCGAGGGGCGTCGATCGCTAAACTCACGCGATTGCGAGTCGCTTTAGCGATGGTGATTGTTGTATCGGAACCGGGCAAACAGATCGACTGTCCGATTTTTCTTGAAAGAACCAACATGATTTGAATATCCTTGAAGCGATGGCGGAACCGTTCCACCGTGAACGTTGTGATGCCGGAATCAATTCCGGGCGACGAGACGCGTTTCTCAATCGAGCGGGTGGCTCAAATCAGAAAACGACACAGTCGCGAACACAGCTTCGAGGATGTTTCAAACCGGAACGCATTGCGTTGCTTCGGTTGACGAGACAGGACAACTGCCGCGTGCTGCTTGGGCGGCAAATGAAAAACTTGCGCTGATGGCTCAATCGGCCTTGGCAATACGACCAACTCCGCATACGCGGGCAAACTGTCGTGATAGCAGGAACAAGGGACGCACGGTGTCGACCTCTCAACATCCACCGTCGTCGACGTCGGGCAGTGGCAACCGCAGCACGTCGCGGTCAAAATGGATTGGCAACATTCTGCTGTGGCAACTCGTTCGTCATCACAGCGGCAATGACACAGGGGACTGGTCAACGCCGTGGCGAGAACCATCGTGACGGTTAGACACTCCATGATTCCATGGAGCATCCGCCCGCTTCGCGAACGCCGAACATTGCCTTGTCCGCTCATCGGATCACCACTCTTGGGCACGAAGACGCGAAAGGATGACACCAAAATGACGGCGCTCGTAGGTCACATTGAATACACTTCGTCAGATTGATTCTGCCGAAAAACGCAAAAAGACCGTGTTTTAGCGAGGTTCCACGCTTTGGCACGCCAGCTGCGTTATCAAGCAAGCGTTCCCTCCCGTCTCCTCCTAAAGGATTTGAACCATGAAACGCTTTTTGATGATCGCCTTCGCGGGTGCCGCCCTGACATTCCTGATTCCCTCTGCCGAAGCGAGCGCTGCTGACGTGCATCACGGCGGTGGTCACGTTTACAACGGCGGCCACGGCTACGTGGGTCATGGCGGAGGCCACTCCAGTTACGGACACGGCTACACCGGTGGCCGAAGTTACTACGGTGGGCACGGAATAACTGGGCACGGAATCGCGCGCCGCTACAACGCGATTCCCTCTTATGGTTCGGCTTACGGCAGTCACTACGCACCGAGTTATCGTTCGTACCGACCAGCCTACCGTGGTCACGGCGGTGTCCATCTTGATGTCGGACGCCTGCACCTCGGCGTCGGCGGACACCACTAGGTTGAAGACTGTCGATTGAAGATTGCAAATAGAGAAAGTGAAAATGGGAAGCGGGCGTCGTTCGTCTGCTTCCCGTCTTCTTTGGGATTGCCTCTGAATCATCACGTTGCCTCCCGCCGTTCAATCTCATCTCCTTCACTCCCAGACTCGCCATCTCCTGTCTCCCCCTCTTCCTTCGGCTCGAACCAATGGTAGATCGACGGCAGGACGATCAACGTTAGTAGGCTGGACGTGATCACCCCGCCAATCACCACTGTCGCGAGCGGTCGTTGCACTTCGGCACCGCTACTGGTGGAGAACGCCATCGGCAAGAAACCAAGAGCGTCCGTGGTCGCGGTCATCAGGACGGGACGCAGTCGATCGACGGCACCGGTAAATACAGAATCGTCGATTCCCTGGCCGCGCTCTCGAAGTGCGCGGATGTGTTCGATCAGAACGACACCGTTCATCACCGCGATACCAAACAAGGCAATGAAACCGACGCCGGCAGAAATGGAGAACGGCATGTCGCGTATCCATAACGCCAAGATGCCGCCGACGGTGGCAATGGGCACGTTCAAGAAAATCAGCAACGCCAATTTCACTGAATTGAACGTCAGGTAGAGTAGTGATCCAATCAGAAACAACGCCAAAGGAACAGCGATGGACAGTCGACCGACCGCGTCCTGCAAGTTCTTGAATTGTCCGCCCCAAGTCACTCGGTAACCCGGTGGAAGTTCAACTTGCGATTCAACTGCCGCTTGGGCTTCACCCACAAAACTGGCCAGGTCGCGACCACGCACATTGACCTGCACCAGGAACCGACGTTGGATTTCATCGCGACTGATTTGGGCGATCCCCGGACCAACCGTGATTTCGGCAAGTTGCTCCAGTGGGATTTGCCGGCCGCTCTTATCGGCGATGCGTATCTTCTTGAGCGACTCCAAGTCCTCGCGATACCTGGGTGCCAATCGGACCATCAGCGGAAAACGCTTTTGACCCTCAAAAACTTCACCCGCATCTTTTCCACCAATCGTTGCGACCGCGTCGAGCACGTCGCCGGCATTGATGCCGTAGCGAGCGATCTGGTCACGCAGAATCTTCACTTGAATGTACGGCAAGCCTCCGGTCTGCTCGGGCTGCACATCGGCCGCACCGGGTACCTGGGAAACCACGCCCGCAATCTCGTTGCCGATGCGTTGTAAGGTTTCGAGATCGTCACCGTACAGGCTGATGCCGATGTCACTGCGGACGCCCGAGAGTAATTCCTGAACACGCAGTTCAATCGGCTGTGTAAAGCTGAAGTTGTTTCCGGGGATGCGTTTGTTGAGCGATTCGCTCATTGCGGAAATCAATTCCTGCTTATCATCGAAACGCCACTCCTCCCGCGGCTTCATGATCACGAAGATATCGCTCGCTTCGACGCCCATCGGATCGGTCGCTATCTCGGGACGCCCTGTTTTCGACACGACCGATTTAACCTCCCCGCCGAATTCATCGAGCAAGGTCTGTTCGATGTCGGTGGTCATCTCGATCGAACGTTCCAGTGAAACACTCGGAAGCCGGACGGCCTGAATCGCCATGTCACCTTCGTCCAGCTTCGGAACGAATTCAGCCCCAAAGCGGCTTGCGATCAAGATGCCGATTGCCAGCGACGCGGTTGCGATACAGACAATCGCCACGGGATGCTTCATGCTGCGACGTAACAGAGGTTCGTATCCACGTTTGGCCCATCGAATCAAAAATGGGTCTTTTTGCGTGAACTTACGCGCCAAGAACAACGACGCGAGCACGGGCATCACGGTCAAAGAGACGATCAACGCACCGACCAATGCCGACATGAAGCTGAACGCCATCGGGCCGAACATCTTCCCCTCGATACCTTGCAGCGACAGGATCGGAATGAACACGATGATCACGATCGCACCGGCGAACAGGATCGGTCGGGCAACTTCATGGCTGGCTTCGCGGAATACATTCAACGGTGCCTTTTGCAGATCGGGATTGCGTTGCTTGGCCAATCCGACCTGTCGAATTACGTTCTCGACCATCACCACGGACCCATCGACGATGATGCCGAAGTCCAAAGCGCCCAAGCTGAGTAGGTTGGCCGATACACCGAAGTATTTCATCGCCATGAAGGTGAACAAGGCCGACAACGGAATTGCCGAAGCGACGATCAAACCGGCTCGCCAATCGCCAACGAGCAAGAACAACATGATGATGACCAGGATCGCTCCGCCGCTGACGTTCTCCACCACCGTATCGACGGCTCGCTGGACCAACTCCGTGCGGTCGTAGAATGGGTCGATGTAGACACCTTCGGGTAGAGACTTTTGTATCTCGGCGACTTCCGCCTTGACGTCCTCGACGACCACCCGCGAATTCTCACCGATCAGCATCATGACAATTCCGACGACGGCTTCGCCACGTCCATCCCGCGTGACGTAGCCTTGTCGCAGCAGCGGCGCAAACTGCACTTCGCCAATGTCGCGAATGAGGATCGGTGTGCCATCCTCACGGCTGTCCAAAACGATGTTGGCGATATCATCGAGTGATTCGACCAAGCCCTCGGCGCGGATCAGTCGTTGTTCCTCATAATGCTGGATGTACCCGCCACCGGCGTTGGCATTGTTGCGGTCCAAAGCATCGAAGACCTGCTGCAACGCGATGCCATAGTTCAGCATCGCGTTAGGGTCGATTTGGACCTCGTAGGTTTTCAGTTCACCGCCGAACGTGTTGACTTCGATGACGCCCGGAACACCGCGCAATTGAAACGCAACGTTCCAGTCGAGTATCGTTCGCAAATCTTGGAGGCTGTAGTCGTAACCCTCTTTGGCGCGAACCTCGAACTGGTAAATCTCACCCATGCCCGTCGCGATCGGCCCCATGGTGGGCACGCCGATGTCGGAAGGGATTTCAGCGCGTGCTTGGGTCAACCTTTCACCGACGAGTTGCCTGGCCCAATAGATATCCGTACCTTCCTCGAAGACCACCGTCACATTGGAAAGGCCGAAGCGGGTGACACTGCGAATCTCGGTGACCTTGGGAATGCCACTCATCGCGGTTTCGACCGGGAAGGTCACAAACTGTTCCATTTCAACCGGACCGAGCGCCGGCGAAGTGGTAAGCACTTGGACTTGCACATTCGTCAAGTCAGGCACCGCGTCTACTGGCAGCCGGAGCATTGAATAGATGCCGGCAACGACAAGCAAGACGACACCCAGCAGGATGACGATGCGATTGTTCAGGGAGATGTCAATGATGCGATTGATCATGATGAATTAGTGACCGTGGCCGATCTCTCCCTTCATCAGTTCCGACTTCAATGCGAATCCGCCCGAGGTGACAACTTTGTCGCCAACCTTCAATCCTTGGCGAATCTCGATGATGCCGTCGGACAATGTACCCGTGACAACCGGGACTTTACGAAACTCAGTTTCACTCTGCTGAACAAAAACAACTTTCGTGTCCTCAACTTCCTGGATGGCCGACTCGGGTATCGCCAGGATGTTCTGCGAATCCTGAGACGGGATTTCAATCTCGACAAACATTCCCGGCTTCAGGTGCCGATCTTCGTTGTCGGCAACCGCCTGCAGACGCAGCGTCCGCGTATCGGGATCAAGGACGTCACCTCGGTAGAAAATGCTCGCGGTGTGCGTGTGCAATGAACCATCGCTGGCCGTCGGTGCGCGAAACGTCAACGTATCACCAAGCTGCGCGATCGCGGGCAGGTCTTTTTGATAGATGTCAGCTTGCACCCACACGGTCGACAAGTCAGCCAGCCGGAACATCTCGGTGTCAATTCCAACGCGTTCGGCCAGCACCACATTCTTAGCAATGATGGTTCCCGCGAAGGGGGCGACGACTTCGTAGTGCGATAGATGTCCTCCTTTTTCGTCTGGCTGAATGTCTTCAAGCTCGGCATCGTCGTAACCGAGGATATTCAGTTTTGCCTTTGCGACTTCAATCGCTTGTTGAGCTTGCTGGACAGCCTGCTCTGCCTCGAGGGCATCTTGCGGAACGGCAAATCGCAGTTGTTCGAGAACTGCATTGAAACTTGCTCTCGCGGTGTTTAGATTCGCCCTGGCCTCGATCAGTTGTTTGCCGGCGATTGCACCGGTGTTGGCAATGGGTTCAATCCGATCGAAATCCGTTTGTGCCTGCACAAGGGCAGTGTAGGCACCGAGTAATTGCTCTCGGTATTTCCCAATCGGCCTGTCACCAAGTGTCTTTTCGATTTCCTCCGCCGATGCGTTGCGGTCGAGCGCCTCAATCAACTGCAGGGCATTCGTTTTCACCCGTTGGGCAAAATCATTGGCTTGTTTGGCAAACTTTTGCTGCAACCGAGCTTGGTAGAGTTCGAGTTTTGCCGTGCCCACTTCGCGGCTGTCGATGATTGCCAGTGTTTGGCCTTCGTCGACGCGATCACCTAGATTGACCGACACTTCGTGTGCCCGTCCTTCGGTGATGGAATAGATGTTGGCACTGCGGTCTTCGTTGAGCGTTAACTTGCCCGTTGCCCACGTCTGGATATTGACGGTTTGTCGAGTGACAGGCTCAACGTTTAGTTTGGATGCCTCCCACATTTCCTTTGGCAGCGTGACAACGACTTCTTCGCCCTCCTCTTCGTGGCCTTCTTCCTCCTCTCCCTCATGGCCGTGGCCATCGCCTTCACCGGCGGAGTCCTGCCCCTGAGCCACCGAAGCACTGGACCAATAGGGGACGCTAAAATAGACAGCACCACCGGCTAACGCCGCAGATGCGAGACAGGCTCCGATGAGCGTCCAAGTTGGAGATGCTTTCTTGTTCATGATGGCAAACGATTCGGGCAACGGATGTTTTCGTGTCGATCGAAGTCCTTTTCGTCGAAAATAGTAGAAGCAATTCAAAAAGCGGTTCCCGGCCTCACGAGGCTAGTCGTATGCGAGGCCGGAAACCTTGCCGATCACGGTGACACACCGCGATCGACTGGGGCACTCTCATTAGTGGTTGTGTCCTTCATGGCTACCATGGTCATGTCCTTCGTGGTCATGGTCGTGCGAAATCTTCCCAGTGAACGACTTGCCATCAATCTGCAAGATGACGGCTCCCTCGGCTCCGGCTTCCATCCACTGGTCCATCTCGGCGCTGGTGGATGTGAAACGCGAGGACTTGCCTGATTCGTCTTCGGCCTGTGGGTTGGCAGGAAGCTCGAACGACTTCACTTCCCCGTCATGCTTCAGGCTGACGGTTAGCTTTTCGGCTTCGATCGCGACCGGTTTGGTTGCGGAGCCATCCAGCACATAGAGTGCCACCGCACCGGTGCCGTGCATCATTTCGATGTGAAATGCTTCTTTACCGAGTTCGACCAGTTCACCGCCGTGTGGTCCGTGTTCGGGATGTCCGCCCATGTCCATCATCGGCGGCAACTCATCCATCACGATCGGTTCGGATGATTCCGGTGCTTCAGAGACTTGAACGTCTTTTTCCGAGCAGCCGACGAAGGTAGTGCAAGCAAGGGCCAGCGTGAGTAGATGAGTTTTCATTTTTTCTTAATTGGGAATGAGGAATTGGGAATGAGGAATGGAACGGGGGATAGGACGAAGTTTCCTGTCCCCCATTCCCGATTCCCCATGTCTTAATGAGCGTGCTTGGTCTCGAACCCGTACTTCTTCAACCAGCTCTCCCATTGGTGGGCTTCTTTGTGACTCTTCAGAGCCAGCTTCTGCCACTTCGGACAACGGTAGTTAACGTCGGTATGGCCGCCATGGGAACCGACTTTGACTTCGCAGCGGAGCGTCTTGAGCGTTTTCACCAGTTTGTCACTCTGGTCGCCTTCGGCATGCGTCGTTTTCCACTTTTCCAAGCGGTATTCGACCAGTTCTTTTGCCGCCGCGTTCGGCTCGTTAGCGTGAACCAACATGCTGCCCATCGCGACCGATGCGACCAGAGCCGCGACTGCAAGTATCCGTACATTCAACATTGACATTCCTCCGTGGGAGTCTTCTCGAAACAAACAACCATCGTTTCGGCAACGCACCGAAACGGCAAACCAATTTGCCCATTGAAGCGGGCGAGCACGAGGAACCGTTCCTCGCATCAGTGATTCATCTTTCATGTCGCGACCACCGATTCGGCAGGCGTGTGGACGGTGGCGCTGGATTCCGTACTCTCCAACCCTTCCATATGGTCTCGAACAATTTGCTTTCCGGCACCCTGACCGATCGTCCAGAACAACGCGGGTCGGACGAAGAACTCTGCCAGCGTGCTCGTAAGCAATCCGCCGACGATTACCGTGGCGATGGGGTACAAAATCTCTTTACCGGGTTCGCCCGCGGCGAGGGCTAGGGGCAACAAACCGATGCCAGACGTCAGTGCGGTCATCAGCACCGGAGCCATCCGTTCTTGACCCGCTCGGCGAACCATTTCGCGAGTCCATGATTCACCCTCGTGCTCGACCAAATGGATGTAGTGATTGAGCAACAAGATGCCGTTACGACTAGCAATCCCGCATAGTGAAATAAAGCCGACCATTGCCGCAACTGTCAGGTTTTGATCGGTAATGACCAGCGCCGCGACCGCTCCGATGAACGCGGTTGGCAGCGCGACCAAGACCTGCATGGAGAAATTGACGTTTCCAAACAGCGTGTAGAGCACCAGGAACATACCCAGCAGTGCGACGCAGGAAAGGACCATCAGTCGACGTGACGCTGACTGTTGACTCTCAAACTGCCCGCCGTATTCGATGAAATAGCCAGGTGGCAATTCCATATCGGCGAGTTCGGTTTTGATGTCTCCCACGGCGTCGACCACTCCGCGTTCGGAAACGTTGGCTTGCAGCACAATCCGGCGACGGACTTGTTCACGCTTGATCATGTTCGGTCCGCCGCTTTCGTAGATATTGGCGACCGAATCGAGCGGCACCATCCCGCCGTCGGGAAGTGGGACCGCGAGACGTTTGAGCTTGCTGACATCTTCGCGAAACGGTTCGTCCATGCGGACCATCAGATCGAAGGTTCGCTGCCCCAGCAGCACTTGGCTGACCACCGTCCCGTTCATCGCCGTTTCGACCAACTCCATCACGTCGGCAGGTTGCAAACCGTTCTGGTTCAACGCCGCACGATTGAGTTCGATACGAAGCTGCGGAATATTGGTCTGTTGCTCAATGACGACGTCGGTCAGTCCCTCGACACCGGAGATTCGTTGCTTCATTTCTTCAGCTTTGTTCCGCAGAACGTCCAGATCGTCACCGAAGAGTTTGATGCCGATTTGAGCTTTCACACCCGAGATCATGTGGCTGATCAAGTGAGCCAATGGCTGCTCGGTGCTGGAAACGACGCCGGGAATGTCCTCCATCGTCTCGCGAATGACTTCCAGCGTCTTCTCGCGATCGGCATCGTCTTCCATTTCCAGGAACAACTCGGTCACGTTGACGCCTTCGGCGTGCTCGTCTAGCTCGGCTCGGCCCGTTCGGCGAGCGACCGACTTGACCGACTCAATTTCCATCAATCGCTCTTGCACGGTGACGCCGATCTTGTTGCTGGTAGCCAGCGACGTTCCCGGCGCGAGCAGAGCGTTCACCTGAACGGCACCTTCGTTGAACGGCGGCAGGAAGTCACTCTCCAGTTGCGTCACGGCAAACAACGCAAAAGCGACCATCACGACGGCGACACCGAGAACGGCGCCCGCGAATCGCGTGCTGAATCCGATAGCCAATCCAGCGAGTCCCTTCAGGCCTTCAAGCAAACGGCCTTCTTCGGCCTCCTCGCCGCCGAGCATCCATTCAATTACATTGAGCAAAACCCAAATCGCGGGCGTCACGGCGATCGTCCACCACAACGGATCGCCAGGCATTTCAAACGGCAAGTGTAGAATGTGAATCGCTCGCGGCACGACCCAGTACATGGTTAGCGCCGCAATGCCCAGAGCCAGAACTGGCACGACAAACCGCCAGACCTTTTTGCCGACAAGCAACAACGATGCCAACACGGGCGTGACCGTCAATGAAACGCCAAGCGAGGCGATCAGCGAAACGACGTAGCCCATCGCCAGCGGCACGAACAGCTTGCCCTCCATCCCTTCGAGTGCGAAGAGCGGAATGAAGACGAGCACCACGATCGCCGTTCCGTACACCACGCTGCTTCGTACTTCGATGCTGGCTTCGTAGACAACTCGCAATAACGGTCGCGGGTATTCCGCATTGCGATTCTCTTTTAACCGCCGGAAAATGTTCTCAACGTCAACGATTGCATCGTCAACCAGTTCACCGATTGCAACCGCGAGGCCACCCAGTGTCATCGTGTTGATTGACAATCCAAATGCGGCGAACACACAAGCGGTGGCGATGATTGAAAGCGGAATCGCCGTCAGCGTAATGAACGTAGTCCGAAAGTTCAGCAAGAACAGGAATAAGATGACCAGCACCAACACTCCCCCATCGGCGAGAGCTTCGACGACGTTCTCGATCGCTCGGTCGATGAACGAACGCTGCGAGTAGACGTTGGCGATCCGGATATCGTCCGGCAACGAAATTTTCAATTCTTCCAACGCCTCAGCGATCGCGGTGTCGACCGCTCGGGTATCACTGCCGGGCTGTTTGTTGATGGTAAGAACGACGGCGGGTCCGCCTTCGACGGTACCATCGTCGGTTCGCAGGAAGGTCGACGAGTCACCTCGCATGACTTGCGGGCCTTCGATGACGTTCGCGATATCGGCCAGGGTGATCGGACGACCTTCGCGCATCGTGATCGTGACCTGACGCAGGTCTTCAAGGCTGGTAATTCGCCCCAACCCTCGGACCAGTAACTCGTTTGCACCGCGTTCGTCCAGATAACCGCCCGTTGCGTTCAAGTTCGACCGCGTGACCGCTTCGTGAACCTGATCCATCGTCAGGCCAAATGTTCGCAGAGCATCTGGATCAACCAGCACTTGATACTGCATCCGTCCGCCGCCCATTGTGAACACTTGCGAGACACCTGGAATTGTCAGCAAGCGTTGCCTGACGACCCAGTCCGCGAGCGTCCGAACCTCCATCGGTTCGGTCACGTCGCCTTCGCTCCACATGCCGTACATGAGAATCTGGCCCATGATCGACGAGATCGGCGCGAGCGTCGGCTTGACGCCGTCTGGAAGATTCTCCGATGCAAG
Organism: Rhodopirellula sp. UBA1907; assembly: GCF_002337565.1. Lineage (NCBI taxonomy): Bacteria > Pseudomonadati > Planctomycetota > Planctomycetia > Pirellulales > Pirellulaceae > Rhodopirellula > Rhodopirellula sp. UBA1907. The sequence continues at coordinate 4,580 of NZ_DDGH01000017.1, read as the reverse complement.
CTGCAACCGTTCATTGACGATCTGACGATCGTTGTAGATGTCGGTATCCCAAGCAAACTCCACGTAGATCACCGACAATCCGATACCGCTGCTACTGCGCACCGCTTCGACGCCGCTAGCACCATTGAACGCGGTCTCCAGCGGAAACGTGATCAACGCTTCGACTTCCTCAGGAGCCATCCCCGGCGCTTCGGTCATCACAACCACGCGCGGACGGTTCAGGTTCGGGAATACGTCAATCGGCAACTGTAACGACTGCCACGCCCCAACGCCGAGCATGATGGCGGCAACCGCCAGAACGATCAGACGGTTGTTCAGCGAAAATTGAATGATTCTGTCAAGCATTTGGAAGAAATAGGGAATGAGGAATGGGGAATGAGGAAGTCGACGTGACGGTTCCTACTTCTTCTTCAAAATCCACTGAGTGGGGTTTCGGATGAGGTGTACGAGTTGGGCGATGATTTCGTCATATTTCAGGTAGAGCGGTCGGGCTGCATCGTTAGCGAGGTACTTGCACTGGACTGCGAATTGAAGCCAGACCTGCGTTTCAGCCGCTTCCGCCTCGGAGATATTCAGAGTGCTCACAAAGAACGCCTCTGTTCGTCGTTTACGCCACGCCTCCGCGATGTTCGCACAGACGCTTCGTGACGAACGACGAACCTGATCCGTCAACGAATAGGTTTCTTCCTTCGGGAACGATTTACTCAACCTAAAAATCTCCATCGCCGCATCAAAAGCGTCGCGATAAACCGGCAATTCAACATGAGTCTTATACATTTCCCTATTCCCTATTCCTCATTCCCTATCCTTAGTGGTTGTGCCCTGCGTGGGGATCAATGGCACCGCCGGACTTGTTTTTCAGCGCCATTTGCAACTGGTGCGCGCCGCTCACGGCGATCGACTGTCCCGGCCAAACTTGGCCATCGTTCTTGATGGCGACGTTGAGGGAGTCCGACGCTAAAACTTCAACCGCGACACGGTCAAAGTGATCGTTGTTTTCAACGAACACAAATCGCTCGGGACCTTCCTCGGCTACTGCCTCCTTAGGAACAACGATGGCGTTGTCGAATCCAGCCACCGGAACACGAACCTGCAACCGTTGGCCAGGTTTGTAGCGCCAACTGACATACTGCTGGCCACCAATCTCTTCTGACCGCTCGACCTCATTGGTCAACGAAACATAGAATGGTAAAGCCCGCGAAACGCGATCGACCTCGTTGCCGATGTAGACGATCTTCAAACCTTTGATCAGCTCAGGCCGACCGTCTCGCGACTCGATCACGGCTTGCAGCTCTGCTCCGCTTTGCGACGCTTCCTGCAAGGCTCGACCGTCGCGTTGGTAGGCATGTCCTTCGATTAAAACCTGGCTGTAGTCAGAAAGCTGACCGAGCTTCTGGCCGGCCTGAACCGATTCGCCTCGGCTGACATCCAATTGCGTTACCAAGAATTCCGCATCGATATGTGCCGGATGCGGTATCGGTGGCGGTGGCTGCATGGAAGCGAACCTTGCACTGGTCGATACCGTCCGATTCTGTGCCTGAGAGTTCGCCGACGGCCATTGAGGCGATGACTCATGCAGCGATTCATGATGCAGCGAACGATCGGCATGGAGCGTCGGAGCGAAAATCGTGACCTCGCGGATCAGTTCTCGCGTTTGCTCGATACTCTGAACTTGGCTTTGAGTTAAACCGTGCAGCAGCATGGACTGTTTGGCCGCACCCAAGTTGGCCATCAACTTGTCACGTTCGTATTCACGCGTGAGCAGGGTCTTTCCGGCGATGGCCCCCGTCCCGGAAAGGGAAGTTAGCCGAGTGATCTCGCGCTTTTCAACATCCAGTTCGCCTAATGAGGCCAAAAACTGTTCTTGGGTTTCGACAAGGTCCTGGTGGGTCAATCGCAGGGTAAACAACGGTCGACCGCTTTTGAGTAGTTCACCGCGCGACACGTTGATCGCGTTGATCACGCCGGTCAAGGGCGAAGTAATTGCGACATGCGTACGCCCCGGCCAGTCGGCCACCGCTGCAGGCACTTCGATGTATTCATTGAACTGTCCGACCGACACGGTTTGCGTAGTCAGCTTCAAATTGGCACGGGCCTGCGCACTAAGTTCAATCGAATTCGATTCATCGTGGCCCTCGTGCCCATGGTCATGTCCCTCGTGGTCATCATGCCCGCCTTCGCCATGGTCATGCCCTGAGTGATCGTCGTGACCGCCTTCGCCATGGTCGTGTCCTTCATGACCGGCTTCTTCGGACGCTGCCACCAGCCCCAACTTTTGCGGAAAGTCGGTGAAGGCAAACCCACCAACGACGATTGCGATCGCAATCGCGAAGACCGTCAACACAGGGCCAAGCAAACGCTGTAGCCAATTTTTCAATTTGGACATGGGGGAACCCTGCAATGGGGAATGAGGAATTGGGAATGAGGAATGGAGAAATTGCAACGCGAGTGCGAGTTGCAATGCGCGCAGCGAGGTCCGCGATTCATTCATTCAAAAGGATGATCGGGGTAAAAAGATGGAATGAGTTGAGTTCGAGAACGGTTTCCCTATTCCCTATTTCTCATTCCCTACTTCCCCAATTCAAATGATCCACGTGCAGAGAGAAGCACAGTGGGAGAGCGAGTCCGTCGCGACATTTACCGATCGCTGTTGCAATCGACGGGCCGCGAGCGACCTGACCAAACTCATCGTCGAATCGTGCTCGTAGGTCACAAACGCAACCAACGTTGCGTCGATGATGAAGACAACATCACTCGAAGGCACAAAGCTGCATCCAACGACTCCATGGCCACCTGGATGGTTTCCATCACAAGGCTGTGACTCGCAAGCACAACACGGAGCCACCAATTGGCTGACGTTCTCATCAGCTTCGACCGTTTCGTCCTCGCCTGAGCAATCGTGGTCGTGACCACAGCAATGATCGGAATGGACACTTGGTGTATCGGTGCTCACACGAGCATGATCGCACCCGCCATGGTCATGGCTCCCACAAGCAGCAGCGTGATGCAGCGAACACCCGAAAATCAGGTGCAGCAGCAATGCGGCGACAGCGGTGAGACGACAAACGGCGGACACAAAAAGCCTTTCTAGAGTCAGATTTCTGGTATTATCGGATCTTACAGCGAAAAGGTCCATACCGATCAGGTGACGGCGGAAAATTTTCGCTGAACTTCCCAAGCCCCCGGCTTAGCGACCACAGTCGCTCGTCGAAGCAGACGGGCCAACGGGCTACTGTTGACTGAACGTTAGGCCCCGTAGGCTGTCATCGCCGCTGTTGTCGGTGACGGCGTCCAACGCACCTGTCAGGACATAGCCGTCGATGCGGGCACGGGCTTGGCCGAGCAATGCTTGGGCGGAGATGTATTGCAGGTTGGTCTCAAAATACGTCCGCTGGGCAATCAGTACCTGGACATAATCGGTTTCGCCAGCTTTGTAGGCAATTTCCGCCAGATCGAGCCCTTCTTGCGCGTTGGGAAGGATATCATTCGCGTATTGATCGACGGCGGCCAGGGAGGCGTCAAAGTCACCGGCGGCGGTCGCCAGCCGTGCCTTGATCGCGTTTTCAATCCGCTCGACTTCACGCGACGCGCGAACATATTCTGCTCGGGCCGCAGAGATGTTTCCCTGGTTCTTGTTGAACACCGGAATCGGTGCACCAATTTGAAAATTGATCAAGCCGTTGTTGGTCCCGTTATCATAACCACTACCCAACGAGACATCCAAGTTGGGAATCGGCTGAACTTCGTGGCGACAAATCAACGCTCTGGCCCGAGTCACCCGCGCCTGGGCTGCTTGGTACTCGGGGTTGGAAACGACAATGTTGGCCGCGACGCTATTCCAATCCATCGGCGTTTCGTTTCGTGGCAACTCACCTTGCAGATCCGTTGGTGCCATCTGCGGTGTTCCGGCGAATGCCACCAACTCACGCCAAGCGGCATTAAATCGCACTTTGGCTTGACGCAATTGCAAGTCGATTTCGTTCTTTAGCACTTTGGCTTGCACGACATCCAGCTGTGACCCTTCCTCCGCTCGCTTCCGCAATTCAGCGAATTCTAGCCCTTGGTCCGATACGGATTGAAACTTTTCGACCAATTGCACGCGACGCTGTGCCGCTAGAGCGTCGTAAAACTTAACGCGAATATCCGTGGCAACTCGGTATTTCTGGGCTTCCAAGTGAAACAGTTGAGCACGCATGGATTCATTCAACACACTGCGATTGAGCGCCAACTTGTTGGCCGTAACGATCGTTTGTGAAATGAAAAATGTGTGCTGGTCGGTTCCCTGATCGGCGAGTTGATTCGCTTGGTATCCGATGCTCGGATTGGCTCGCAGGCTCACTTGGGTCCGATATCCAGCCGCTTTCTGCGTGGTCGCAACCAACTCAGCGATGGTCGGGTTGTTCTGGAGGGCCAGCGACTCGAATTGCTCCAGCGTCATTCCCGCGGATTGACCGAAATCTACGACCGGGCTGTCCAAAAAGATGGGTTCAGCCACTGTTGCCGTCCCGGAGTCCTCAAGCGACATCGCATCACGCAGAGACATCGGCGTATCGGCCTCGATGCTATCTTCTCCGTCACCG
>NZ_DDGH01000051.1:4616-32457 GCF_002337565.1 Rhodopirellula sp. UBA1907 | reverse complement strand
TCGTGTCCTCGACCTGCAACCCCGAAGACTGAACGTCCCAGCGTTAGCCCCGGTTGGCGTTTGACTAGCCGCCGCCAACGCGGTAAGGCTCATTGAATCAACAGCTCGTTAAGAAGTTCCGCTGTCCCGATTGGCGTTTGCAATTTTGCCGAGTTCAATTTTGTTGAGCAACGCTTCGACATCCAGTGGTTTGAAGCAAACGTCGTCGAGTCCGTTGGCTTTGCAACGTTCTAGAACCTCTCCCGCTTCTTCTCGGTGTCCGGTGATCAAGATCGTTCGGATGGCTGGATTGACCTCGGCGACTCTCTGCAGAACATCGCAACCATCGGTTTGCCCGTTGCACAGACTCAGGTCGACCACCGCGACTTGGTAGTTGGCGTCCAATGCCTTGCGAACGCCGTCTTCTCGGTTGTGTGCCAAGCTGACGCGATACGAGCGTTCTCGCAGGATGTGCCAGAGCGTTTTGCAAAAGTCAGGATCGTCATCGACGACCAATACGATCGGCGAATTGGATAGCTGTTCGACCAAGGGAAGTAACTCGCCCAGGTCAACGGGTTTGCGAAGCACTTGTTGGATACCGCTGTCACGTGCTCGTTGAGCCCCGTCGCCTTGGGCGTAGGCCGTGACCATGATCGCCGCGATTTCCGGTTGAAGCAGCACCATTTGTTGGTGAAGCGTTGCGCCGTCCATCCCGGGCATGGAATAGTCCAGCAACACGACGTCGTAGCGATTCGTATCAACGAGATCCAGCGCCGAATGACCGTCGTGGGCGATGTCGGTTTGGTAGCCAAGGTCATCCAGGATGTCTTTGATGTTCGAACAGATGTCCCGGTCATCGTCCACGATCAACACGCGTTTTGACTTCATCGGTTTTGCCCAGCGATCGGGATTGAGATGTCAAACGTCGTGCCTCGACCAGGTTCGGATTCCAACCGCATTTGGCATTGGTTCTTTTCGAGGATGGCGGTGGTGATTGCCATTCCCAAGCCCATTCCTCTGGCCTTGGTTGAAAAGAATGGTTCAGCGATGCGTTGTGCTATCTCGGGTGGCATGCCGATGCCGCTGTCCTGAACCGTTACAACGACGAAGGGGGCGTCCATGCGAACTGACAAATGCAGTGAGCCTCCGTCTGGCATTGCGTCGCGAGCGTTCCGTATCAGGTTTTTGAAGACGATGGGAAGTTGTTTCTCATCCGCCCAGGTTTTTGGCAGCTCTTCAGGGAAATTTTGTTGGACGGCGATGTTGCCGGGCAGTTTGGTTTCGCGAAGGATTCCGGTGATCATTGCTGCGAGATCAATTTCGGACGCCTGTGGTTCGGGAAGTCGAGCCAAGTCTGATAAAGCCGTCACGGCACTGTCGATGACTGTGACTTGCCGATCAATTCGCGTTAAGTGTTCTTGTGTCTTGGTGGGCGAAGGTGATTGAGCGTTGAGGAGGTAGTAGGCGGATGTCTTGATCGCGTTGAGCGGATTTCGAATCTCGTGAGCGATCCCGCCGGAGATTCGACCAAGCGTCGCGAACTTTTCTTTCTCAACCAATTCCAGTTGAGCTTGTTGCAACTCAGCCGCCTGGGCTTTGACCCGTTGATCCAGTGTCGCGTTGAGTTGCCTGAGCTCCGCTTCGGCGGCCTTCAGTTCGCTGATGTCTCGTAGGATTCCGGTGAATAGTTTTCGTTGGTCGGTTTGAACTTCGCTGACGCCTAGGTGCAATGGAAACAGGCTTCCGTCTTTGCGTTTCCCGGTGACCTCGCGACCGATGCCGATGATGTGTCGTTCACCGGTCTCTTGGTATCGTGCCAGATATCCATCGTGTTGTTCGTGATCAGGCGATGGCATCAACATTTTGACGTTTTGGCCGATCATTTCACCGGGACTGAATCCGAACATTCGCTCCGTTGCGATGTTGGCGGACTCAATGGTGCCTCGTTGATCGATGATGATGATCGCGTCCACTGCGGTTCGTAGAACCGATGCCAGGATGGCGAGTTGTTCGTCGTCATGCATGGAGCGTTTCGCAATCCCCGGAACAATTGTCTTGGACAGCCCCGTCGTGCTTGCTCAGCTGAATGAGAAAGCGTGCTCCGGGATGTGTTGGCTCAGCGACGCGAATTTCGCCGCCATGGGCGTCAAGGATGCGCTGAACGATTGACATTCCCAAGCCGGTGCCTTTGACCTTGGTCGTAAAAAAAGGATCGAACAGCTTTCGTTGTTCTTCGGCAGTGAGCCCCGGTCCATTGTCGGAGTAGTCGAGCAGAATGTTTTCAGCACCATCGCAACGACACTGAATTTCGATGCGAACCGGATCATCACACGCGGCGAGCGAGTTTTCAAAAAGGTTGCGAAAGACCTGCTCCAAACGCAAAATGTCGACTTCGACGGGGCAGCCACAATCGCACTGCATTTCGCACAGTTTGATATCGCGATCCGAGTGTGATTTTGCCAGGTAAGTCCACACCCGTCGCCAAACGTCGTGAAGCATCACCAATTCACGCTGCAATCGGATCGGCGCCGCGTACTCGCGAACTTCTTCCAATGCATTGCCCAGCTCGTCGGCTGCTCGAGCGATCGAATCGACTTCTTCGCGAGTATCGGTTTCAGGTGGGAGATCCAATCGTAGCAGCTCAACACTGGCATTGATTCGTTGCAGGGCATTGCGGCTTTCATGAGCCAACCCCGCAACGGTTTGTCCAATCGCGGCGAGCCGATGGTCTCGCGCGGCGGATTCTTGCGCGTCGATGATGGCGGTCACATCAATGCCGATTGCGAGCACCGATTCGATGTTGCCGTGGGCGTCTCGGAGGACGGAGTCGGACCAGCGAATCTGGCGAACTCGACCTGATTTGGTCAGCAATCCATTGCGGATACCGGAGGACGTGTTGCCTTTCAGGGTCTGCTCGAAGATTTCGCGAACGTTTTCGCGATCGGATTCTGGTATGCAGTGATCGATGTAGTCTTGATCGATCAAGTCATCGAGCTGCCAGCCCGTGATGTCCGAGAAATGTTTGTTGACATGAATGGCATGCCCCTGAAGGTTGAGAACGACGATGTATGTTTCGCTGGTCTCGAGCAACTGGTTTGCAAATCTTTGCTGCCGTTGGAGGTCGGCTTCCATTCGCTTGTGTTTGGCGATCCTGGCGACGCTTTGCCGGATCACATCGGGGTGGACTGGTTTGAGCAGGTAGTCCGTCACGCCATGTTTGAAGGACGCGATTGTTCCTTCCATGTTGGCAAAGCCGGTGACGATGATGAATTCAGCGTTCGGCAATCGATCGGAGAGATTGGCCAAATGGTCTTCCACTTCACCGTCTGGCAGGCGGCGGTCGAGGATGGCCAGATGGATGTCTGGTTGAACCTCGGCATTCAAGACTTCGGCGAAGCTGCGGGCGACGCGAACGACGTGACCGTCCAGTTCCAAGATGTCGACCATGTTCGCGAGCGAATCGGGATCGTCCTCGACGAGCAAGATGGTCAACACGTCCTTCATAGTGCTGATTCCGAGATGAACGCACATTCGATCACGGCACATGCAACGTGAACTTTCGTTGCAATGATACCCGGCGGCGTTCTATCTCGGTAGCTCCCGCGTCTGGGCGGTGGCGAAGAGCCCTCAGATGCCCATCTGCGAAAGCATGTCAGCGACTTGACCGGCGGCTTGAGTCACATGCGGGTGATTGCGTGCGACCTCTTGGGTTGTCTCGTGAAGACGTTTTGCCAGTTCCGAAGAACGGATGTCGAATCGATCCAAGCTTTCTTCGATTTCTCGAATGGCGTCCTTGAGCTGTTGGCGGTCAGCGTCATCGAGTGAATCTAGTTCACCCAATTGTTCATGTAATTGCCGCAGGGTGTGATTAAGCGAATCTTGCATGGTGTTGTCGTGAGGTAGAAGGTGTTGACAAATGATCCGCCTAGTTGGATGTCTGTTTGCGTTATTCCGAAATACAACGGTGCATACGTCGACGCCGTTGATCAGGTTGGGTTCGTCAAAGCGATCGTCGGATCCGATGGAACCCATTCATGATTTCGTCGCCGACCAACTGCAGAGCGGCCACGATGTCTTCGCTTGATTCGTCGACCGCGTTCTTGAGCGGTTGATAGTCCTCGTTCAGTTGTTCGAGCTTTTTGTCCAGTCGCTTCAATTCACTCTTGGCTTCCTGTTTGCCCAAATGAATTTGCAGTGCGAGCGAGTCACGCTCTTCTTTGAGATCGTCGAGCATGTTCGAGACGAGTCGTCGAGCGGAAGCGGGCATTGGTTTTCCTTTTCGCGATCAGTTGGTTGGAAGCAGCAATCGGAGCGCGAATTGGCGGTGCCGATTTGCAACGCAGTGAGATTGGCAACGGGCGTGCCACGCGAAAAGTGGAGCGGTTGAGCGCATATTGATCCGGGATGCTCACCAAGATGAGACCGGATGACACAGCAGTGTGCTCCAGGGAGCACCGGCGATGAGGTTTGGGCCGGGTACATCGTTTGCCTGATTGTTAGGCCGCTGATGTCAATCTTTTCAGGAGGTCTCACGATGCCCAGCGAACTAACCACAAACTATCTAGGGATGCAGCTGGAATCGCCAGTGGTGATGGGGGCTTGTCCATTGACGATTCAGTCGGAGGCCGTTCGTCAGATCGTTGCGGCTGGCGCGGGGGCAATCGTTCTTCCGTCGATCCTGCAAGAACAAGTGATGCACAGGCTCATCAAGTCGACGGATCCCTTCGGTGCCATTGAACGTAGTGGCTACCAGCCTCAGCAAGACAAATACAACGGTGGAACGGAAGCGTACCTGCAGACGATAAGCAGGCTGAAGGAGTCTTGTTCGGTGCCCGTGATTGCCAGTTTGAATGGTTCATCGTCGGGGAAGTGGTTGGAATTTGCGAAGGAGATGGAATCAGCCGGCGCGGACGCGTTGGAGTTCAATCTTCAACAAGCCGTTTTTGATTCTGAAGAATCATCCAACGACATCGAAGCCCGGATGTGCGATCTCATTCGGCAGGTTCGGGAGCTCGTCGTGATCCCGGTGGCAGCCAAGATTAGCCAGCGGTACACCAATTTGTCGTCGATGGCCACACAGCTTCGGCAGGTGGGCGTGGCTGGATTGGTGTTGTTCACTCACATGCCACAGTGGGACGTCAGCACCGATCGCATGCACTGGACGATCAATTGGGAATTGTCACCCACCAACTCGATCGGTGGAATCTTGGAGGGGATCGTTCGTGCGCGGGCTGGCGATCAGGCAATCTCCATTGCGGCCAGCGGCGGTGTGTCGAACTCAGAAGATGCGATCAAGGCGATGATTGCCGGTGCAGATGTTGTCATGGTCACATCGGCCGTGTATCGACGAGGTCCCGATGCGATTCGCGACATCGTGGACGGCATCGAACGGCATGTGGAATCGAGTCGCTTTCGAACGTTGCAAGACTTTCGAAACGCGTGTCCACGCGACCATGCGGGCGACGAAAAGGCGGTGCGATTGGAATACATCGATCCGTTGACACGAAAACAAGCTTACTTCGACCCCACCCCGGTGGTCTCTCAGCAGACCGGCGATTCCTTCGGTCATCAAACTTAGCGAGCTCTTTGTCATGGTTGTGATTGATGCCAACTCACCCGTCCAAGCGGGTGTGCAGATCGATGGTCTGCAAGAGAATCAGAAAATTGCCAACCAATTGGCGGAAATCGCAAGTTTGCTGAGTGAGCAACACGCGAACGAATTCCGTGTCAATGCGTACCGTTCGGCGGCGAAAACGATTGCGGAACTGCGGTCCCCCATTCGTGAACTTTTGGAACGCGATGGCGTGGAAGCATTGGTTGCACTTCCGACGATCGGCGTGTCGATATCGGGACTGATCGAGTCTGCGATTCGAGTCGGAAGAATTCCGTTGCTTGATCGGTTGAGAGGTCAATCCAACGCGGAGCACTTCTTCGCGACCGTTCCTGGAATTGGTCCGCAGCTTTCGCATCGCATCTATGATCACTTGCACATCGAAACGTTGCCTGAGTTGCTTCGCGCCGCCATCGACGGTCGTCTCAATCGCGTGCCAGGGATCGGGCTGAAACGATGCGAAGCCATCCAGGCGTGTCTGTCCCAGCGAGGTGTGGTCAAGGAAGCTGAAGCGAAGCCAAAGTTGGAACCGGTGGTACCGATCGACGAGCTACTCGACATCGATCGCGGATATCTCATACGTGCCAGAGAAGGGACGCTTCCAAAGATCCGGTTGAGCGATCGGGGATCCAACGAACACGACTGGGTGCCGGTCTTGCACACGGAAAGAGAGGGGCGTCACTACACGGCGATGTTCTCACACACCAAGCGGGCTCAGCAGCAAGAGAAAACTCATGACTGGGTGATCCTCTTTCGAGATGACGAGCATGCTCATGGCCGCTGGACGATCATCACTGCACAGTATGGCGAACTGAAAGGTTTTCGAATCGTTCGTGGTCGCGAAAAGGATTGTGAACGTTACTATCACCGACACAACGCCTACCATCAACGCGAAGCCGGGCATGCTCCCTACCCGGAGGTGCCCGTGCAATGGGAACGCGATGCGGGGCGATTCGGAGTCCACGGTTGAGCGATTGGTGAACCCACTTCGACGCTTGCGAAATTTTTTGCTTCGCTGCAGGTCTCATTTGTTTGCGTTTTTGTACCGGAGCCACCCTGTGGGCTGCGGTAAAAAGCGTAGCAGGGTGGATGGGCAATCGTCGCGCATCAATTGACTTCGATCTGATGCCGCATGGCAGCGATGGTTTGTTCGATGGTCGCCTTTTCTTTGGCTGAGAGTCTGCCAAAACCCAGGTGACCACCGGATGCTTTTGCAACCCGTGTCATTTGTTGCTCGGTCACGAGAATCAGCCGTTGTTGAGCGACACGGGACATGTCATGGAACATCTCGTGGATGTACCGCTTCCAGGCGTCCACGGCCAATCCGGGCGGACGTTTCTGAAGCCATTGGTCGAGCAGCACCCACGCACTGGAATCTTCGTGGATTCCCATCTTCAGTGCTTCCGCCATCACTGCCTCTCGTTCCTGCTCGTCGGCTCGCTTCTCCGCCCATGCAACCATGACCAGCGGAAACAAACGCAGCGAGACCAACTCATCGGCGGTGATTCCAAGCTTGCCCAGTTCCTCGACAAGTTCCGGGTCACGGATTCCGGTGCTGCGAATGAGTTCCTCTCTCCCAGAATCACTGCTCGCTTCTTCCCGCAGTCGTTGGACGATTTGCCCTTCCAGTTGCGAAAAATAGCGGTGAGCTTCGTTGGCCTCGTGCAGAGGGTTTTTGTTCTTGAGGTTGGACACGATCATAGGTTCGTTCGAGTGTGATTGAGTAACGAATGGTCCTTTCAGCAAAACGGGGACCGAGGTCGCGTTTCCGAAAGTTGGTCACCATGCTCACATGTCGGTCGTGCTCATCCGCGCACCTGTGCACTGCGGCACGTGCTGTGTGGCGGAAACACATCGATTTGCGAATATTTTGCTTTGGCATCCCGAGTGCGTTGGAATCGTTTCCAACGAAAGGGAAGTTCAATGAAAAAGATCTTGCTCACGATTGATGGTTCAGATGCGTCACTAGAAGCCGCTCGGTTTTTGGCTCGTTTAGGTTTTCACGAAGAGGTCGAAATCGACGTCGTGACGGTGATATTTGAACCGCCGTCGCAAAAGGGATTTCTGGTCGATGGTTGGAGCAAAGCGTGGTTGGAGCGGAAACGCGAAGAGGCCACTCGTAGCTTCAAAAATGTCCAAGAGATCTTTCGCGATTGCAAGGTTGAGCTTCGCCACCTCATTCGTGACGGGCATCCCGGGGAAGCGATTGTGAAGCTTGCGAACGAGCTTCAACCTGATTTGGTGGTCGTCGGAGCCAAGGGGCATTCGGCGGTCGGGCGAATCCTGCTGGGCAGTACCAGCGACTATGTCGCGACACACGTTCCCGGCAGTGTGCTGGTGGTTCGACTCAACGAAGATTCCGGCCGTCGTCAACATCTTCGAGTCGCAATTGGTTGCGAACCCAGTCCGCCCGCTGAGATGGCTTTTGAAGAGTTCACTCAATTGGGATGGGCCAGCGAAAACGATGTGCAAGTTGTGGAGGTGACGGATCGAGCAAGCTTCGAAGAGTCATCGGTCGACCAAGCCGCCAAGGAATTTCTCGATAGGTTGAGGGATAGGTTGGTGGATGTCTCACGGTCCACGCAAGCACAGGTGATTCATAGCGACCACATCGGTGATGGTTTGGTGAATTACATCGAATCAAATCAAGTTGACTTGGTCGTTGTTGGGGAAACGTCACGCGGCGGGTTCGAACGGCTGGTGTTGGGAAGCACGACGCGTTTTGTGCTTCGTCATGCTCCATCGAGTGTTTTGATTGCTCGGGGGCGGTCGATGGAGGACTTCCAGACGGGGCAAATGGTCCATCAAACCGCTGCGACTTGAAAGGTGAATCAGCGATGAACGATTTTGAAAACATTCTCGTCTACGCGGGAACGGAGCAACCGGAAACCTCGGTTTCCAAAGCAACCGAGTTGGCTTTGGCAAACGGAGCTCGGCTGACGTTGATGGACGTCGTCAAGCCTATTCCGCGGGCGTTCGGGATGCTGACGGATGTTGCCGAGCCGAAGGAACTGGAGAAACTGGTCGCGGCAGATCGCCGAAGACGTTTGCTCAACCTCGCGGCGGACTATTCCGACACGGGGCTGTCGATGGACGTTGTGGTTGCAATCGGCGACCCGGCCACCGAAATCACTCGACAAGTCATTCAGGACGAGCATGACCTGGTAGTTAAAACGGCGGATGGATTTTCCACCGCTGGACGGTTGTTTGGAAGCGTCGCGAAATCGTTGCTTCGGTTGTGTCCTTGCCCGGTATGGTTGTTGAAACCGGACATCCATGGCGAATTCGATCGTGTGTTGGTGGCGATCGACGTTGATTCACATGACGCAGCTCATGCCCAATTGAATCGCAGAATGCTCGAACTGGCGTATTCCATCGCTCAACGGGACAAAGCTCACCTGCATGTGGTCTCCGCATGGCAATTGTGGATGGAAGAATCAGTGCGTCGCCATGCGGGCAGCGATGCGGTCGACGATGTCCGACGTGAACACGAAGCCAGGGTTCACCAAGCGTTGGATGAGTTATTGCAAACACCCTTTGCCGAGGCCAACGACGTTCACCTGCATCTGCGTCACGGGGCAGCGGCCAATGCAATTCGAGATGTTGCCGATGAAGTCGAAGCGGACTTGATCGTGATGGGAACAGTTTGTCGAACGGGTGTGGCTGGGTTTTTAATTGGCAATGCCGCAGAGACCGTTGTTCCTGATGTGACGTGTTCCCTGCTGGCCCTCAAACCGGACGGATTTCTTTCGCCGGTGGAGATGTCCCAAACAGTGATCGTTGAGGATGAACAGCCTCTTCCCCTAATATGAAATTGTTTGACGACGAGCCGATCGGTGGGATCACCATCGGATTCACCTTTGCCTGGGCGAGTGCCGAGGTCTGACCAACGATTTGAATGAGTTGACACGCCAATGTTCCTTCGGATTGAAATGTGATGAAACGCTTGCTAGCAATCATGCTCTCGTCGGTCGTGATGATCGGCTTGCTGTCTTCATTGAACCTGCAAGCGGATCCTCCGACGCCGGATGATCATCGAGACGATGGCAGTTTGCTCACTCCGTTGATGCGAATGAAGTTAGAAAAGTCCAAAGCGATTCTCGAAGGACTCACATTGGAGGACTATGACAAGGTCGCATCCAACGCTCGATCTTTAAGATTGCTCAGTACCGAGTCGGGATGGAATGTCATTCAGACACGCGAATACGCGGATCAAAGCCGTGACTTTCAACGTGCTGCGGATCTGGTTGTGGAAGCGGCGGAAGAGAAGGACATCCATCGCGCCACCATGGGGTACGTTGCCATGACAGTCCGCTGTGTTGAGTGTCATTCCTACATGCGGAAGCACCGAGAGGAGCTGATCAAACTACCCAGCGAATAGCAGACGAAGCGGGTGTGGGAAATCCCCTTGATGAAATACACATGCCGTTTGAACTTTGCCTCGGTGCCATGGGAGAAACCATGGCGAGTGAAGTTCGGCCGTATCACTTAGTAACACTCACATTCCCGCTTAGAAGGTTCGCCCCGCGTCAGCGGGCTGGTCGATGGATTCAGTACGCCCCACTGGCTTCGATCTTGCCCGCTGACGCTTTTGTTAATTTGGAAAAGGGGCTAACGCTCAAACGGCGAAGGGGCTGGTGATTGTCCCTGTCTTCTTGAAATCTTTGCCCTGTAGTGACACCGATGACGACCATGAACTCGACCGCAAACAACGAGGTTTCGACGGAAAGCTTGGTAGCGGGTTTGATGCGACCGGAGGCATATCCTCATCCTGTTGACGGTCCCGTGGTCGTTCACGAAACACACATCTCGTTTGTGTTTTTGGCTGGTGATTTCGCCTACAAGATCAAGAAACCGATCAAGACGGAATTCTTGGACTACACCACGCGGGAAAAACGCCGGCACTTCTGCGAAGAAGAATTGCGTTTGGATCGACGCTTTTCAGACGACCTCTATGTTGCTGTTGTACCGATTACGCTCGCGGATGAAAGCATCAAGGTGCAAGGCGAGGGGGAGGCGATCGAGTTTGCGGTGCAAATGAATCGGTTCCCTGAAACAGCACTGTTGAGTCAACAGATCGAGCAGGGCAAGTTGACTCGACGCAAAGTTATTAGGCTCGCTGAAACGATTGCAGAGTTTCACCAGGACGCAATTGCTTGCTATTCAGGAATTGCGCAGAAGTGGCCCGTTTTTCTGACGCAAAACTCCCGCCAGATCTTCGAGACATTGGACGGAGACTTGGACGACGATTCAGCTCGGACAGCGCATGTGTTGCGTGATTGGACGACCAAGTTCTTCGCAGAGAATCTTCAAAGGCTGACCAACCGAATCAACGGTGGATTTATTCGGGCGTGTCATGGTGACCTCCATGCCGAAAACATCATCGATTGGCAGGGCAAACTGCGTCCGTTCGACGGCATTGAATTCAATGACCATTTGCGATGGATCGACGTCCTGAGTGATGCTGCGTTCTTGGCGATGGATTTGTCCGCTCGAGGGCACCTCGATCTGTCTCGATTGTTTCTCAACGCATACCTGGAACGCACGGGAGACTATCGGTCTCTAAGTTTACTGCGTTTCTTCTTGGTTTATCGTGCACTGGTTCGTGCGTTGACGGCTTCGATGAGTGACGACAACGAAGGCGTGCAGAAGCAACTTGATCTGGCATACCGATTCACGCTTCGAGAATCTCCGCGACTATGGATCACCCATGGCGTCAGCGGTAGTGGGAAGTCCACCTTGAGTGAAGCAATCGTTCAACGACATGACGCGATTCGGTTGAGAAGCGATGTCGAACGAAAGCGAATGTTCGGTTTGTCCGTCACCGATCGTCCCGGACCCAATGAGGTTTTGGAGGTGTACGGCGATGACGCGAGCGACGAGACCTACCAACGACTGGCTGATCAGGCCGCAGCAATCCTGTCGAACGGATACAGCGTGATTGTTGACGCAACATTTCTCAAGCGAGCTCAACGCAATCAGTTTATTGATGTTGCGACTCGATCGGGCGTTCCCTTTGCGATATTGGATTGTCACAGCGATCCGCAAACCTTGCGGCAACGAGTCATCGATCGTTGTGAGAGAAACCAAGATGCATCGGATGCGGACCTGACTGTTTTGGAACACCAACTCTCTTGTCACGAACCACTTTCGGACAGCGAACGAGCCTGGGTGGTCGATGTCCCTGACGTGGTCCAACTGGTTGAAATGTTTTGACCGTTCTTTTCTCTTTCAATGGAAACGCAGCCATGACATCTCGTCTGAATACCCAATTCGGCGGACTTTCGTTGAGGTCGCCCGTGGTTGTTGGAGCATCTCCGTTGTCGATGAACGAGCGGACTCGATTGGAAATGGAAGAGGCGGGGGCCGGGGCGATCGTTTTGCCCTCGTTGTTTGAGGAGCAAGTGATCGACTGGAGCTGGAGTCACGGGCGCCAACTCACGCCCAAGGAACGAAGCATTCTGGGCCAATCTGACCGAACGAAACATCATTGGGTTTGCCCGGATGGCGATTCGTATTTGGCCCTCGTCAATCGGGCCAGTTCGTTGCAAGACATTCCGATCATCGCCAGTTTGAACGGTTACACCGCCGGCGGCTGGATGGATTTCGCTGGTGAACTGGAGGAGGCTGGTGCTTCGGCGATTGAGCTGAACGTTCATCACTCAGGTGCGCGGGAGGATGGCAGTTCCACCGAGATTGAGACGATGATTCTGGATTCGATTCGGGACGTTGATTCCGCAATCACGGTGCCGTTGTTTGTGAAGCTGAGCAGCAACTTCACCAGTCTGCCGCATCTCGCACGACAATTGCTATCGGGTGCCCAGGGGATGGTGCTTCATGGTCGCGCACCGAAAGTCGATATCTGCTTGGACACGCTGAGGTTGGCGAGTCGTTGGCGAATTTCATCGGCGGAAGAGGGAATCGATTCGCTCGATACGTTGATGCAGGTTCACAGTTGCTGCCCGGCCATGCCCTTGGCAGCCTGTGGGGGCGTCGGCACCGCGGATCATTTGATCAAAGTGCTGCTGGCTGGAGCGGACGCCGCGATGGTGACTTCGGCCATCTATCGTGAGGGTGCGTCCGTGATTCAAACGATGTTGCAAGGGCTGGTTTCATTCATGGAGAAACATGACATGCAATCGCTGCAGGATTTGAAGCTGCGGCGACCTCTCGAATTCAGTTGCGATGAAGAAAGGACAGCTTACATCGCTGCTCTGACCGCTCACCATCGCGAGAAGGACCCAAGTTCGGCGGGGACTGAGGCGGTTCGGCGAGAGGCTTTCGGCATTTAAGCTGTTTTGGCGAACGCGACTGTTCCCACGTACAACCGCGGCTAACGGGTTGTTGCACTAGTCTTAAACCAAATGGCAACCATTCGCCGATGGGCGTTGGCCGCGGTTGGCGTCTGAGCAACCGCCGCGAACGCGGTACGGCTCATTCAATCAACAGCCCGCTAACGTCCAAAAGGCTCACATGATTCTGCTAGATCATTCTCGCCTAATTGCTTAGAGCGTCGCGAAGAAGGCGGAGGGATCAAGATCGGCGGAATCGCCAGGCACTCTTGGGCAGTCGGATGGCTGGATTGGCTTTGGCCAACGCGGCATAAAGCTTCGTTCGGTTGTAGTGGTAGTTTTGCGTGATCTGGATCGATTCACCCGAGTTGGTTTGCATGATGATGGAGCTATGTTTGGCTTTTTGAGTTTGCGTGATTTCAACGATCTGGTTCACGGGAATTGAAAACGTGAAGGTTCGCGAGAGTGGATCGAAGACTTCGAAGGTGTCTTCCGTCACGACCATCCGGAAGGTTTCGTTTTTGACCCAGAGGTAAATGGCGGCGAGCAACAGGCAGACTTCCACCAGCGGGGTGACGATGTTCAGCCAAAAGATCAGTTGCTCGCTCTCTTCCGACGCTGGAAGGAAGCTCCGTGCGGCAAGGTACATCGCCAGCAAGACGACCATGTTCAGTAGCAAGATCATCGAGGTTCGACGCTGCCGACTCTCGTATCGATAAAGTTCATTCATGCGGAGTGATTTTCACGGAAAATTCGCGTGTTCCAAACGCGACTGGCCGGTTCAATGAGAAGGCGAGAATGCGGTAGGGTTGGTCGTGGTGTTGTCGCCCTCGAAAGGCTCACTCGAAAAGGATTGGCAACGTCTCGTTGCATTGCGATCCCGGTTGCCGAATTTGTCGGGTGGAGTTTACGTTGACGCTTGCCGAACCAATTCATCTGGCGAACAGGACAACGGATCCAATTCATTGAGCCCCATGACGAGCACTGAACTTCACATCGTTGCAGGAGCCGCCGGTGTTGGTAAGTCCACCTTTGGAAAGGATTTGGCAAGCAAGTTGGCTGGCGTTTTGTTGGATAGCGACACCGTCACTGAACCGGTGGTTCGAGCGGGTTTGGCCGCAGCGGGGTTGGATCCAGCTGACCGCGACAGTCCGGAGTACAAGCGGTTGTTTCGTGACGCGGTCTATGAATGTTTGTTTCATACCGCGGCTGACAATTTGCAACACATCCACGTCGTGATCGTGGGGCCATTCACTCGGGAACTTGGGGATCCAAGTTGGCCAATTCAACTTGCCGAGCGTTTTGGCGTAACACCGACCGTTTGGTATTTGAGTTGCGATGACGAACTCCGACGTCAACGGATCGAACAACGAGCCAACCCGAGAGACCAAGCCAAGTTGATTGATTGGCAGCAGCATGTTAGCGAAGCGCCGGTGGCAAAGCCCGCGTTCGCTGTTCAATTCGTCGATACGAGCGATTGAGAATGCGGTGGTTGTTCGACTCTCTGCATGCCGGGCTGTTGATTTAGTCGTCTACCGAATGGCAAAAATTAGCCGGTGGGCGGAAGCCCCGGTGGGCGTCTGATTAACCGCCGTCAACGCGGTACGGCTCACTGAATCAACAGCCCAATAGGGCTGAATCCACAGTGACTCAAGGTGCGGTGGCCATCGGCCCAATGTACTTTTTCGCGATCACCACGTTGTCTATGAAAATGTGCTGGTCGTGTGGAGATGCGGTTTTCCCGCCGTGGTAGAGGTTCATCCAGATCTGCTCGATTTTGAGTTCGTCTGTCAATCGAAACCGCATGTCCGTTTTCTCAAACGCCAAGTGCCCATCGACCCAGGCTCGCAAGATTCCATCCTTTTCGCCGGGAGTGTTCAGGCGGCAGTGTTGTTCGATGGTGTACCAGTGATTGGTTGTCAGGTACCCGCGGTAACCTTGGCTCCAAACCCAATGGGATCCATAGGTTCCCTTCATGTCGGCGTGGTAGCAGTAGAACCCAACCGGCGTTGTTCCTGCCAACGGATTGCCGGCGGGGATGGTCTTTTGAAACAATCCGCGAGCTGACCAGCCGTTGGTCCCATCGCTCTTTCGACCGCCCCAGCCTGCTCGCCCGTACGTTCCACTGATCCCTGGCAGTTTGCCGCCTTGAACGGTTTGGTTCCAATCGTCTGCCAAACGCAAGTGATAGCGAAAGTAGATTTCCTCGGGCTCGCTGCCGATCTGTTCATCGAACTTGTACAGCGTGTTCAGTGCCGTGAAGCCACCCTTTGGAATCCGAGAACGCAACGCTCTGCCTTGCAATGGAATGAATCCTTTGAAGCCAGTGTCAGGATCGACCGTGTCCACTTTGCCGTCGGGGCCGGCCTGAGTCCATTCGCTTTCCCAGTCCGCATGTTCGAAACCCGTCGCGAAAATCACGTCAGGGTCTTTCGCGATTCCGCGATCGTTTTCGTACTTGGCCGCGATTCCTAGGACTGGCGAAGTGGGGGCGTCGGTGTCGCCTTGATTGCAGCGGAACACTCCGATGCTGGCCGAACCAAACTGCTCGGGCGAATGCAGCAACAGCGTGGCGTTGGTGATCGTTCCAATGTCGGAGGCTTGTTCGAGATCGAATCGGACCAGCAGGTTTTCCGCCTCGGCGGAGACTCGCAGTTCGGGGGATTGCCCCTGGCAACGGAAAGTCGACTTGGTCAGGAATGTATCCGCGACCGCATTGAGGATGACCGTTCCGTTCTCGCCAGTCAGTTCGAGTTTGGGGTGAAGGTTTTTATCGGTGTTTTCTCGGCTGGCGAATGCAGTCCTGCCGGCTCCTTCGACGACACGTAAAAACAGTCCTTGATTTGGATGCGTTCCCTTGTCCCACTCGTTTACTAGCGTCGTTACATCCCAACGAACGGGTTTGAGAGTGTCCGTGTCGGAGACTTCGGCGATTGCATAGGGAGCCTCGCCTAGCTCGGTTCCTTCCGCGTCGCACCAATCGCCCATGAAGTGCGCCCATCGCAAGGAAGCCGCTTGGTTGTAATGCTCGCGATTGGCACCATCGTTGTGCTCCTTTGTGCCCTCTGCCCAATCGGATGGATCCGCCAACACCGAACCACATCCGAACGAAACGACCACCGCGGAGAAAAAGAAAACGTGGCTCACTGTGGAATGCTGCATTGGAAATCGGTAAGGTCACGAGGGTGCGAAGCGAACAACAACCAATGTACCCACTTGAATGCAACATGGCTGGACTCTTCCTATCACCTCAGCGGATCGATCGCGTTGGCCTCTGCCGTTGGGCATGGCGAATCGCGATGTTGCTGAAGGCGATGCTCCTGACGTTGGTCTGCCTGCAAGTGAGTTCGCTTGCGGAAACTCCACGCACGGTCGATGCTCAACGCTGGAAAACGCAAACGCTGGCGTCGATTGAAACAAAACTTCAGAATGCCGCGTCGGACGACGATCGCTTGGAATATTCCGCTCGGCGATCGTGGCTTCGTCGCTGGAAGCCAGGGGAAATGCCAACTGCCTCGGCCGCTGCACCGGATAAATCGGAAATGATGAAAGAGCCCGTGTTGGCAGATGTGCCGCGACCTGAGTCCGTCGATGCGGGTGCTTGGAAGGCGATCCTCGATTGGCAGAAACGGTTGATCGCGTCTGACACCGACGACGACCGAAAAGACAACTTGCGGACCACGATTGAATTGGCCAGCCAACTGGAGAAATCGCTGGCGGATCATCTTCCGGCTGATTTGCAATCGCTGGCAACACCCACAGGTTGGGCACTTGCGTACACGCGATATCGGCTAGGGAGGGCACTGGCGTATCGCGAGTTGCCGGAGGTTCGAGAGCGATGGCCGATTGCTAACCCGGACGAATATGAGTCGCGGTTGGTCGCAGCTTTTCAGCGGCTGACGGAGCAAACGCAAGGTGGTCGTCGCGAATTCATTCTTTTGCAGGACCGAATGTTTCGGCGGGCTGGGAAGAAGGGGCGAGCACTCGAATTGTTGGGAGCCAACAGGCATTCCATTGAACCGAAATGGTATCTCAAGAAGCGGCGTGATTTGCTGCAGGAACTTGGTTGGGATCCACCCTACCGAGAAGCGGCCCGACTGTACCTTCAAGCAGGCTACGTTGACGAATGATGCTTTCAATTTCCAGCACTGATATTCAGCTTCCATCGCCACGCCCGCATGGGCTGGCCAAGTACCGCGATCTCACCGAAATGGCTCGAGGCGGCAACGGGGTGCTGTATGCCGCCTACGACCAAATCGTGGGCCGCACCGTGGTGCTCAAGATGCTGTTGCCGGAACACCGCTTGGACCGCGGGTACCGGCGCCGTCTGCTCCGCGAAGCACGGGTGACAGCTCAACTGGAACACCCGGGAACCGTGCCAGTGCACGAGATCGGCGAGGATGATGAATACGGAATCTACTATGCGATGAAGCGGATTTCGGGCGAGAATTTTTTCTCGGTGCTACGTCAGCTTGCAAAGGGCGATGAGAAGGTGGCCGCTGCTTTCCCGCTGCACCGACGGATCGAGATTATTCGAGACACCTGCCAGACGCTTGTGTTTGCACACGCGGCTGGTGTGATTCATCGTGATGTTAAACCGGAAAACATTTGGGTGGGTAACTTTGGTGAAGTCACGCTGTTGGACTGGGGATCCGCCAAGGTATGGGGGGCGCCAACTCTGGATGAAGGTCGCTATGCCGTCGATACAACACCACCCAGCGAATTCAGTCCCGCGCCGCCGAGCGAGTCTGTTCCGACGCCAAAGGTTCAACACGAAGAACATACTTATGAGCTACCAACATTGACGCCAGCCAATTTGTTGATCGGTACACCGACATACATGTCACCGGAACAGATTGCCAATCGAGACATCGACGAACGCAGCGACGTATTCTCCGCGGGAGTCTGCTTGTACGAAGCCATGGCAATCGCGGAACCCTTCCGTGGCAAAGATCGCAATGAAACGTTCGAGAACATCTGTATGCGTCAGCCAACGCCACCGAGCGAACGTTCTCCCCAGCATCACATTCCCAAGGAAGCGGACCGGATCGTCTCCAAAGCGATCGCCAAACAAACCGCGAGTCGATATCAAACGATGCGTGAGCTGATCACGGATCTGGACGAGCTGATGCTGACCGTCCGCCAAGACGAGAGCAAGTGAAGTTCGTGGGTTGACCCGACTTTCTTGTTAAATGAATTCGACGGAGCAGGAACCGGTGAAGCAATTGGTTGCTGATTCAATGGGGCATGTGCCGTGCGCACGCAGAGGTCGTGCCGTTTTTTGATGCCGCTTTTGGGCAGATTTACACACGGTGCACCTCTCCCGAAACGAAGTTTGGGGAGAGGATCTCAAATGCAGAAAACCGCCAAAACACAGCATCAGAAAACAGCACTGCCTCGTCTTACGGACGGAGTTCGCTGATATTGATTTGGTTGGGGGCGTTGTGGGGATTCAGTTTTGTTGGGAGGAATCACAGGCTGGAAGCCTATGCCACTTTATGGGGACCAGTTGAAGCAGGTTTTCTGCTCGGAGAGTGCCCAGAGTTGGGTGGCGGCTTCTTGGTTCAGGGCGAGAGGTTCGAGCGGGCATTCCCCGACGCGGCCGACTGTTTCGGCTCTCTTGGTTGGGCCGTACAAGGCTTGAGGTTTCAGACTTTCTTCGGTGGCGCACATGACTTCGGGCCACGAGCCTCTCTCGGCGGATTGAGCGATGAAGGGTGAGATCAGTTTCCACAGCAGCTTCATCGGCAAACTGGCGGTTTCGTTTAGCAAGTTGGTTCGCGATGCACCGGGATGACAAACCCGAACCTGAACGTGCTTGCCGGCCGCTTCCACGCGTCGCTGAAGCTCGTAGGCGAACATCATTTGCGCCAGCTTGCTTTGTGCGTAGGCGTTCCACGCGGTGTAGTTTTGGTCGAAGTTCAAATCTTCGAATTGAATCTTCTTCAGCCCCATTTTGTACGCGTTGCTGCCGACGACGACGATGCGGCCACGTGATTGTTCGATCCGGTCGAACAGCAATCCGCACAGCAGGAAATGACCGAAGTGGTTCACTCCGAGTTGGCTTTCAAAGCCGTCCACGGTGAGTTCTTGCTTGGCCACTTGCGCGATCGCAGCATTGCAGATGAGTGCATCGATTTGAGGAGCCGTGTCGAGTAGTTCCGATGCCGCTTCTCGCACGGAATCCAGCACCGCCAAATCCAGACGCACGAAGGTAACCTCGACGTCGCTGCCGAATTCCTGTTTCAAGGTCTCGATGGCGGCGGCTGACTTTTCCGCGTTGCGGTTCATCATCACGACTTTCGCACCCTTGGTCAGGAGAGTCCGAGTCGCCTCGAATCCCGCACCGGTATTGGCGCCAGTGATGACATAGGTTTTGCCTTGGAGCGAGCCGAGTCGCTCGGGAGTCCAGCCTCGAGGGCCAAATTGTTGTGCTTTCGTCATTGTTTGGTTTCTGTTTTGATGCGCGGCGTTGGAAAGACGCTTGAAGGTGGCTATTGAGGCGGCATCAACTGGCGAATCATTGATTCAAACGTGCGATAAAAGTCGACTTGGTGGCCACGGAGTTCATCTTCTTTCATGAGCGTGGAGACTTCCTCAGAAGGGTGAGCAAGCGGCCAGAGTCCGGCGATCACGGCGTGATGCTGAACGATGAATTCTTGAACGGCAGCAGCCGACATTTCTGGCCGCACGGATTGCAGGGCCGCCGAACATCGTTCGAGCGGTCCAAGGAGTGATCGCTTGAATTCGCGGAGAAAGTCGGTTGTCAAATTGCGTTCCAGCACGGAGGCCAGAACGACCGTCAGCCGACAGAAACGGTCGCGATTGCGAATCGCCTCGGCCAGCGATTTCGCGATTCGTTTTGGCGTGGGAGAACGAAGTCGCTTGAGTCGGCTTTCGACGTCGAGCAACCAATCGTGGAGTTCCTCGCGGTAGAGGCAAATGAAAACCTCCTCCTTCGTGCTGAAGTAGTGGTACAGACTTGCTTTGCCGAGTCCCGCCGTCGCAGCGACGTCTCGCATCGAGATGTCCGCGAGCTCCTTTTCATCAAAGAGCGTGGCCGCGGCCTCCAGGATGGTGGCAACACGCTCCGCCTTCTGGCCTGGTTGGCGTGCTCTTTGCCAGTTCATTGGCAGATCCTCATTCAAAGACATTGATCGAAACGACCGTCGGTCGGTTGTTAATCGACCGTCGGTCGAGTGTCTAGTCACCCGAACAAAATGACAAGGCAGCGTCAAGACTGCAAGGACGCCAAAACAGAAATTGCGTACACCACCATCGGTTCAACACATGAAGGTCGCGGCACTTGTTTCGAGTGTTTCCAAAGGCATCGGCTCTGATCCGACTCACCTATCCGCGCATCGGGGGCGTGCCGATTCGCTTTCTTCAGAAGACCTTTGGGGGAACATTGATCGTCGCGAATCAACACCAGTGGTTTGTCACCGATGAAAGTTTGGGTTGATCGTGGTGGACGAGGCCACGAGTCCTCGGATTTGAAGCCGGCTCAGGACTCGTGGCCTCGTCCACTACCCTGAAAACGAGTCGTGACAGACAACTAGTCAGAGAGGAAATCCAGTGGTGAAGGACGCTGCGTCGAAGAACCAAGGGACGCCGAAGCGACTGTGTTTCGACATGGTTTGGTAAGACGATGTCGCAACTGGCGTCGACTATTTTTTCAATCGGACGCGAACGGAGCCTGGTCCGGCTTGGCGGTCCTTTTGGACTGCGAAAAGAACATGTTGAAGTCGGTGCACTGGCGATTGTTACGCGGGTCCTTGGCGGCGGAGGAAGGTGTCGTCGTCGGTTTGTTCAGCCTTGAGCTGCGATTCTTGGTTGTTGGCGGGGTTTGCGGAGCCACTTTTTACCAGGCTAGAAACAAACATTTTGAACTTCTCAAACCAACCGTTGGGATTCATGGCGGTGTTGGATTGGGACGAGCCTTGCGGGTCGGATTCGCTTGCCGAGGCGGGACGAGTGAATGTGTCGTTGGTGGTTTGGGAGACGGTTCGGCTGAGCGTGGCTTCGCCGAGAGCGGCTCCGGTGCGGATGAGGTTGAGCGGATCGAGGGAGTTGAGCTCGTAGAGCGGGGCGTTGACGGTGGTTTGTTGGCCGAGCCGGTTGCCTGTGTTGGGCAAGTTGATTTCGGTTTTGGCGGTGAAGCTGCTGTTGCCGCCGACTTCGATGGTGGTGCTCGGTGTTTGAGCGAGGCTGCCGTTAATGGCGGTGGCGGTGAAGTCGACGTTGGTTTCCACGTTGCCGAGTAGTAGGTCGCCGGTGGACTGACGGATGATTCCGTTGTCGGCGTCCAGGTTGACGATGCCGGTGAAGACATTGCCTTCGTTGTCCAGGGTCACGTCACCATTGGCACCGAGAAGGGTGTCACCGCCGACTTTGACTGTGGTACCGGGATGCTGCGTGAGGTCGCCGTCGATGGATGCGGCGAGGAACTCTCCGCTGGCGTCGATGTTGCCGAGCGTCAATCCGCCGTGTCCGTCAAAAAGGGCGATGTCGTCGCCGGTGGCGTGGACGGGGCCGATGAAATCGTTTTTGATTCCGTACAAGTCGATGTCGCCGCCTGCGTTGATCGTGGTGGTTTGACCGACGGTGATCGTTCCGACGGTAGATTGTCCCACGTTGCCGGCGGCGACGATGTCGAGATTGCCGGTCGCGGTGATATTCTCTACGCCAACGTTGCCGGTTTGACTGTCCAGTTTGACGTTGTGGCCAGACAAGTTGTTGACGTTCAAGTCACCGCTGGTTTGGGTGATGTCAACGTCGCCGGTGACTTCGATCGTACCCGTCGTGCTTTGCGTGAAGCTGTTGTTGACAAGGAAGGTGCCGGCGGTCACTGCACCGCCGTTTTGTGCGTAAGTGTCGACATCAAGGCTGCCGTCCACGTTCAGCGTGCCGCTGTCGATTTGCAGGTTGCCGCCGAGCAGGGAGTCAACTTCGACGGGGCCGTTGACGGTGTTGTCAAACGTGGGCGTGACGCCTTCCGGGATGATGACGTTGGCCACGTTGCCGAGGTCTGGAACTGCGCCGCCGGCCCAGTTTGAGGGATCATTCCAATCGCCGGTCGAGCCACCGATCCAGGTGACGGTGCCGAGTCGTGTGATGCTGCTGGAGGTGTCATCGGCGAAGGTGATGTTGTAGTTGCCGCCGCCGTTGCCGTCGCTGATCGAAATGTTCGATCCCGCGAGCGTTTTGTTGGTGCCAACGTTCTTGTCTTCGTAGGTCAGTGTGATCGAGGCAACGCTGTCGGTGGCGATACCGAGTGCATCGGTGAAGGCTTGAAGCTGAGTTGCAGTGGCTTCGATGTTCGTGTTGCCGTCGTAGGCCTTGGTGACCGTCGGCACGGTGATGGTCACGTTCTTGGGTGTGATAATGCCATCGTTGGCGGTGAAGGTGCTGCCGCCGGATAGGTAGTAGTTATCCGCGTCGGTGCCGCTGAGTTCGAGGTTGCCGACCGTGTAGTTCAGGCCTGTGCCGGCGTGACGATCGGCGTAGCTGCCTTGGCCGTTCAAGGTGAACGAGTCGCCTGGGATAGCACCGGTTTGATCCAGCGACAGGTTGGTCATCGATTGGTTGCCGTCGTACGTTTTGCTGACGCCGGAGGCACCGACGTTGATCGCGGTTCGAGTGACCGCGTGGTTGCCGACTATGTTCACACTGTTGGAAAAATTGCCGCTGGTGATATCGATGTTTTCCATGCCGAGCGAAAACGCACCGACGTTCGTGTGGCTGGATGTGCTGAGTGAGGATCCACCGAGGTCAACGTCGAAGGCCGCCGATCCGCCGGATCCGTCATCAAAGACGTAGCGACCATCGACGACAGATGGAGCGGCGAGTGTGTGAACGGTATTGCCTAAGTCCATGTACTGTGCGGACAGAAGCTGCAGGCCGAGTAGGTCGCCGTAAGTCGAACTGCTGTTGTCGAACCGCACGAGCAATTCTTCGGCAGGGACAAGCGTGTAGTCGCCAGTGACAAAGGTGATGTCGTAGTTAGTGGAACTCCAACCACTGGCGGCCAGGGCGTTTGTGTAGGTTCCGGCGGATTCGTCGGATCCCATTCCGCTTCGCGTGATCGATAGTGATCCGGTCAGGTCAGACGTTCCTTCGCCCGCAACGAAGCCACTGTAGCTGGCTCCGGCGTAGCCAGTCGCGTCGGTTTTGGTGACAAACTTGGCATCGTTGTTGGCGGTGATCGTCAGTGGTGCCGGAGTGATATCGGCGGTCAGGCCGGTAGGCTGGTTGATGCTGTAGTTGTTCGCGTCGTCGCCGGTCAGGGTGAGTCCGCTCACAACGATGGACTTGGACGTGCCGACGTTTTTGTCGTTGAAGCTGGCGATCGCTGATCCGTTGACTTCGACATCATCGACTCCGATGGCCGCTACGGTTGCCGTGCCGCTGAGCGTGGCCAGGGTCGTGCCGTCGTAGACTTTGTCGTCACCGGTAAGTCCTGAAACGTTGATGGCAAGCGGAGTGATGTCCGCTGATGATGTATCCGACGTGCTGGCAAGGGCGTAGTTCGCCGCGTCGGTGCCGGTAAGGTTGAGACCGGTGATGTTGACGGTTTTGTTGGTGCCCGCGTTCTTGTCAGTGAAGGCGGCGGTTCCCCCGATCGTGACCAAGTCTCCCGCGACCACGCCGCTGGCCGTGGCATTCATTTGCGCGGTCGTGGTTCCGTCGTAGACTTTGTTGTCGACGACGATCGGGACAGAGATCGTTTTCTGGTTGACGGTTAGCGTACCGCCGGTGTAGCCATCGATGGCGTAGCCCAGTTGGCTGGTGCCGCCCGAAGCGGTCAATGTGTGATCGCCCGCGATGTGGTTGCCGCTGGTTGACAGGTCGCCGCCAACGGTGATCGTCGGTGCAACGCTGAACGCTTGAGCGACCGTGTCACCGTTTTGTGAGTTGATCGTACTCGTCAACGTGGGGGCGGTGCCGTAGGTGCTGGACGTGTCGGCGGCGGTGACGGTGATCGAAGGTTGTTCGCGATAGATTCCGAACAGTCCGGTGTCCAGGGTCAGCGAGTAGTTCGTGGCGGATTCGTCGCTGTTGTAACGGAACCGACCACTGCCGCTGGTTAGCAAGTCGGTCAGACCGAGGCTGTTCGCGATGCTGCCGGTGAACAGGGTGGCTCGTCCGCCGGTGCCAACGGTGATCGATGGTGAATTGGATAGAATGAGGTTGCCATCTGTCGCGGTTCCAGCGGCAGTCGTTCGTCCAGCGTTCAGCGCGATGGCGGACGCGGTTGCGTTGGTCGTCGAGACGTTTTGGGCGATGGTCAGATCACCGGATTGGGTTGCCAAATTCAACAAACCACTTGCGGCGATTCCGTTTTGCGAACCAACGGTGCCGATCGTCAATGTGTCTGAGTTGTAGAGCGTCACGTTGCCGAGCAGCGTGCCGGATTGGCCACCGGCAAGCGTCCCGATGGAGTTGGCGACATTGTCGAGCGTGAAATTGCCTGTGCCTTGCAGAGCGAGGTTGTCGGTCGTGATCGCGGTTGTTTGAGTCGCGTTGCCCAACACACCGAGCGTGAGCGTGTTGCCTGCGGTGGTTTGCAGCGTGCTGTTGATCGCCACGTTGCCGCCATGAATCGCTACGTCACCATCGATGATGATCGCTGTGTTGATGCTGATGTCGGAGGCGTTTCCTGACTTGCCGAGCGTTAGTCCGCCGAGCGTGTTTGCGAAACTGTAGTTGCTGGCCAGTGCACTGGAAAAGCTGGTGCCGGTGGGCTCGATCGTGACTGTGCCAGTTCCGGTGAAACCGCTGGTGAGCGGCGCGGTGTTGTTTTGAAAGACAATCCCACCGGTTACCGCGGTGCTGCCAGAGTAGGTGGCAAGGCCGGATGCGGTGAATGTACCATCGCCCGCCTTTATCAAACTGCCGGTGCCGGAGATGTTGCCGGCGAAGTTGGTGGATGTGCCGTCGCCACCGGTGGTGAGTGTTGACGTGCCGAGCGACACATTTCCGCCCGTGCTGCCGCCGCCCGCGAGGGATCCGATGGTGAGATTGGAAAGCAGGTTCAGGCTGGTGTCGGCGACGTTGGCGAGCGTGACGGCGGAGTCATCGCCGAGTGCGGATGCGTTGTTGGCCTCGACGATCCCGCCATCGATGGTTGTCGCGCCGGTGTAGGTGCTTTCGCCAGACAGACTGAGTTTGCCGGCGCCCGATTTGGTCAGTCCGCCACTGCCGGCGATGATGCCGGTGTACTGCGTTGTTGTGCCGGTGGCGACTTCGATCGCTCCATCATCGTCACCGAGTTCGATGCCGCGATTGCTGTTGAGTGTCGTGTTGCCGGTGACCAGAAGCGTTCCGCCGTCGAGTGTGAGATGCGATTCGGTGGGGCTGGACGGTGCCGGGCCGAGGTTGGCATCGCCGCTGATCGACAGTTTTCCTCCGGTGATCGTGGTCGAGCCGGTGTAGGTGTTCGTCGCCGAGAGAACGAGTGTGCCGTCGCCGTCTTTCGCGAGCGTTGCGTCGGTGCCGGAAATCACGCCTGCAATTTCACTTGCACCGCGTGCCGTGACATCGAGTGAGGCATCGGTCGCCAATGAAATGGCGTTGGCATCGAGCGAATGGGTGTCGATGGTGAGGTTGGCTAGCGTGTTGTTGCCACCAACACTCCCCGCGATCGTGGTGTCGCCGGTGGTGTCGGTTTCGATCGTCAGGTCATGGGCTCCATCGATTGTGCTGGTGGCTTGGATGTCGCCGGCGTCTGTGGTGGTCAACGCCAGATCCGCGGCCAGCGTGATGGCACTGCCGAAGGTTTGGTCGCCGGTGGTCGTGATGTCGCCACCGAGATTGGCGAGACCGGTCACGTCGAACGAGGACGCCGCGGCGATGTTGGCGGTCGTTTGCACGGCGGCGTTGATGGAGATGTTACCGAGTGCCGCGTTGCTGCCGACGGCTCCGTTGAATTGCACACTGCCGGCGGTCGAACTGGTGCCGCTGACTCCGACTGAAAACCCGTTCCAGGTTTCGTCGCTGAGGCTTTCCCAAGTGAGTTCGGAGAACGCATTGTTGAAACGGATCGTGCCGTGCGGTTCGCTATGCCCATCGCTGGCGCTGTTCATCCCGCCGTCATTGAGTTGGAATGTGTCGCCCACAATGGCTTTGGTCATCGTGCCACCGCCATAATATCCCGGGCCGGCACCATTCAATCCGGAGTACGATTCAATCGTGAAGTCTTGGTCGAATCCGTATCCGTTGCCGTTCATGCTCATGATACTGAAGGCAAGATTTTCGACCGATTCGCTGAAGGATAGCGTCTGGGTTCCTGCGTATTGCAATTGAATCAGGTCGGTAGTGGATGGACCGTTGGCCACGTTGTCGCTGACGTATGGCGACTCACCCACGAAGGCGGCTCCGCTTCGTCCCGTCCAATAGTTGGTTCCGCCTGACGTTTGGATGCCGAATATGCCTTGCGGGTTATGGTAGGTGACGGTGATGACATCGGAGCCGACGGTGATCGTACCGGTTGCTGTCCTGCTGACCGAGTCCCACGTGGTCCAATCGACCCAGTGATAGACGTTGCTGGGCGTGATCGTGGCGGTCAGGTCCCATTGGTTCGCGGCGCTGTCGGAATCAACGGTGGAATGGAACAGGATGTCGTTTTGGATCGTTGAAAAATGCGTGTGGGCACCGAGTACAACCGGGCTGTTGTAGGTTTGAATCCCGGTGGTGTTGATGGCGCCGCCGTTGATGTGAATGCCGCCACCTGCGGTGACGGTCAGTGCGGACAGAGCTTTGCTGGTTCCAGCGGCTCCAGCGAACGTGACGCTGCCAGTGCCCGCGTCAATCGTGACTGCGGTTGGCGCAAGATTCGTTTCACGAACGTATTGAGTGAGTGTTGTTGAGTTGTGACGAAGATCGTTCCATTGCCCGGCTGCACCCACAAACTGAACAGCGGTTTCATCGTCGCCAGAATTGTTCGGTTCACCCGGGTTCCAGTTGGTAAAGGCACCGTCAACTGGAGTTGTACCACTGATTCCGGTTGCGAAGATCAGGCCGTTGCTGCTGTCCTGTAACCCTTCCGGCCCAGTTACCCAACGCCAGGCCGAATCCGTCCCGATGCCGGTGACTCGTCGTCCGCCCAACCAGGACGGTGCGTAGTCGACTGCGATACCGGCGATCGCATTTTCTAGACGAGAGGTGATCGTCGCCAAGTAGGAATCACCCAACTCTTCACCGGTACCAGATTTTGCATGAGCGACTGCACCTTCCCAAGTCTGTGTGCTTGTGACACCGGTGTATTGGTTGCCTGAATTCAGAACTCCACCAAAGACAATGTCACCGTTGCCGGAGTCAAACGTCACCCCATTGGTGTTCGCAACGATCGTTTCGCCGTTGACCGTGATCGTACCGCCGCCGGCTTCCAACGACTGGGCTGCTGTGCCGCTGATGTAGACGTCACCGCCAACTTGAACGCTGGATCCGCCGATCGTCGCAGTGCTGCCGTCTCCGAAAGTCAAGTTTCCGCCATTGGTTTTGATTGAATCGCCGTTGACGAGATTGATTCCGTCACCGGAGTGATCCGAGTCGGCCAACAACGTCACGTTCAATTGAGCTGTGTTTCCGTTCTGAGTCGCATCGATATTCGCATCGACGTTGATGTGGCGATGAGCCTGCAGTGTGAGTGTTGCGTCGCCTGACATCGCGCCGGTGACAATGTCACTGCCCACGACGATGTCCCCAAGATCGGTGTTGGTGCCCGAACTTCCGTAAGAACCATTGTTGGCCGTCGTCGTGACGGTCACGCTGGTGCCGGTTTCGAGTGTACCCGCGATGTCGCTGGCAGCGACGGCGTCGATGAGATAGTTGTACGGATCGATCAACCACAACCCACCGTTTCCGTTTGCCGCTCCTGCATCGACTTGGATCCCGTACGTTTGGACGCTGCT
Source organism: Rhodopirellula sp. UBA1907 (assembly GCF_002337565.1). NCBI lineage: Bacteria > Pseudomonadati > Planctomycetota > Planctomycetia > Pirellulales > Pirellulaceae > Rhodopirellula > Rhodopirellula sp. UBA1907. The sequence continues at coordinate 4,663 of NZ_DDGH01000051.1, read as the reverse complement.
GCCGGAGGTTTCAATGCGACCACCGTTCCCGAACAAGTCACCTGCTC
>NZ_DDGH01000051.1:4130-4442 GCF_002337565.1 Rhodopirellula sp. UBA1907 | reverse complement strand
GAACAAGTCACCTGCTCTGGCAAGCAGGGTTCCTGCGACGCTGGTGATGGAATCAGTGTTGAAAATGTCGGACCACAGGACGATCGTTCCGCCATCGCCGGCCTCGGTTGCGGAAGCGTTGATGGTCGCCCCAGCTTCCATCGTCACCGTGGTCGCTTGAGTCATCGTGCCGGAGCCTTGCCAGTCACCTCCGACGAGTACTTCGCCGCCGCCGTGGATCCCGCTGGCGTTGATGGTTGATTCAGCCGCAAGCGTGATTTCGTCGGCTTCGAGTTGGACATGCCCGCCGACTGTGGGATAGGCTTCCAGCCT
>NZ_DDGH01000051.1:0-3904 GCF_002337565.1 Rhodopirellula sp. UBA1907 | reverse complement strand
TGGGATAGGCTTCCAGCCTGTCAATCGAATCATCCGTCACGACGTGAGAAGTCTGGCTAGCCGCGATCGTTCCGTCGTGCAGAATCTTGCCATTCGGATTGACCAGATAAACCTCGCCACCGCTGGTCGCCGCACCGGTCGCTCGAATCGTGCCCGTGTTTTGAATCATACCCGCCGTGGGGCTGATGCCACTTTCCAGTGTCGCCATTGATGGCTGCACGTAGGTGACTCCGTTTTCCAACGTCACCCTGCCACCGGAAGACAATGTGATGTTGCCACCGATGCTTTGGATCGTGCCGTTGTTGGCAATGTCGCTGGCGATCAAATGAGCACCGCCGCTGCCCGTCACAATCGTCCCGTCGTTGACGATGCTGCCCGCACCTTCGCCACGAGTGAACGCGAGTGCCCCGCCGTTCATGAAGTCTTGGTTGGTGACATCAAAGGTCGACGCGGTGAAACCGTTCGTGTTCACCATCCCTGAACCGGAGACAACGATCCCGGACGGATTGACCAAAAAGACGTTGCCGTTTGAGTTGATCGTCCCAGCGATGGTTGACGGCATGCTCGGCGTCGTGACGCGGTTGAGGATCGATGAGCTGGCGTCGGGCAGATTGAAGTTTGCTGTGTTGCCCGCACCGACGCTGAACGAATCCCAGTTCACGATCGCGCGGTTCGTCGCCGCATCGACATTCATCACGCCCGCAGCCTGCGAGATCGCGGCATGTCCCGCAACGACGTCGGCCCCGGTTGGCATCTGCGCGGATGCCGAGGCCGCGGTCATGCCAATTGAACAAATCGCCGCGAACAGGGTCGCACGTTTTCGTTTGGCGGTAGGAGTGATCGATGAACGATTGAGTGTGGACGTGTTTGCCCGATGACTATGCCCAGCCATTTTCAGTCCTTGATAATTGGTGCCCCATGGATTCACCCTCGTGGGGGATCCCGTCCTCAACTCTTACCGATGCATCGTGTTTGTCAGTTAGGGACAGCCTTCTTGTTAAGAAAAGGAGATGGAACCGCCCGACTGTAGCGTTGGTAGCGAATTGAAAACGTTCTTGTGAATTCCTAACGATGAACGCGACGTGGGCGAGCCAGAAAGTTCTGTGGTGGAAGCTTTGAACCGGATTCGTTGGCTCATCCGTTGCAGGCCTCCAGCGCTTTCAACCGACGTGAGCGATAGAACGGCTTCAATCAACACGATCGTTAGGATGCGACGCGGATTGCTTGGGGGGCGAGGTATTCAGCTGCCGTGCAAAAGTTCACCTGTGAACGCAGCCGATCCGGTTTCCTACATGCGGAGGAAATTGGCACGAAGGATCGTGCCAACAAGGGCAACTTCCGTGGGGCAATTCAAGGATGATGTGATGCTTCGTACGATTGTACGGGTCGTGGTGCCGGTCTGCGTTGTGGGGCTTGTGTGTCTGGCAACCAAATCAGAGATACACGCGCAGAACTACGAGGCGTACAAACCTCTCAAGCTACCGCCACGCACCGGTGAGCTGCCGGAAGTGGACGCGGCCACCGATCTGCCCGCCCCGGTCGAAGACGACCGTGTGCTGGTGCAAGCTCTTGAAGCGGTTGTGATCGTTGACCACGGCGACAAGATCGATCAGTCGCCGACGATCGATTCGCTGGTCGGGATTCACTACGACTTCGACGAACCCGATTCGCTGGTTTGCAAACACGCCGTGCGTGGAATTGTGCAGCGAGCGATTGGGCAACCGATCACGCTGCGACGCATCAATGAATTGTCACGCGATATCATCAAGCAGTACCAGCGTTGCAAGCAACCGATCGTGGATGTGGTGATCCCTGAGCAACGGATCACCGGCGGAACGCTGTATCTCGTTGTCACGGAAACTCGGATTGGTCGCGTGATGGTTCGCAGCGGCCAGCATTTTGATTGCAAGCCCGCGTCTCGCTGGATTGCGAAAACCCACCGTGGCAATCGACTGTATGAGCCGCACATTGAAGACGATTTGTTTTGGATGAACCAGAACCCGTTTCGCCGAGTCAGCGTGGATTTTGACAAGGGAACCGAGGCGGGAACCACCGACGTGATCTATGAAATCGAAGACCTGTGTCCGATTCGAGGCTACATGGGGATTGATGACAGCGGAGTGTCGACGTTGAACTACGGAAGGTTCTTCGCCGGTTTCCAATACGGGAACTTTCTCGGACACGGTGGCATCCTGGGCTACCAATTCACAACCGATGAAGAGTTTGCGTTGCTGCGTGCTCATTCAATTAGCTTGGATCAGCCGCTCAGTCGCGAGTTCTCGTTGCAAGGGTACGGCAGTTGGGCCGGTGTGACTCCTATGATGGATAGCGGGTTCGCCCAAGACGGTGAGAGCTATCAATTCGGTGGGCAACTGATCCGGCATCTGTCCCGCGATCGATTTCATAGTCGAAACCTGAGTGCGGGTTTTGATTTTAAGTCAACGAACAATAACTTGGAGTTTGCGGGAAGCCAGGTCAGCGACTCAGTTGCCGACCTGTTTCAATTGCGTCTTGGTTACGACAGCTTTGAGCGAATTGACGTCAATCAATATCGACTGTTTCGTGCGGATCTGTTCATTGGCCCGGGAGGCGGCATGACGGGCAGTCACTCCTCGGATGCCTTCAACACGATCCGTCCTGGTGCTTCGCCTGACTATGTGTATGGTCGTTTACGTTACGAACGTGCCGATGTTGCGCGACGGGAATGGATGTTGACAACACGACTAACTGGACAAGCTTCTTCGGAAAGGCTGCTGTTCAGCGAAACGTTGGGATTGGGTGGATACGACACGATTCGTGGCACCGACAGTCGCGCCTACAACGCCGATCATGGCTGGATTGCAAATTTCGAATTCGGTCCCAAAACCTATCGCTGCGGTACAGTTGAGGAACCAAAGACATTGCGTGCTTATGGCTTTGTTGACGTGGGAAACGGGTACGTCGACCAGCCATTGGCAGGCGAAGACGCCTATACATTTGCCGTGAGCACCGGCGTAGGGATGCGGTTCCAGGTTAGCGATCGGCTGATTGCACGCTTCGACTACGGCTTTGGAATCGAAGACATCGATGCGGCGGAGCGAAATGATCGAGCTCATTTCGCAGTGACGTGGATTCCCGGACCTCGCCTCTAAAAGAAAGTTTTGCAGATCGGTTTGCCTATTTGCTCGCGATACTTTGCTCGCCTTCTTTCAATTGTATCTCGCCGGGCTTCACTGCTTCGTCGTAAACACTCGAAGGCAAGGGCATTTGCACGAACGCGTCGAATGCGGCAAATCATCGCCGGTCACGACAGCAGTTTCAAAAACAATGATCAGTACGAAGTTCAGAATCGTTGTTTGAAACTTCAAAAGCTCGGTTGAGCGGAGCAGATGCTCCGCATCTCGCAACCAATCGCTTCGTGGACCGGGAAACTGTGCTGATTTGATCGTCGAAGATGAAGGCTCGATGCAAAACGACTCCGGCATTGGGGAAGATAGCGATTGAGATTGACGTCGAATTCGAGATGGTTATGAGAACTCTTGGTTTCGGGCAGATCTCTTGGCGGACTCACCGAACGAACCTCCTGGTCTCATAAGCCGCGTCCCGACGTTCGCTTCGCTCGATCAGTCTGTCCGCTATGGGCGGCAACACATTCAATCACGCTCAAGATTCAGCGAAAAACCAAGCGGGAGACCGAGGGAAGATTAGTGTTCTCCAGCAGACGTTTAGACGAACACTGATCTTCGCTAATAAACACGAATCGGAGAGGCAATTTCAGTGGTGAAGGACGCTGCGTCGAAGAACGAGAGGACGCCGGATCGGCTTTGTTTCGACATGACTTGGTAAGACGATGTCGCAAGTGGCGTCGACTATTTTTTCAATCGGACGCGAACGGAGCCTGGTCCGGCTTGGCGGTCCTTTTGGA
>NZ_DDGH01000045.1:0-4600 GCF_002337565.1 Rhodopirellula sp. UBA1907 | reverse complement strand
GCGAATGGACTCGGTTCCGAAGACACGGATCGGTGGGGTCGTTTCCGTTCGAAGCAATGCGGTCGCTTCGCCGGTGGCAACCATTCCGGGGCCGGAGTACTGGTTTCGCGAGTCCGTGCTGGGACGGGTCTTGGTCGAAGTCGTCATGTGAATCTCGAACGGAGGAAAAGTGGTTGTTGTTACGAACTGCTGAAGCACCGCCTGTGCCAAACCGACCACGATTCTCTTAAAGACCTATGCTGCAACCACTTACGAAATACAGGCTACTTAAAACGCGGCACGAACAACCAAAGCTGCCTATCCTCGCCGATCGCTATTTATACTGTGGTCTATGAGCAAGAAATGTGTCGTTATCGGTTTCCTCGGAGTCCATTTGGATCAACCCCGGAAATCTCGTGATCGATGGGCCACGTGGCGTCCGACCGTTGCGATCTGCCAGCAAGAAGACTTGATCGTCGATCGATTCGAGCTGATCGTCGAACGCCGCTATTCCAAGCTTGCCAATCAGGTGATTCAGGACATCGAAACCGTCTCGCCCGAAACGTCCGTGCGAGCTCATCCGGTCACACTCAAAGACCCTTGGGATTTGGAAGAGGTTTACGCGGGGCTGCATCAGTTCTCTCGCGAGTACGCGTTCGACACCGACGCCGAAGACTATTTGATTCACATCACCACGGGGACGCACGTCGCACAGATCTGCTTGTTCCTGCTGACGGAGTCCCGGCACCTGCCTGGACGTCTGATTCAAACGTCGCCGCCACCAGGACGAGGCCGATCGAAACAAGACGAAGCCGCATCGGTTGAAGGGACGTTCCAAATCATCGACTTGGACCTGTCCCGCTACGACGAACTGGCCAAGCGTTTTCGGCAAGAGCACGACGAAGCACGCTCGATCCTCAAACGTGGCATCGAAACGAAAGACGAATCATTCAATGCATTGATCGATCGAATCGAGAAAGTCACCTTGGCAACCAAAGCCCCCATCCTGATGTCGGGACCAACGGGTGCAGGCAAAACGCAACTCGCGAAACTGATCTACGAACTCAAGCACAGCCGACGGCAAGTCAGCGGCCCGTTCGTCGAAATCAACTGCGCAACGATCCGCGGCGAACAAGCGATGTCGGCCTTGTTCGGCCACACCAAAGGTGCATTCACGGGCGCGAACTCCGCGCGTGCGGGACTGCTGAAGTCCGCCGATGGTGGCATGCTGTTTCTTGACGAAATCGGCGAACTCGGACTCGATGAACAAGCCATGTTGTTGCGAGCGATCGAAGAGAAGGAATTCACCCCGGTTGGTTCCGACCAAAGCATTCACAGCGACTTTCAATTGATCGCGGGAACGAATCGCGATTTGATGGCCGAAGTCAGCGCAGGCAAGTTCCGTGAAGACCTGCTTGCGAGAATCAACCTTTGGTCGTTTCGACTGCCCGGACTCAGCGAACGAAGAGCCGACATTGATCCCAACTTGGATTACGAACTGCAGCAGTTCACTCGCAGCAACGGCCAGAAGGTCACAATCAGCAAAGAGGCTCGCAAAGCGTTCCTTGATTTCGCGATGGATCCCGCGACGCCTTGGAACGCCAACTTTCGAGACCTCAATGCGGCCGTGACACGAATGGGGACACTTGCCGAAGGCGGACGCATCACCATCGAGTTGATCCACGAGGAAATCGCTAGGCTGCGATCAAGCTGGCAAACCACGGATGCTCACGGTGACGACGACGTCTTAACGAGTTGCTTGGATGAAACACAGATTGCACAGCTGGATCGTTTCGACCGAGTGCAGCTCGCCGACGTCATCCGAGTTTGCCGCGAAAGCCGGTCGCTGTCGCACGCCGGCCGCACCTTGTTTGCAGTCTCACGAAAAGCGAAGGCAAAACCCAACGACGCCGACCGACTGCGAAAGTACCTGCATCGTTTCGGCTTGAGCTGGGATGAATTGCTCTGAGTGTGGGATAGGCTTCCAGCCTGTCATCCCCGTCAAGACAGGGCACGAGCCCTCCGGTTCCTCACCGGGCAGTTCGCGCCGCACCGCTAGGCTGGTCACTTGTTGCTCTTGGCTTCCTTCGAGGTGATGCGATTTTGGCAGGCGCTGATTCGTGGTTTAAATCAATGCGTCACCTCTCCCTCAGCGAAGCTGGGGGAGAGGTCGAACGGGCCGATCGAGGCCCTGTTCGGGTGAGGGGGCCACGCACAGCAAACTTGGCTTCACAAATCGCGAGGCCCCCTCACCCGGATCTCGCTGAACGCTTGCTCCGACCTCTCCCCCAACTTCGTCGGGGGAGAGGTGACTGAAAAGATACGCACTGGAAAAGGCGGGGGAGATCTCAAACTTCGAACGGCTCACACAAAACCTGACCGCACATCACTCGGCCGTATCCTTCTTTGTCCTCGCCAACCATGCATCGGCGACGACGGTGTCCCAGACCAATTGAGTGATGTGATAGATGATCATCGGCAACACGCTGACGCCCAGGTCCATCGATGTTTGCAAACCGATCGCGAGTGTCTTTTGACTGGCCGAGAACCCCACCGCGATTTGGGTCTCGGGCCCGCGACGCAAGATCCATCGCGTGAAGAGGATCCCGACTACTAAACACACCAAGTGCATCGCAGATGCGGCGGCAATCAATTGGGCAAAGACCGCTGCACCGCCTTCCTGCGTGATGGCAACCAATTTGTCGGCGGTGGTCACGGCACCGAACACCACCATGATCAGGATGCCTCCCTGAGCCGCCCAGGACAACGTCGGCTTGGCTCGATCCGCCCACTCGGCCCATCCCCAATGCCGCATGCACTGGGCCAAGGTCAGCGGAGCCACCACCACCAATCCTAACTTGATCGCTTGACTCGCCAGCGTCTGGCCACCCGTCCCGCTACCGCCGCTCCCGACTGCTGCGCCGATCTTCTGAAGCCCTCGAGTGAGTTCCGCCACCGCTTCGGTATCCGAGACCAACCACCATCCCAGCGGGATCACACCAACGCAGGCGAGGTTGGTCACCACCGTGGTCAGCATCGGGATCGAATCGTCACCGCCGGCGCGGCGTGTCCACACCATTGCCGAGGCGAGCGTGCATGGCACCAACGACGCCACGTAGAACGACAACTTCCATTCAGGTGCGATCCACCCTGCAATCCACCATGCGGCCAAAGGGACCGCCACCGTGTTGAGGCTGACCGCTGCCAACACCGCGGTCGGCCGCCGCACCGCATCGGTCACCGAACGCAAAGGCAGGGTCATGCCCGAGGCCCACATCACGGCAAACACCACCGCACTGCGAAGCCAATCCTGTTCCGCCACCGGCCGAAGATAGTCGGCGGCGGTGAATCCAATCGCGAACAAGACCGCCAACGTCAGAAGAAACCCGTGCCGTCGTCCCCAGGCGAAAAGTGGTTTCATTCGGTTCAAGCCTGCACGGCTGCGTCTTGCTTCGCTGCTTCCACCGCTTTCGCGATCACGTCTCGCGATTTCTGGCAACCTTCCGCGGCAACCTTGTCAGCGGGCAGCTTCCAATACCCGGGGTTGAACAACTCCAACGAAAACGTGCCGACGAATCCATTGCGAAGCAACATGGCAATGGTGCCGACCAAGTCACACACTCCATCGCCCGGGTACACGCGATCTTTGTCAGCGATCACATCAATGCCGGGCTGACCTGGATAGTCATTGATGTGGAACAACGGCATGCGCGACGCTTCGATCATGCCCAGCGACGACATGTCATTGTCGCCTTTGTAGATGTGATAGAAATCCGGCAGCACCGCAGCGGACGGGTGAGCTGCCGCCGTCGAAACGTAAGCCAATTCTGCCAAACGATGCAGCACCGGCGAGAATCCCCAAAGCTCCAGCAACGGTGTCACTCCCATCGTGTCACCAAGCTCCAAAATCGCCCGGTAACGCTCCCCAATTGTCTCGAGCGAAGGTGCACCGCCATCGCCGAGTTCTTCGGTTCGATGAACACCGATCGGAGGAGCGGCCATTTGTTTGCCTCCGAGCGAAGCGACCAACTCCATGTCCCGCTTGGCTTCGTCCAAACCAGCCTTGCGTGCCGCGGGATCATCGACGATCCAACGAGCAAAACCGATTGCGCCGACAACTTTCAGTCCCGCATCGTCGAGCTGTTTCTTTAGATCAGAGACGCTGCCGCCACCATCGACATAGCCTCGCAGATCGCGAATCCATGGCTCGATTCCATCAAACCCAGCCTTGGCAACGACCTCGATTTGCTGGGGCACGGTCAAGTTGTGCCCGCGCAGCGTGCTGGTGTTCATCGCCAGCGGAGGCGTCGGAATCGCGTCGACCAACGAATTTGCCGCCGTCAGCGTCGCGGGTGACTCGGACGCGAAAAGGTGCGAGGTGGGCAGTGCGGCGACCGTGGTGGCCGCCAACAACGCTTGGCGACGAGGAAAGGTGTTCGACATCGAGGCAGCATCCTGAGGAATGAAAACCCACAGTGTATTTCAAATGAAGACCGAACGGTCGGTTGCTTTGCATTTGCTCCCAGCGGAGCGGCGCGAGTCGCCCGGTCTTCCCCTCTTAGAGGTCGTGCAGTTTTTAAGTGCCGCTTTTCGGCAGATTTACACACGGCGTACCTCTCCC
>NZ_DDGH01000070.1:0-7481 GCF_002337565.1 Rhodopirellula sp. UBA1907 | reverse complement strand
AGCCGTATCCATACCCTCCATAGCCGTATCCATACCCTCCATAGCCGTATCCATAGCCTCCATAGTACCCGCCATAATATCCGCCGTAGTATCCCCAGCCCCAACCGTAGTAGCCGTAATTTGCGGCGTCGATGTCATGCCAAGTGCGGTCCGTCCACGTGGGGTGGTCGACCTCGTTGGTGAAGAAGTTGTCGTAGGCATCGCCGACCTCTGTTGCACGACCGTCATCAGCATCTTTGATCGCGCCATCTCGAGTCTTCGCAGCCGATGCCAATGTATCGTTTGAATCAGCTTCGGCATCCATCACCGCTTTGTCGTACTCCGCTTCAGCAATCGTCTTTGCTGCGGCCATTGCGTTGGTAGCTATGGCGGTTGCAATCGAGTAGGCAGCTTGAGCCGGTGCCGTCAGGTTCGTGTAGGCCAGTTCAGCGAGGTTCAGCTGCTGAATTCGACCAAGTTCAGCAGACTGGACGCTGTTGAGCCGAGCGAGCCCCGCAATTGAAATGGCGTCTTCATAAGCATCACGAGCGAGCCTTACCTGATTGGCGAAAGTGGCTTCCGCGTTGGCCGCATCCGAAGCAGGTCCGGCCAGCGGGTCGCCAGTTCCGAGCAACGAGGCATTGAAAATTGCCAATGCAGTGTACCAGCCGGCTTCGTAGATGCCGCGAACGGCAATGTCATCTTCACGTTTAGCAGCATCCGCAATGTAGACCGATCGATCGTAACTATTGCCCGCGATGGTCGATTGGGAGCGATGCAGGTTGTCTGCCGACGTTCGCGACGTTGCAGCGGCGGGGTAGAGGTTGTTGACGGTCGTGGAGTAACCACTCAGGGACACTGCACGATCGTTGGCAAATTTCCGTGTTGCATCGAGTATTTTTTGAGCGAGGTCACGAGTCGCGGTCCCTAGCGTGTTGACATGTTCAACTTCGTCCTCAGAGATTTTTGCCTGTTTTTGCAATTGCTGGTTTTTAGCTTGGTGTTCAGCCCAGCGTTTGAAGAGGCCTTGTCGCGATTCACGAAGGGCGTCGGTTGCATCGCTTCCGGCCGTGTTGTAAACGTCGGTCGCATCCTGCATTTCAGAATTATAAGCTTCAACGGCTTCTTCGACTGTTTGCTGATGCTCGTCCCACGCTTGCTGTTCTTCCTCGTAGTCTTCGTACTCACCGTAATACGTATCTTCGTATGAATCACCGATGGTACCTTGCAACGTGGCTGTTGCAGAAATCGATGCGTTGGAGTAATCGGTGTTCGCGTGAATCATAGCGATTTGGTACGCCTTTTCCGCTGCGGCAGCGTCATTCGCATGGGCATCCGCGAATGCTCGTTGCGCGTCGGCGGCTTCTTCATCCCGGATCACCTGGTCATCAACGCGTTCTCCCCCGACATCTGTTCCGATGTCCGCGGCAGCGGCCTCTGCTTGTGCGATCGAAGTCACGAAGGTCACTCGTTGATCTGCCAGGCTGTCTTCTCGAGTCTTCCGTGCCGATGCCGTGTCAATCCACATACCCCGGGACACATCAGAATGAGTGTTTTGGCGGGTCGTGTCTGCAGTCCGGATGTCACGAGCAAATTCTAGCTCGGCCGCTCCAACGTTGATGGCCCATGTCAGGTTATTCGCGGCAATGTTGACGAAGTACTGAGTCCAGACTGTGTTGGTCGATGCGTGCCAGATACCGATGGCATTTTTGTATCGATTGGCTTCGTCGTAGTAGTAGTCTTTTAGCGATTGAGCGTCATCGACCGATGTGTTGGCTGCTTCCTGAACAAATTTGTCGTCGTAGGATTTGTTGGCTGGTGCAACTGACTGGACATAGGTCAGTGTTGCCGCATTGATCGCCTTTCGATGACTGGCAATTTGCTGAACGTGCAGGATAGCATCACCCGTCGATTGAGCGGCAGACTCATCCGCAAAAGTGTTTTGCGCGTCAGCGATCGAGGTTCTGCGCTCACCCTCCGCCTCTTGCGTTGAGGCGTTGTAGTCCGACCAAGCACTGCGAGCTTTGCCAGCAAAGGTAGCCCACTGATTGATGGAGTCGATTCTTAGCGTTCGGTATGCATCGTTTGTGGCCTTGGCATAGGTTGACCAAGCACTTGCAGCTGTACTAGGGCGGATCCCTTTGTAAAGTCTTCGTGCGTTGATCATTTTCACGCTGTATGCCAAGCTTGCGTCCGCAATTGCTGTGGCATAAGTGTGCTGCGAGTCGATCCCGTCCGTGGCAAGTTCGTGAGACGCTTCGGCCATCTCTTCGGCAAGTTTTTCACGAGCGTCGGCAAGAGCTTTTGCCTTGCCTTCTTTGGCGGCGGCTGTCTCTTGGCGAACCTTCTTTTTCGATGCAATTTTCGCTGGGGCAGCTTGGTGTTTCTGGTTTTCCAGCGCGACAGTGAGGTCGCGGTCGGCATCTGCAATGTCCTCAGCCCGCTTCTTCTGGGCATCTGCGACGCTCGTTGCATGGGTACTGCTGGCCGTCTGCATTGCAAGGGCAAGATCCAAGCGGTTTTGAGACAGGTCCACTTGATAGGCGGTCCAGGGAGTCGCAACCGCACTGTTCCATCGCTGCATGGCGTCGCGTTTGGCACGAGCTAGATCGACACCACGCTGGGCAACCGCGTCACGAAGCGCCATTGCTTCCGCATGCGCATTCGCCGCTAGGGCATATTCATAAATTTTTCGTGCGTCTGCGATCGCAGTGTTGGATCCATGGGTCAGATCGGCGAGAGACTGCTCACGCTCAGCATCCGCGTTGATTTGACGGTCTGCAACGTCTTTGGCGTGCTCGGCCAATGCATATTCATAGTCCTTTCGCAACGGACGCACAGTGTCCGAGTATGCCTTTTGCGCGTTAACGTATGCCAGAGCATAGGTTTTGTTCGCGTCGATCATTGCGATCTGGTATTCGTGACTGGCTTCCGCATTGTCGAGGTCTCGCTGCTTTCCCGCATCAAGGATCTTCTGATCGCGAGCTCTGCGTGCTTGCTCTCGCTCAGAGTCTGATGGCGGCGGATCCGTGTCCAGCGCATCCGCGTACTCGTCATATGCAGCCTCGACAGCGCTATTGTAGCTGTCGCGGTGTGATTCGTACGCCTTGCTGAGTTTTTTGCTTTCCGACTCTTGTGTCTTGCTTCTGGATTTTGCAGCGGAGGTTATCTTCTCATTGAATGTGTCGTACGCACCTTGCATTCCATCGTTATAAGTCTGGGCTGCCGAATCGATGTCGGTGATGGTGGTCCCGTTCTCTCCCCCAGTGTTGTTGTCGTTGAGGCGGACGTTGTTGTCATCGGCGATCTGCTGCCGCTGCTCACTGTCTGATTCACGTTGACTGCGAAGGGCGTTGTCGAATGCTTCGCGAGCCAAGCGGTCCTGGTTTCGTCGAGCTTGACGAGCAGCTGACTGCGCCATCGAAGAAGTTCTTTCCGCTTGGGCTGTCTCGGCCTGGTAGGTCGCGTCGCCAGCGAAATCATAGGCAGGTCCGGTGAACGTTGGTGCCTGAAGTGGTGGTGTTGGCTGTTGGTTGTTGCCGGGGACGGACACGAAGGTCAGCGGATTCCCGACAGCTAAATCGATCGGTTCGATATCAACCGTTGTCAAGTCACCCGTGAAGGCACCGAGTGCTGCTTGATAAGCTACCTCGGCTGCGTCTTCGGCGGCTTGGAAGTCTAGATCCGCCTGTTCGATTGCTTCGGCATAAGCGTCGTCGGCATCGCTCAGGGCTTCTGCCCGATCCTCGTGAGCGTTGGAGATCGATTCGGCGTAGTTTGACTCGTCTTCCGTTTGCTGGGAATCCGATCCGGCGCCCTCAGTGTCGCTGTCGTCCCCGTAGTAGCCACCGTCGTCGTAAACCGGCGCCCACTCGGTCTCAATGATGTCTCCATCACTTCGGATGATCTTGATTCGTGAGATGGCGTTTGAATCCAATATTGTGGATTCAGAAACAGTTAGGTCGAACGGACCATCCTCGGTAAGCACCTTCGAGACGTCCACAGTGCCGTCGCCATCAGTATCAACTTCCACGATGGCGACGTCGCCTGTTTCCGTCCCGCTAATTTGGCCATGAATAGTTCCGTTTTCCTGGCTCTGATAGACCGATGAATTGTAATCGTTGGAACTCTCGTTGCCTTCGTACGGATCGTAGTCGTAACCATCGCCGTAATACCCGTCCTCACCTGAGTCTGCTTGCTGTGCGACAGTCTCTTCTGTGCGGTCAGGCTCTGTCCATGTGAAACTGGTGCTTTCCCATTCACTCGTAGAAACCGGTGATCCATCCTCATCCGATACGACAACTCGGATGTCAACCGTATGTTCTCCGTAGCTTGTGAGTGTAGGCACGAACTCAAAGCTTCCGGTTTCATCAGTTCGTGTTTGCCCATCGGCAATTGAATCACCATCCGTGTCCCACTCGATTGTCTGATTCGAAACGTTTTGGATTCCGGTTAATTGACCCTCGATACGCGAATCGGAAGTGATCGAGTCATCGGGCTGCCCTGTGTCGTCAGCGAGGGATAGCTGGAGTGAGGGAGTTGTTGAAACAGTGTCCGTTAGGGTGAAGTGAACTTCCACAGGAGAAGTGGATTGGGACGAATTGCCAGACGTTGGTATGGCCCCTGTCCATGCCTGTACCGATTGGTAGCCAACCGCCAATGAACCTGGGTCATAGACGAACATGCCGCCGGCCTCAGTTGGAATCGTCACATCAGCAACGTAGTCATTGTCAAAGTCGATGTAGACGTTGACTGCCTCTCCGTTTCCGGTGCTCAGTGTTCCGATGACGGTGGCATTCGTTGTTGAACTGTCGTTGGCGTCTGAACCGCTATCGACAAGCAGTTCGAACGTTTCGACCGATGCAATCGAAGCAGATTGATGATTGAAGTAAATCGTTTTCCATGGGCCAGCAACCTCACTGTCACCTAAATCGCTCCAAGCTTTCCCGCGGACACGTACCGTATGGTTTCCAGAAGGCAGGTCATCCAGCGGAATGACGAATTCACCGCTCTCATCAGCGATCGTCGTTAAATCAGGCATATCGTCGCCATCTAGGTCAAGCTCCACTTCCACGAGACTGAATCCTTCCGTCGGGAAGCTACCACGCAAAGCTGCGACATTTCCCAAAGCCCCCAGAATATTGTCGTCTTCGACGGAAATGTACTCAGCCGTAGTTGCGGTTGGTCCTTGGGAAGAGGTCGGGTGGATAAAAATGGAGCTCCAGTCTCCCTCCAAAAATGCGGCCATCTCCACGCTCCACTCAACAACACGCGCAGCGACCGTTCCGGAAATACCATTGTTCTCCGAGAGTCGCTTCAAAAAGGAGCGGTCGCCGTCGGTGGATGCCTGGAGGTCAGGGGCCCCATCACCGTCAACATCAATTTCAATTTTGAACGACTCTATTTGGCCTGGGATTGGTTCACCAGGATTCGCCCCAATCGCTCCCCCAAGCTGGCAACTGATGTCAAAGTTCTCGCTTGCAAAAGAGGAACCTACCTGAATGGAATCAAAGCTATCACCAAAGAAAGGCTCAGATTGCGAATCGCATTCCTCTGATTGCTGCTCTGGACTCGCACCAAACTGAGTGCGCGAATCCGGCCCGACCACGCGTCCTGAAAGGTGGAGTCCGGTCAATCCGGACGACAAAGTGGGGTCACCGGCTACATGATTCTGGTATTCGAGTTCCTCGACTCGCAGCAGAGATTTTGGCAACGTTTCAAGCTGGAAATCAAATGAATTCCAATCAAGCGCCAATAACTCGCCTGTTGTTTCGCTAACGGCAAGGCGGTATGCGATAGAGACGCTTCCCACTTGGCTAGCAAACGAATTGTCAAAAACCCTAGCGTCGTAGACAAAGTTGCGTGCCGTTCCGATATCTACGATTGATCCATCGACCGTCCCATCCTGATCATGATCAAATTCGATCGTGAGCGTCGCGTCGCCAAAATCTCCAAAGACGGTTCCTTGAATGCGTGGGTCGATGGTGACTCGATCATTGATGTCAAAACCAGTGTCTCGCACCAAGCGAACATCTTGAAATGTATCAGGTTCTGCATCTTGAATCGTCACAACTGCCGCGCCGCCAACCTCAGCGTTTGTAGCATTTGATAGCAGGATGGAGAATTGCTCCTCTCCCTCTAGGACGTCGTCATCAAATAGATTGACAGTAAAAGACTGAGTGGTTTCTCCAGCCGCGAACTCAATCAATCCAGAAGCGAGCTGAAAGTCTGCTCCTGAACTGGCTGTGCCCTCGATAGTTGAGTACTCCACAGATGCAGTTGTTGCAAGCTCGCTACTAAGGGAAACAACAACTTCAATGCTGCCAGAATCTTCGCTAACCAGGGTGTCCGCCACAGTGATGGTTGGGACTGGGGGCGAATCGGCGAGCAGTTGCAGCCGATAGACGCCGGTGCCTGCGGACTGGCCTGATCCGCTACCAGCATTCGTAGCGGAATACCATGCGTTGGACTGGGCGCTAACGCCGATGAAGTAGTCACCGCTATTTGCTGCCGTAAAAGTTAAGTAGTCGTCTTTGAAGACTTGCCCAAAGTCGTTTTGGCTCGAGGCATAGCCGCTTCTTTCATAGTAGCCTCCTGGAGTAACGTCGGATCCGGTTGAGTCAAAAATACGCAGATAGCTGTCTAGATTACTGAGGCTCACGCCATTGTCGTCGATTTCAGCATCGACATCGATCGTTACGGTCTGACCAGCCGCAATATAGATCTGGTACAGATCTACGTCGGCGTCTCCATATAGCCCGTCACCAATTGTCGCATCAATTTCGAGCATTGATCCAGCTTCAACCGTAATTGCGTTCGCAGAACCAATCGAATCGCCAGCCAAGTCGGGATCGTTATCTTGGACGGTGATGTCGGCGGTTGCGTCGGCCAACGGAGCCCCGACCGGATTGGAAAGTGTGACCGAAAATGCTTCCATTGACTCCATGATCTCGTCATCGAGGATCACAACTGGAATCGTTTTGGACACTTCACCGGGGGCGAACGTTAAGGTGCCACTCGTTGCGGAGTAGTCGTCAATGTCGATTGCTGATCCGTCTGCGGTTGCAAAATCCACAGTCACCGCGTTTGCGGAGGCAACGCTTAACGTGACCTCGACATTGGCAAGCCCGGAACTTTCGTCGACGCTCAAGTCCGAAACGCTTAATTGTGGCGTTGGTGCGGAGTCGGTGAGCAGCTGCAATCGGTAAGCACCCGTGTAACTCGCATGCCCGTATCCGCTACCTCCCATCGTTGGGGCGTACGACGTATTGGACTGCGAACTGACCCCGACGTAGTACGTCGCCGTCTGATCTGCCGTGAATGAAAGATAATCGTCGGCCCAACCGTAGCCGCCGTAGTCGTTCGGGCTGCTTGCATACCCATAGTTGTAGTAGCCACCGGGCGTGATGTCCGTGCCGGACGAATCAAAGATTCGAAGATAGCTGTCCAGATTGCTCAGATTGTTGCCGTTGTCGTCGTAGTAAGCAACGCACGGTGAATAA
>NZ_DDGH01000044.1:10302-32067 GCF_002337565.1 Rhodopirellula sp. UBA1907 | reverse complement strand
CAGTTATTCACCGTGCGTTGCTAGGTCGAAACGGAAGGTTTGGTTTTGCGGAAATGAATGTTCCGCAAAATCGTCTGGTGTAGCGTTCACATGAGTAGTGTGATTGTTCGAATCGCCGTAGCTTGCCGCGAGAACAACTTCGATGGCTCCAATTCGCCGGCGTTGCGGCAAATCAGGCTCTTTCGTTCTAGGGGGCATTAGCAGTGACGTTCATTGCTCGCTTGAGTTCGATCAAAACCATCTTCTCCCGCCAGCTTTCAGGAAGTCGTGTGAATCCACGATCGCTGACGATAGGAGCGATTGCGTGAATGCTGGGGGAATGGGAATCTGCAAGCTCCCAAGCACTCTTCAAGTACTAGAGATGCCTCTGTGGTGCCAGCCCCTAATGCGGATCCTCACGCCGTAAAAAACGACCGAAATTTGGTAGGTAACACCTGTCGCCGACGGAGGCTCTACGTCGGCATGAGCACAACCAATCTCAACGACCGAGCGATAGGGTTCCAGCCAACCGACACCCCTATATTGCAACCGAACGGTCATACGCTGTTCACTCTTAAAGTCAGAGGTGCTACGAGACTTCGTCACTTGTCTGGAAGGGGCCGAGTAGGGCAGCGTGTTGGGGCCTGCTGCTCAGAGACGATGCTTGGCAAGCATGGCGAGTTGGGCTGCATTGATGGTTCTGTACGAATTTCCAGAAACAGTGTTGGTGTTAACCGAGAAGAGTCTGGAATTCTTTAGGGAAATGCCGAATGATTTTGCTGCAAAAAGCAAATAGGCAAGTGTAAGCACAATGTAGACGTGACGAACGATTTGTACTTTTGGAACCGAACGGAATGACGTTTCGTGCTAAGCAATTGAAACTTCAGGATGCCGATGCCTGGAACGAATTCTACCAAGAGTATCTCGATCCTTTATACGGATTCGTGTACCGCTTGGTGTGTCATAAGCGAACCGTCGCCGACGATCTTTTTCAAGAGGTATGGTTGCATGTGATTCAGAATATCGACACTTACGACTCCGAGAAGGGCGAATTGTCCGCGTGGCTATTTGGAATCGCACGACGACGAGTTGCGTTGTATTGGCGACGCACTTTGGCGGGCAAATCAGTCGACGACGACAATTTGCTGCGAGCGGACCGCGCAGACGCAGCCTTGTTACCAATTGAGGCTATGGAACAGATTGAGCGTGCAGAGGTCGTCAACTCGGCTTTGCTGGTGATGCCGGAAAACCAGAGGCGAATCTTGAGACAAAAGTACATCGACGGCATGTCTGTCGCCGAAATCGCGAAGCGATCATCGACCACCCAAAAGGCTGCCGAGTCGCTGTTGTTTCGTGCAAGAGCAAAATTGAGAAGTTTGCTTGGACCCACCTTTGTCGATGCACTTCCATCGCATTTACTAAACGAGTCCAGGAGACCGAAATGAACGAGAATATTCACAATCGGATGACTGATTCAGACATCACCGATGACGAGCGAGCTTTTCGTACGCTGATGATGGATTCTAATGTTCCACCTATCAAAGCTCCGGAGAAATTAGCGAACGCTGTGCGTAGGAAGCTTCCCGGTTCAGCCACGATCGACTCGTTCGGTCGTCATTCGCAGCGACTTCGGTGGATCATGTCGTCCGCTGCAATGGTAGCGATTGTCCTTGTTTGCGTAGCACTCTGGCCCACGCATCAGCAAGCATGGGGCGAAGTTGTGAAGACACTTCAAGATATGCCATGGATTCGCTTGGTCGGTGAACTAAAACAGGACAAAATGGAAGTTTGGATGTCGCTTCAACGCGACGTCGCAGCTCAACGCAGCAAGGAACTAAGTCGGTTCGACGATTATCGAACAGGCGTCCGGTACGAGTTTAGTGCAGAAGAACAACTGATTTATCGCGTGCCAATCAATGACGAACGCGCGTTCAATTCAATCAGTAGTGTCTTTGCGTCAATCTTTCGCCAAGATGACCAAGTTGGTGACGAGTTTGCAGGGAATCGAATTGTAAGTCAAACTCGGCAAAGCGTTCAAGACAGCGGCAAGAAATGGATCGACTACGAACTCACACTTCAAACACTACCGGGTGTTTCGTCCAAGGTTGTTATCCGTGTCGATCCTGAAACGAATCTTCCAGTGTCGATGCGATTCCAGGAAGATGTCGATCATGCATTGAACATGAAAATCGACTATCCGGAAACGGGGCCGCAGGACATCTATGCAATCGGTGTTCCCCGCGACGCTCGTGTCGTGGATCGCATGCCGACCAGGAATCTAAAGCGAATCGCGGAGATTCTCGATCGAAATCGGAGAGAACTTGACAACTATGTCGCCGCCTATGGATTCGTGCCAAATTCACCGCAAGCACTAATTTACCGTAGCGGCGATCAATGGCGAACCGCTTCTTGTTCCCCGACACGTGACCTTTTCAAAAGCAATCGAGAGTACGGAGCGTTTCTCGCCGAGCAGCCCCCTGCAAATGAAGGCGAACTACGAAGTTGGTGGAAGACTAGACTCAGTCACTACACGATAGTTGCCGACATGCTTTGTGATGGGAGAACTGTTTATCATGCGAGCTATGAAAATCCGGCTTCGCCTGTGTTCGAACCTTTCCAATCCGTACGTGCGGGTGATGGACATTCAATCGCCCAGACAATGGGGAATGCCGGCAATATGCCTGAATTTCATGTTTATCCCGATTTGAACTCGTATGTGCAGATCGAAATGACGCTGACCAAGGACCCGACGGATGGACCGGAAGGAAGCATCCTTGTGACCCGCTCGTACCTGAGTGAACACCAGACTTCAAAGTACTGGCTTAACCCGAAACTTGGGTACGCCGCTGTCCAGGCCCAGCATTCTTTGCGTCAAATCGATGAAAACAAACCGAATGTTACTCCAGCCGAACAGCAGCAGACCTATCGTTTTGAAAACTTCAAGCAATCGCCTCGTGGGATCTGGTATCCCACCGTTATCGTTCGCAGCAATGCGATAGGTCCACAACAAACTGAAGCGGAGTTGTCAGCAGGAGCGACAGCGACCTCTTCCGACGACAGGACGTACTATCACCTTGATTTCACGACCGAATTGTCGAGTGATTTGTTCAAACATACGAGTGGCACCGTATTTGTACCGCTGGACAAAAACAGCACGGACGAATGAGGTTCGTGTTGTGTAAGCATTCGGTAGGACTATTCGCGTTTGCGTCATTTCGTGTGGGCTTCTCTGCTGTTGAGAAGGATGACACCAAGGCCGACAGACGCAAAAAGGGGACGGGGATCAATTAGGTGCGTTTGGTCGACTTGGGCCTTCCTCGTGATCGGAGCGTTGACCACAGGTCGTGTTTGTCAGCGAGTTTTTCGACCCAGTCGATGTCGCCGAAGGGGCGGCCTCGCTGGACGCTTGTTCGAATCATCCCGATCTCCTTTTCGCTG
Organism: Rhodopirellula sp. UBA1907; assembly: GCF_002337565.1. Lineage (NCBI taxonomy): Bacteria > Pseudomonadati > Planctomycetota > Planctomycetia > Pirellulales > Pirellulaceae > Rhodopirellula > Rhodopirellula sp. UBA1907. Next base: position 28,650 of record NZ_DDGH01000044.1, on the reverse strand, counting down.
AGTGCTTGATTGACCCGCTTGCTCCAGTTTGCCGTGCGACGGATTGGCCAGGCCGACAAGAGTTTTGGATCTCGGTCGGAATGGTTCGCCCAACGGTGGAATGAACCGTGTTGCCACAACTCGGCTCGTTTGACCAAATTTGCTCGCACTGGATTCCGTTCCACATATCGGCACACTGTCAGGAAGTGCTCGTCATCTTTGATGGGAAAACTCTTGAAACGCGACTGGTACAGATGTCCTTCGCCTGCGGTGTGGTAGTGAGCGTGATAGCGTTGGGTATGAGTGGCGGTGACCCAACGCAGCATCTTTCCCATTTGCCCGTCGCGATCGGGGCGAAGTACGAGATGCCAGTGGTTTGGCATCAAGACGTAGGAGTAGATTTGCACTTCGTAGCGTTCCAGTCCTTGGCCCAACACACGCTCGAAGGCCGCGTAGTCTTCGGGCTTGTGGAAAATCTTTTGTTTGGCATTCCCGCGATTCAACGCATGGTAGATCCCGCCGGCCACATCCAGACGTTTTTGTCGAGGCATCACGCACGCCTGTAGGGAAAAAGTGATCTTGGAGTCGGTGGTTCAATGACAGGATAGCAGAAAAGACCCCCGTCCCCTTTTCGCTGGCGCGAGTCAGAGCGCCTGTCGCCCCTTCAGGGCTTTCTTGTTGTGAGTTGCTGCTGCTCCACGGGCTCACGCCCGTGGCGACAACGTGTCGTCCCGTTGGGACTGGCCCAACCAATTCAGCGATGTTGTCCCGCATTCACTGGTTCGTGCCGATGGTGACAACGTATCGTTTTGCTGAGACTTTGCTTGGAAGAGCGGTCAGGCTTTTCGGATGAAGTCGGCGGCGTAGCTTCGGACTTCGCCGCCGTTGAGGACGTGGACCATGCGGAGTTGTTGGATCTCTTGGTCGCTGAAGGAAGACATCGGCACGTGAACCAAGTGTTTCTTGAACCGGCGGGCCAAACGTTTCCATCCGCCGCCGGGCGGCAGGGGGCTCATGATCGCGACGTGTTTGCTGCGTGAGTGCATGCAGGCAGCGGCAATCAATCGTTCTTCCAGCGTCGCGGTGAAATTCAAGCGACGGTCACGCCAGATGTCGCGAATCGGTACGGGCGGGTACAAGAACATCGCACCGCCATAGATCCCCAGTCCAATGCCTGGGCCGACCATCTCTTGCTGGAAGTCACTGGCGAAGAACGCGAGCGTGGATTCCCATTCGTGCTCGGCGAACCAAGTCGTGCGCCAGGGGTAATCTCGTGGGTCGGCGGGGGTGTCAAACAGCATCAGGCAGGCATCGAGTTGCCCGCGACTGGGCGGCATGACTTTGACGTAGATCTCTTTTTCGTACCAATGTCGAATTGTGTCCCGGATGTCGATTCCGTCTTTGACGCTGGTGGTGAACTTTTCAGTGCGAGCTAAGTCTTGGCCCATGATCGCTTGGGCGCGTTCGCTGACTCGGTTTCTCAGCAGTTCAATGCGTTCGTCTTCGGGCGGGTAGCTGCACTGGGAATAGGGGTTCCAATTGTGCTGCCATTCATGGCGTTCTTTGTCGCTGGGCCGTCGTTGAAGCTGGATCGTTTGCCACGAAATCGGTGGTCCTGGCAAACGATTGACCAGTGACACGACATCTTGATTGGGCAAGCGAGCTTGATCGATTCCCAGCGTGATCGGTTGATCGGATTCAGGGATCCATTGGTCGGAGTTGGCACCCGGTTCGTCCGCGTAGGCGTACTTGGTCGCGACCTCGGCGACGTGCAATGCGAATTGGTCGCCTAGGACTTGTTTGCAGGCGGTGATGATCGTGACCATGTCCGGTGTCATCCGGCGGTTGATCAACGACAAATTGCGGATGTATTGCAAGCACTTTGAAAGCAGCAACGGCGTGATCTTGCGAGCTCGGTTGCCCAGGTCGTCGAGGTAGCTTTGTCGCCCGGCGATCAACAGTTCTTTGACGCCGTCGATCTGCAAATTTTCGTCGTCTTCCAGTTCGGCTCGCGCACGTTCGTGGAGCGATGTGATGAAAGGCAACTCGCCGAACAAGAACAGCAGAGTCTTCGAATTGATTTTGTGCCGAGTTGGTGTGGAGACCTCTTCGTTTTCAAGGTCATCAACTGATCGGCCCTGGTCGGTTCGCAGGAGTCGGTGGGCATCGCGAATCCATGGCCAATGCAGGATGCTGGTGACCAGCAGAATCCGCTGGTAGCTCTTTTCTAGTTCTGTGAGCTGGGCGGCCATGTAATGCATTCGGTCGCGAGTCAGTTCATCGCTCGGCGGAGGAATGCTGGGGAGGATTGCGGCGGCGAACTTTTCAATCGCAACGTGCCGGACCGCATGCGCGTCGGGCATGACGGTCGAAAAAGGCTGGAAGTGATTCGTTTCCAGATCAATGAAGTGCCGCGGGATGTGTTCGCCCATCGCGGCGCGGATCGCCATGATCACGCTTTGGCATGGATCGATCGGCACGTAACTGCTTGGCAGGGGATCTGCGTCTTCGTCGGCTGACTCGCCATATTCTTCGGCTGACAATTCAGGATTGAAGGGCAGCGGCGGTTCGAACGTTGATTGTGACGCGGGGTGTTGCAACACGATCGAAGGACGCGGGAGTTCTAAGACCGCTTCTTCGACCGGTTGTTGGAAGGACGGCGGCAGCGGAACGGCCAGGCAATCGAAGTTGTGCTCGAGCATGAACCGACGGGTCAGCCAGGCGAACTGGCCACTGCCGTGGATGATGGGCAGCAGTGTGACGCGATCGTTCAGGCGTAGCAGCTCGGGGACCGTGTCGCTCATCTTTTAATCAACCAACCAAATTGGATTGCGGTTCAGCGGAGGAGGCAACGACTTCGGTTGCTGATTGGCCCAAGTAGGTTCGGGCGGCTTCGGCAACGCTTTCGATTGTCACACCACGGTAGGCGTCCAGCAACTCATCGAGCGACAGGTGGTCACCACAGCACAACCAGCGACTGCCCAACCCGAACAAGCGGTTTGATGGGCGTTCGGATTGCATGATGCAGCCGGCGACCGTCTTGTTGATGATTTGGTCCAGCTCGGATTGTTCGACGCCGTCACGGGCGACTCGGCCAAGGACTTCGTTCATCAGCCGAACGTTGGAATCCATGTCGTCGGCGGCGCAGACCAAGTAGGTGAACAGGGCACCGGTGTCGGTGAACTCTTGCGGCCAAAGGGTGGCGACTTCGGCGCGGCCGGTGTCGATCAAATCCCAGAACAGCCGACTGCCGCCATCATCGCCGACGATGGACGCCAGCAACCGCATTGCGTAGCGAAGCGGTGACTGCATGGACGGCCCGTCGCCCAATGTCACTCGGTAGCTTTGCGCTGCATCGGGGACACTCAAGTGCTGCGTCAGTTCGATGCCTTCGGGGGTAGTGCTGAGGTCATCACCGGCCAGATCCGTCGGGGCAGGGCGGTCGAGCCAATGCTGCGTCATCTTTTCGGCTTGAGCGACCAAGCCATCAAAGTCGACGTTGCCGCTGGCGGCCAGCACAATGTTCTCGGGCCGATAACGGCGATTGAAATAGGCTCGCATCGATTCGACTTGCATCGATTCGATCGAGTGAGTCGTGCCAAGCACGCGTCGTCCCAATCCACGAGGTCCGTAGGCACATTCCATCACTCGTTCGAAGGCGCCAAACGGAGGCTGGTCTTCGTACTTGGCGATTTCTTCCAGGATCACGTTTCGCTCGGTCGCGAAATCGTCGGCGTCGAGCGACGGGCTGAGCATGTCGGTCAGCAAGTCGACCATTCGGTCTTGGTACTTGGGCAGCACGGACGAATAGTAAACCGTTTGTTCTTCGGACGTGTAGGCGTTGGATTGACCGCCGAGTTCGTCCAGTTCGCGATTTACGTCGGCGGCCGATCGACGAGCGGTTCCTTTGAACATCATGTGTTCGAGGAAGTGGCTGAGTCCCGATTCGATGTCGGTTTCGTCACGAGCACCGGCACGCACGAAGTAACCAACCGCAGCGGAGTAACCACGCAGGTCGATGTCGGCAACGATTCGCAACCCATTGGCCAGGGTCGTTGATTTGAGTTCGTTCATGCGAGCGTTTCGCCTCCTTGAAGGGCTTCCGGTCCGACGGTCACGATTCGGAATTGCCGCGGGCCGTGTTGGCGAAAATAGGATGCGACTTGGTCGAGGGTGATGGCTTCGATTTTGGCTTCGAGTTCTTCGGTTGGAATGACGCGTCCGAGTTGATATTGGTCGGATGCGAGTGAGCTGGCTCGTGAGCCGGCCGATTCTTGCTCCATGATCAGTCCGCTTTCGATGCGAACTTTCCAACGCGAGAGTTCTTCTTGTTCGAGGTCGTCGGCTAGGTTCTGGATTTCGCGAAGGCTGACGTCCAGCGTTTCTTGTGCTCGAGCGGGCGTGGTGCCGGCGTAACCGAACACGGCACCGTTCTGGCCGATCGTGTGTGTGCTGGCCCAGACGCTGTAGCACAGCCCGCGTTGTTCTCGAACGCGATCGAACAGGCGACTGCTCATGCCATCGCTGAGGATTCCGATTCCGGCTCGCATGACGAAGTAGTCATCGCTGCCGTAGGGAATCGAATCGAATGAAAATCCGATGTGCGTTTGGCTGCTGGGCAACTCGATGTGTTCGTTGCCATCGATCGGGGCAGGGGAGGGCAGGGCAGGGCGTTTGCCTGATTTCCAATCGCCAAAGGATTGCTCGATGGAGTCAAAGATTTGTTTGGCGTCGAAGTTGCCGGCGACGGCCAGCACGCTTCCACCGGCATGATATTGATCGGTGTAGAACTGGCGGACGTCGTCCATGCTGAGTGCTTCTAGGCTCGCTTCGCTGGCGTATCCACCTCGTCCCAGGTAGGGGCCGTATTGGCGTTCGCGAAGACGACGCATCAAACGCTGAGTCGGTTCGTCTTGGAACGCGGCGAGTTCTTGCCGCAGGATCATTTTGGCGTCGTCGAATTGGTTGCCAGGCAAGTGTGGGCGACGAACGACGTCGGCTAGCAATTCAATGGCGGGAAGCAATGAGTCCGCGGGCATGCGTGCGGAGTAACCCGCGACGCTGGTCGCGGCCGAGTTGCCGCTGTCGATGCCCAGGTTGTCTTCGGCGGCAACCAGTTGGCGACTGTTGTAGGCACCGGCACCACGCTGGACCATTTCGCAGGTCAGCGAAGCCAGGCCATCGCGACGAGCCAAAAACTCCGTGTCGGCCAGTTGTTCTTCGCTCAAGCCATGCAACTCGGTTGTGATCCCGGCAGGCAACCACAGCGTGTACGCGGCGGTTCGCAGCCAAGGCATCGGTTGCACGACGACGGTCAGACCGTTGTTGAGCGTTCGAGTTTGAATCGGGGGAGATTGAGTGCTGAGCAAGGGAATCGCTGAGGGCTGAGGGCTGAGTTGCTAGTTGGGTTCAATTGGTAGCGGAAGTCGCCAAGACTTTCGGAAATCACGGTCGCGGCTGAAACTCATGACGAGTTTGGCTACCCCGAAAAGCTGGGAGCTAGCCCGGCATTCCGAGCGAGACAACTTCCACTGTTTTGACGCGGCCGATCAGCGTGTGGCTGCTGACGTCATCGATTTGAATGTCCATCAATTGGCCGGCTTGGCGTCGGTTGCCATCGAACACCACGATCCGGTCGCAGATGGTTCGTCCGGTCATTTGAACGACGGGAGCATCCGGATCGGATTTGTCGGCTTTCTTGCTTGGTCCCTCGACCAATACCTCGACGGTGTCGCCAATCAGTTTTTGGTTGTCCTCTTTCGAGATTCGATCTTGGACCGCCAGCAGTTCGTTGTTGCGAGCCGCTTTAACTTCGCGAGGCACATCGTCGATCAGGTTGGCGGCGGCCTTGGTGCCTTCGCGAACGCTGTACTGGAAGATGAAGCTGTTCTTGAATCGGCAGCGTTCGATCAGTTGCACCGACTTTTGGAAGTCCTCATCCGTTTCGCCGCAGAAGCCGACGATGAAGTCACTGCTGACCGAGGCTTCGGGTAGGATCGTTTCAATGCGTTCGAACATCTCCATGTAGTCGGCGATCGTGTAGCCTCGCTTCATGCGTTTAAGAACCGCGTCGCTGCCGCTTTGTGCTGGCACGTGCAAGTAAGGCGACACCTTGGGCAGATCACGAATCGTTTCCAGCAATCGGGCCGTCATGTCTTTGGGGTAGTTCGTCACAAACTTGATGCGTTTCAAACCATCGATGTCGTGCAGACGTTCCAGCAGACCGGCCATATCGGTTTCGCCGTCCGGTCCGCGGTGGCGATAGCTGTTGACGGTTTGCCCGAGCAACGTGATTTCGAGTGCACCTTGTTCAGCGAGCACGCGAGCTTCGGAAACGATCTCTTCGGGCGATCGGCCTTGTTCGGGACCGCGAGTGTTGGGCACGACGCAGTAGGTGCAGAATTTGTCGCAGCCGATTTGGATTCGCAGGTAGGCTTGGAAGGGAGTCGGTCGCATGGTTGGATCCCGCAAAGGATCGAATGTTTCATGGCTGCGAGCGACGACGGTTTGCTTGCCATCTTTGCGACCCAGCGAAACGGCCATCTGCCGTCCTTCGCCACTGGTGACTTTCGTCAGCATGTCCGGAATCGCGTGCAGTTGTCCGGGACCGACGACCATGTCGACAAAGGGGGCGCGACGAAAGATCGTTTCTTGGTCTTTCTGAGCCATGCATCCCATCACGCCGATGGTTTTTTCGGGGTGGCGAGCTTTGGTTTCTTTGAGTTTGCCGAGGGCGCTGTACGTTTTTTCTTCGGCCTGCTCGCGAATGCTGCATGTGTTGTAGAGCAGCAGGTCGGCTTCGCCGGGAGAATCGACGACGGTGTAGCCGTGACGTTTCAAGTCGGCGATCACCATTTCGCTGTCCAGAACATTCATCTGGCAGCCGACGGTTTTGATGTAAACAGTTTTAGTCATGGAGATCACTCCGGCTCGTCTTCGGAAGGTTTTTTGCTGGCTTCGATGGCGGCCCGTTGGGCCTCTTGGGTGCGGTTAACGTGGTCCCGCAAGAGACCCGTCAGGTGGGCTTGTCGTCGGTTCATCGCACCCACGACGATCCAGGCGGCAACCGCCGCTCCGGCGACCCACAGCCAGTTGATATTGGTCAGAAAAGTTTGTCCCCACAGCGCATTCATCGCTCCAGGATAACGCCACGAGGGCGTTTCTCGGAAGACGAGCCTTTTTCAATCGGTTGAGGCCCCGTTTGACCTTTGAAAACGTTGGGAAGACGACGATTTTCGCCATTGGTCGTGAAGCACCACAAAGCTGGGCACGAGGACCGTTCGCACATAAAGCGTGTCCAGCAGCACTCCGAGACCGAGTGCAAACCCGAGTTCCGTGATTCCCCGCAGCGTGGTCGGTTGCTTGGCAATTTGGTCGCCGAGCGACGCGGCACTGTCGCTGGTGAGAAATGCGAAGCTCTGAGTGATCCAGGGCCACCAGGACGACGCGGTCATGCTGATGAAGGTGGCGGCCATGACCAAGCCGCAGGCGGTGATGATGCCGCCGGTTCGGGCCACCGCGCGGCGGACCGCTGCGAGCGAACCGAGTTTGCGTTTCTCTTCCAGAATTCGGGTGACCAAGTAAACGTTGTAGTCCTGGCCCACGGCCACCAGGATTACGAACAAAAAGATGGGCAACTTCCAGTCCAGGCCAGGGAACGTCGGTCCGTGCCAAAAACGAAAGAACAGGTACGTCAGCCCGAGGGTGGTGTAGTAGCTGAGCAAGACGGTGGCGATCAGATAGATCGAAAGTGCAACGCGCCGAATCACCAGCACTAGCACCGCGAAAACGGCGGCGATCACGGCGAGCTTGATTCGAAAGGTGTCCGAAAGGGTGACTTCGCGGAGGTCCACGATGGATGGTGTTGTGCCCGCGTAGAACGCATCGATTTTGAGTCCGGCTTGACCGAATGCGGCGGTCTGCTCGGCGATGGTTTCCTCAATTCGTTTCAGGCTGTTGCCAGCGGATTCGCTGAACGGATCTTCCTCGATGATCACGTCCATTCGAATCAGCCGATCGGCGTACTGCGGCATCGAAGACACAAAGTGCAGTTGCGTCAAACGATGATTCTGTAGTGCCCGGCGACGCCAGGCTTCGCTGCTGAGCAAACTCATTTCGCGATCCGGAGGGAAATCACCCAGCGGATCATTGCGATGACGAACGGCGGTGACGCCCTCGGTTTGATAGAGCGCCTGCGTGATGGTTTGCAGGGTTTCTTTTTGTTCCTCTTTTTGCATTGGCTGTTCGGATAGCATCAGCACCGAGATCGGTGCGAGTTGGCCGATGCCAAACTCTCGATCGAGCACTCGCATGCCCTGTCGTGTGCTGGCCGAGGCAGACAATTGGCCGCTGATGTCGTAGGTGACGGTGCGTTCGTTTCGAAAGCCAATCCAAGCCGGTGGCAGCAGCAACGCCAATCCAATCAGCAATGTCACCATCGGACGACGCGTCAGTTGGATCGCCATCCAGTTCCACAGGAGATCACCGGGCGTGCTGTCCTTGTCGTTGACGCTGCGATTGCCGATCAACTGAATTCGCGGTTCGCGGCTGACCTGACCGGCCGATGTGGGCCAGAAGACTTTGGGGCCTAACAAGCACAGACATGCGGGTGTGAGCGTCATGCAGACCAGCAATCCGATCGACAAACACACCGCGATGATTGGGCCGGTGTGATGAAACTTTCCGAAGTCGGCAAACCAAAGCATGCCCAAGCCAACGATCGTCGTCATCGCGCTGCCGATCAACGCGCCGCTGACCTGCGTGAGTGCTTTGCGACAAGCGACGGGCCAAGGTGACTGAGCGGCTTCTTCTCGCAAACGAGCGATCAAGAACAGGCAGTAGTCCGTGCCGGCACCGAACAGAATCACGACCACAAAGATTCGGCTGGTTGTGTAGATCTGCACGTCCAGTCCGGGAACCAAACCGGATTGCGACAACTGTGTCAGGAATGTGACCGCGGCGGTCGATACCATCACCGCGATCGCGATTGAAAACAAAGGCACGGCGACCAGCAGCGGGGCGCGATACACGATGGACAGCAGCAGTAGGATCATCACGACCGTGAACCACTCCGTGTACTGAATGGCGGAGCGAGCGGCCGAAAGGGTTTGTCCGCCGATCGCGGCCGAACCGGTGACGATCAATTGCGGTGATCCTGTTTCGGAACGTTCGTCTTCGGTCAGGTAGGCGTGGCTGTAGGCGATCGTTTCGTCGACGATCTCTTGCAGTTGTTCCAGCAGTTCGATGTTGCCCGTTGCCGCCAGTTCGCTGGAAAGAGTCAGCACAGCGAGGCGAGCTCGCGGGGTTTTCAGTTGTGAACCCAGAGTGCGATCTTCCCAGCTGTAGATATCCAGCAGCGGTTCCCAGTCCTTCAGTGGCCGCTTTGAAATCGGCAACACCGACATGGGGAGGTCTGAGTCCAAGACCAAAGCGGCTTCGAGATCCTCGGCCACACGGGCGGTGGTTTCGGAAATGGAGGATGCTTTTTTGTCCGGTTCGGTCTCCGCAGCGGTGTCGCCAGGAGCGACGGCTGTCTCCGGTGCAGTGGATGGTTGGATCACCATTTGCGAACCGAGCAAATTGCCTCGGTCCCAGTAAGCGATCGCCATGCGTGGTTCGTAGGGAGTCGGTGAAGTCTCAGGGACTCGGTCGCCGAGAGCCTCGTAGAACTGCGAATCGATTTCGATTGCTTGGTCAAACGCCTGCGCGGCAACCACCCACCATCGATTGATCGACTCGTCCCCGCTGTCGTCGCGCAGTTGCATTGCACGTTGCCAAGCGACTTCACCGAGCCGGTGATAGAGGCGGCGGAGCAAGTCCAGGCCGATCAGACGATCGGTCTTTGTCAGGTCTTGTTCGGCGCGAGAAAGCGTGACAACCATTTGGCTGCGTGCCCGCGTGCCGAAGAAGGCTTCATCGAGCAACTTGCCGCCCGCGACGCTGGTTTGTGTCGCTGGAAGATACTCGAAGTCGCCGTCGAGGGCGACTTGTTTCCAAGAAGGCGAAAACGCTTTGCAGAGGACTGCAAAAACGACCCAACCCAAAACGATCCAATGAGCACGTGCAATGACCTGTCGAGAGAATCGTTGGGTGGCGCTGGTTTTCATTAATCGCGAGATGGACGGCGACGCGGGGAGTCATTGTTGTCGCGCCGACGATCATCTGAATTTGAATTGCGATCCCGTGAAGGACGCGTATCGGATTCAACTCCCAAAGCCGCCAGGGCTCGCTGGACGGCCTCGGCCGAGACACCTCCGCTGAGATTGATGATCTCAACGTCGCCTCCCGGTTTCGCGGCAACGTCCAACTTGTCGACCATCTCAGCGATCAAGTCAAGCAGCGACTCGCCTTCGGCACTGATTAACAACGTGTTGCCGACTTCGTCGACACCCATGGAAAGCTTGCCGTTGAAGGAGAAATCCTGTCCGCCACCATCTTTTCCGCTTTCGCTGTCTTCCAATCCACTGCCGCTCTCACGGTTACTGGCCGTCTTTGCCCCCCCACGTTGGCCGCCTCGTCCACCACCGCCTTGGAACGCTTTGTCGTTGCTGCTGAGCAAATCGCGATACGCGTCCTTCACTGTTTCGGCAATTTTCGCCGCACTGCCATATTGGATCTGCACCAGCTTTGTGTACCGGACCTTTCGCGGATTGACCGGTTCAGGAACGTCCCACAAACGGATGAGCTCTTCGATGGTTTGTAATTGTTGACCTGTCGCCCCACTGACGATCAGAGTGCCAGTATCGGAGTTAGGAAGAAACTTCAATTTGCCTGCGGCATCCAGGCCTTTCGGACCTTTGTCTTCCGAATCTCCACTGCCGAAGATGTAGCGATAGAATCGATCCGATTCATCCTCATCGTCTTCGCCGTCCTCTTCGAAGTAATCTTCCAGATCGAGTGCGATGTAGGTAACGGATGCATATCGGATACGGAAAACATGGTAAGGACGCCTTGGTGGCGAGACCTGGAGCATTAAGTCTTCTAATCGATCCAGCGCGTCGGTGTCGTCACTACGGAGGATCAGATTGCCTGCCGCGTCCAACTTGATTTCGATCTTCGGCTTGGATGATGCTGGCTTGGACGAAACGTTGGTTGTCGTTGCGATCGAGCTGTCGGTTGCAGGTGTCGATTCCTGGTTGGGCAAGTTGGTTGGCTCGCCGTCATCGGAAAAAGCGTTGACCCAAGTGAGTTGCTTTTGTGATTGACCAATGCCGGTGAGTTCGGTTTCCGGCGGCAAGATCACCGCTGGAGCCTCCTCAGTCTCTTCCGTTGAATCTTCGTCTTCGGTTTTCGTGTCTTCTTCTTCGCGTTCTTCGCCAATCACATCGATCGGATCTTTGAATTCGTCAGCATCCGGTAGCACCAATTCAGTCCCGGAAAGCTGTTGCCAACGTCGTTGCAAACGCTGAAGGTACTCGAGCGTTTCAGGAGTGGCCGAAGCTTCGATGATTCGCATCGTCCGTTCGCTTCCGCCGGGCGGTGGAAGTTCACCGAGTTTGATCAGCAGTGAACGGACTTCTTCCATTTCCGTTTCATTCGCCCAAAGCAAGACTTGGCGGTAGGCGACGTTGGCGGTCACACGGAATTTGTCCTTGTCTTTATCGTCGTCATCATCGTTTCCGCCCCATCCGTAGTAGCTGTATCGCGAACGGGAGTTGTTGTCGTCTTCTTCGGGTTCTTGGCCCATCAGGAATGAAATGGACTCCGCCACTTCGGCCGCACCGAGACGGCGCAATTGCAGCACTTCCAAGCGGCGTTTGCCGCCATCGAGTCGTTCGATCAGCGATTTGATGATGAAGCGATCCGCGGCCGAGCCGGAAACGATGACCGCCGAGTTGTCTTTGTCGACGCGAATGCGTGTGGTGGGTTCGAGAACGTTCATCTCTTGAGCGATCTCGATCAGCTTTTCAGGATCCAGTGATACCAATCGAAACACATCGACTCGCGATGTCGCATCGGTGAGGCTGCGGAGTGATCCACCGGGCACGTCGATGCGTTTGATGAACTCGGCGGCGATCGCGACTCGATCGAGCGGAGCACGGACAAGCACGGAGTTTTGGCGTGTGTTGGCGACGATTGAGATTTCGACATCGCCTTTTGTGTCGCCACCCTTCTTGCCCTGCTGCTGTTGCATCTGCTGCATTCGCTGCATCATTTGCATTTGTTGTTGAGACATCGGGGCGGAGTCTTTTTTCTCGACGCCGAGGAATTGCTCCAGCATGCTTTTGGCTTCTTCGGCGGGGATGTGCCGCAGACGGAACTCCGGTGCCAAGGCGTCTCGGCTGGCCGCGTCGCGTTCTTCGGCGAGCAAATGAGCGACTTGCCGCAGGTTCACCGCGACGTCCATCACTTCGATGCGGTTGGTGGTTGCCAACGGGATCATTTTGCCCGCGCTGCTGAGCATGGCTTTGAGTTCTTCGGAGAGCTTTTCTGCTGACAGCCAACCCGCGTCGAGCATCGTGCGGACGTAGCGGTGATCCTCCAGGTCGTTCAGTTCGCTGGCGTCCACACGCCGCACCATCCCAGGATTCACAGCGTCGGTTTTGACAATTGCGATGCCGCCTTCCAAGTCCAGCATCGTGTAGCCACGGGCCAGCAAGTGGCGGTTGATCAAGTCAGCTGTTTGGGAAACGGTCAAACGATAGGGGCTGATCAAATTGACGGTGTCCCCGGGCAACTCTTGCCAGTCGATCGGTTGTTCGGAGATGTCTGACAACCAACGCACCAAATCGACCCATCCCTGATTGCGGAACCGGAAGCCGACTTTGCCGTCGTCGCCGACGGTGGCTTTCAATTCACTTGGGTCGGAGGACTTGGCTTCGACGCTGTCACGGCGAATGACCTTGGGAGCGGCTGATTCGGGCGGTTTACCTTCGCCGCCATTGCCCTCTTTCTTCTCGCCATCCTTGCCATCGGGTTTGGAGCCCGGTGGTGGGCCACCTGGCGGACGTCCACCAGGGGCCGGCATGGGACCGTTGGTGGTGATCGTTTTGCCATCAGCGGTCCGTATCACCGTGGGAGATTGGGCGGAGACGGGCAATGAAAAAATCGCCAGAAACATCGACAAGACTGCTACGCGGGACGCCCAGAGGCAGGCTCCGGATTGATCGGCAGATCTCGGCATTCCAGGTGGAAGTGAAAGCAGCACAAGTGCGCTCTTGAGAAAGAAGAATGGGACGTTGGGGGACGTCGTGCGGGGATGACGGCGGATGGGGCACCCGCACGAGTATTATGTATGAACCCCTCCGACAATACAAACAAAACACCCCGCGAGAGCCAAATGGGTTCTATCGACTCGCAAAAAGCCGATTGGTACGCTTTGGGGGAACAACGATTGCACAGCTGAACAATTTGGCGTTTGGTTCACTACAGTATGCGTGTTGCGCCCCGCGGGAAGATCCTCGTCGCAACGAGGTCGCGGGGGCTGCTTCTGATTGAACGGCCGCTTTGAATCCAAATGGGCGAGTGTTTTCGCCAGACAGACATTGTCAGACTTAGTTTCGAGCACCGCTCGGTCGATTTTCTTCCTTCACCAAACAAACGCAAAGTAGTTTTCAATGACCCGCTTTTTTTCGCTCCCCGTCGCGTGGACACGTAAGACTCTGCTAGGTGCCGCCTGCGGAGTTGCCTTCTTGACCGGCGGCGTTGCGGCCCAAGCCGAGCCGACGTTGACCGTGGGATCGAAAGCGCCTTCGCTCGACATTGAGCACTACATCCACGAAGACCTCGGGAAATTCGGTCCCGTTACCGATTTCGAAGATGGCAAAATCTACGTTGTTGAGTTTTGGGCGACCTGGTGTGGTCCTTGCATCCAAAGCATGCCTCACTTGGTTGAGCTGCAAGAACGACATCGCGGAAATGGTGTTCAGATCGTCAGCATCTCGGACGAAGATTTGGAAACAGTCGAAGGCATTCTGGAACGTGATTACCCAGGCAAAGAAGGCGTCACGTTTGCAGAACTGACATCGGCTTACACACTGACGGTCGATCCCGATGGTTCATCGACCGATGACTACATGCGTGCCGCGAATCAAAACGGTATCCCCGCCGCATTCTTGGTCGGCAAGACCGGTTTGATTGAGTGGATCGGACACCCAATGAGCCTCGACGAGCCGCTGGAACAAGTCATCGAAGGAACGTGGGATCGCGAAGCCTTCAAGGAATCAATGGCTCGCCAGCAGCGTCTGGAAGAAGCGATGCAAAAGGTCAATCGTTTGGCCGGCGAAGGCAACTTTGACGACGCCATCAAAGTCATCGACAAGATTTTGGAAGAGTTCAAAGATGTTGATGACGAGATGGGCCAGTCGGTTCGTGAGCAACTGACTCAGTTCAAGTACGGTCTGCGTCTGGACTCGGGCGATCTTTCCGAAGACGTGATGACGTACTTCCGTGGTCAATTGAAGGACGCGAAGGGCAATCCACAAGCCATGGCTCAATTCTCCTATGGGTTGATGTCATCGATTCAACAAGGAGCCAAAGTTGGCAAGTTGGCCGACGAAACGTTGGTTGCACTCAACGCTGAAATCGAAGGAGCTGATCCACAAATTCAGCCTTTGATGCACGTCCTGGTCGCTCAGATGAACGCATCGCTGGAACGATTCGACGCGGCGATTGAGGCACAGAAACAAGCGATCGAGAAATCGGAAGGTCGTCAAAAAGACCGCATGGAAAGCATGCTGGAAGAACTCGAAGAACTCGCGGACGCGGGTTCGGCCACCGAAGAGTCTGACGATAAAAAGGAAGACTCGTCGGAAGACGGTGAGTGATCCAGTCACAGGCGGACAAACCCGATCAAACGTCTCGTTTGCGGTTGTCGGGAATTAGTAAACGGTTTGGCTCCACCCAAGCGCTGTCGAATGTTTCGATGGAAGTGGAAGGTGGCCAAGCCATCGCGGTTATCGGTGAAAACGGTGCCGGCAAAAGCACGTTGATGAAGGTGCTGGCCGGGATCGTCTCGCCGGACCAAGGTCAAATTGAATTGGACGGCCAAGTGCTTTCTTGGTCCGGTCCCCGTGATGCGATCGATGCTGGCATCGCGTTGATTCATCAAGAGCTGAACTTGCACGACAATTTAAGCGTTGCTGAGAATTTGTTTCTCGGTCGCGAGCCTTCTCGGTTTGGCTTGCTGGATCGTGCCGAGCTTCGACGCACCGCGTCGTCATGGCTGGATCGAGTTGGTTTGTCGGTGTCCCCGGATGCTCCCGTCGGGCCGCTCCCCATTGCGTCCAAGCAGCTGATCGAGATCGCGCGTGCTTTATCGACTGATGCTCGCGTGGTCATCATGGACGAACCGACCAGCAGTCTGAGCGAAGAAGAATCGCTGCGGTTGTTCGAGTTGATCGAACGGCTTCGCGAAGAAGGTGTCGCGATCCTATATATCTCGCACCGTTTGCATGAAATCATTCGTTTGGCTGATCGAGTGGAAGTGCTGCGAGACGGCGAGCACGTCGAAACGCTGACGAAGGGCAACATCACCCACGACACCATGGTGCGTGCCATGGTTGGACGCGATCTCACGCGTCGATCTCACGAAACCGCGAAAGAGTGTCTTGAACCTCGACTCACCGTGTCGGGGTTGAAGGTCGGATCCCGTGCGGCACCTCCGGTTGATCTACAAGTGCTCGGTGGGGAAGTGGTCGCCCTCGTCGGATTGGTCGGGGCAGGGCGAACCGAGATTGTGGAAACAATTTTCGGCGTCCGCGAACGGTTCGGCGGCGAGATCTTGATCGATTCCGAACCGCTCAAAGGCGGTGTCGACTCCGCGATCGCAGCCGGGTTGGCGTTGGTGCCGGAAGATCGGAAACGGACCGGGTTGCTGATTCAATCCAGCGTGGGTGACAACGCGACCATCGTCTCGATGACTCGAGAAGGAGTGTTCCGCAGTCGCAAAACGGAACGTGCAACGGCCGCAGAATTGATCGATCGGCTGCGAGTGAAGACTGCTTCGCAAGAAATTGAGATTGCTTCTTTGTCCGGTGGAAACCAGCAAAAGGTGGCTTTGGCGAAGTGGTTGGCCGGTGATGTGAAGGTCTTGATGCTCGACGAGCCAACACGAGGCGTCGACATTGGCGCAAAATCTGAGATCTACGAAGTGATCGATCAGTTGGCGAGCCAAGGCATGGGAGTCTTGGTGGTCAGCAGCGAAATGGAAGAAGTCTTTGCGATCGCCGATCGGGTGATTGTCATTTCCGATGGTTGTGTCGCGGGTGAATTGACAAGATCGGAATTGACCGAAGAGGCGATCATGCGTCTCGCGGTGGCAAAGGGCGAACCTGCCCAAGGTTGAATAGCCCAAGGTTGAATAGAATGCGTGGAAAGAATTTTGGCATCTTCGCGTTGCTGATCGCGATTGTGGTCATTGCAACTTGGTTGGAAGGCAACTTTGTCGCCGCCGCGAATTTGAAGACGCTGATCCGTGACACCAGTTTGTACGGATTGATCTCAATCGGTGTCGCCATGGTGATCATCACCGGCGGAATTGATCTGTCGATCGGTTCGCTGATTGCGTTGTGCGGTGTGATGATGGTCCAAGTCATCGATGTGCGCTACGAAAGATACGATGCGATTGGAAGTATCGCCGCGATTGAACGCCCGGACGAAGGTGACACGCGAATTCGGATTGATACCGGGATCGATCCGGTCCGAGCGGGTGACCGGATCGTTTACGCGGGCGCTTTCAATGAATCAAAGGTCTACCTCACGGGGCAAGTCGAAGAAGACGGCAACGTCTGGCTGACGAGCGGCAACCCGGCACGCTCGTTGCAAACGGGCACGGAAGTCTCGCTGGAACGCATTCGCTACACCAATCCGTTGCTCGCTTGCGGGTTGGTGTTGTTGGCTGGTGCGTTCATCGGTGCCTTGCATGGCTTGCTTGTCACTCGGGCTCACCTGCAACCGTTTGTGGTGACGCTTTGTGGATTGCTGGTCTATCGCGGTTTGGCTCGAGTTTGGACCGGGGATGATCAAGTCGGGTTGGGCAGCGCGTTGGCCGATTTCAAAGCGACGGTGACGGGCAACGTTTTTGAATTCCCATTGCCATTGGTCGCGAAGCTATCGGGAGCGTCGGAGTCTTGGTCCGAGTGGACTTGGATCGCGTTCCCGTTCACCGGTGTATTGTTGATCATCGTCGCCTTCGCGGCATGGATCTTTTTGGAACACAGCGTGGCGGGACGTCATTTGTTGGCCGTCGGCGAGAACGAAGAAGCGGCTCGTTTCAGCGGCATTCGCACCGAACGACTGATTGTGATGGCATATGTCGTCAGTGGTCTGCAGGCGGCTCTTGCCGGGATTCTTTTCCTGTTGGAATGGAATTCAGTCCAGCCCGGTTCGAGTGGCAATTTCTACGAGCTCTACGCAATCGCGGCAGCGGTGCTGGGCGGTTGTTCACTGCGCGGCGGCCGAGGAGCGGTCTTTGGCGTGATCGCGGGTGCCGCGGTGATGCGATGCCTGTACAAAGCCATCGTGGTGCTGGGCATCGAGCAGCAATGGGAGATGGTCATCATTGGCGGCGCATTGCTGGCCAGCGTGCTGTTCGATGAAATCTGGCGACGCTATCAGCTGTGGAAGTCAGCCAAGTCCGTGGTCACGAGCTAGACCGTAGTCAGCCTGCTGATCAGGGTTGGAACGTCAACGTGACTTCGGTGCGATAGCGTTTACCATCTCGCAGGATCACCATCGAGATCGGTCGTTGATCGGGCTGGGCCATGCCGGCCAATGCAACCAAGTGATCATCGTCTTCGACGTTGATGGAATCGAATTGCAGGATGATGTCGCCCCGTTGCAGGTGAGCCAATTCGGCTGGCGATCCAGGACGAATGTCCTTCACGCGTGCTCCACCCAATTTGATTTCTTCTTGCGAACCAAATCGCGAATCGAAGTCGGGTGTGATCTTCATCGATGCGTAAATGCCCGATGCCGGAGACAGATCCGCGGCGGCGAAGTTAGGGTCCAGCGTCACGCCGAGGTACCCGCGACGCAGGCGACCGTGAACGATCAGTTCTTCCGCCACGCGAGCGGCCATATTGATCGGAATTGCGAATCCGATGCCTTCGCTGCCACCGCTACTGCTGGCAATCGCGGTGTTGAGCGCGATCACTTCGCCGCGAAGGTTCAGCAGCGGGCCACCACTGTTGCCAGGGTTGATTGCGGCGTCGGTTTGGAAGAAATCCTGCAGGTCGATTCGTTCTTCACCCAATGACAAGTCGCGTCGACCCTTGGCACTCAAGATGCCAAACGTGACCGAATGGCTGAGTCCGAACGGGCTACCGATGGCGATGACGAAGTCTCCGATATGAACCTCGTCGCTGTCGGCCAATCGAGCGGCGGGTGGCATCTTGGCGAACGAGCTGGTTCCGCGACGGATCGAGTCCC
>NZ_DDGH01000044.1:0-10123 GCF_002337565.1 Rhodopirellula sp. UBA1907 | reverse complement strand
ATCGAGTCCCGCTCGGCTGATTCGATTCCCGCGATCGACGGTGACAGTTTCATGACAGCAACGTCGGTGTTGGGATCCATCAAGATCTTTTCCGGGACCCAACGTCGACCGTCACTGGTACGCATCACAATTTGATTGGACGCGGCACCCTTGATGACATGGCGATTGGTCAGAACCCAAGATTCACCGGCGACGTCGAGAACGACACCACTGCCGGCTTCATCAAACGACTCGGCTGTCGCACCACTGCCTTGCGTCTTGTGAGCCTCGATGTGGATCACGCTGGGTTTAACCAAGTGGCTGACTCGGCGGACCAAATTACCCAACCGGTCGAAGTGTTCAAACTCTTCGGCCAAGTCTTCGAACAAACGATCTCGCGCCACGTCGACTTGATCCGACGTCGGCAACATTGTGCCGGACCGAGGGCCTTCCAAGCGAGAGCCACTGCTAACGATGTCACGATCAGAGCCTACCCGCAGGCCTTGGCGTGGTCCGTTGTCTTGGGCCGATGCCAGCGGGCTATGGTGAACTCCAGACAACAAAGCCAGCAGCGTGAGTGTCGCTGCGTGGATGGTTGTTCTGAAGGAAACACTCATCGAAGTTCCATCCGCGATCGGGAAGTGTTTGCCAGAAATTGACACACAACTGCATTCGTCACGTTGGAGATTGATCACGTTGGCGAACGTCCGGACGCGGGAGTTGAACGATGAGGAACGGGGGTGCCCCGGACACAGACCGATCGAAATGACGATCGGAAATGCGGGGCGATTCTACGCATCGTCCAAGTCGCGGGACCAGCTTTTGTTTGCCGGCGGGGTGACGCATAACTGCCAGAAACCGACCAATCCGAACGTGAATCCGAGGGATTTCGCTCAATCCGAGCGGGGAATGGTAATGATTGTTCCGGTCTTTTGGGTTAAAGGGGCGTTCTATGTTGTTTGGCGGGATGCAGACATTTATTCTGAGGGCAATTATCTGGTCCCTTGATTAGGGGATACATCGCACGCGAATGGCTGGTCTCATCATGAAACGTACACCTTGGAAAGCTCGACCGTCTCAGTCCCGCTCCGGATCGAAAAACGCTCGCGTTCGGTCAGAGCGACGAAAACTTGCACGGCGGCGAAACATCCGGATGGAGACACTCGAGAGCCGTCATTTGTTGGCGGCGATCAGTGGCGAAGTGTTTCTTGATCTCAATCAAGACAGCACTCGCCAGGGCACCGAGAACGGCGCCGCCGACGTTCGCGTCTACTTGGATGAGAACGTCAATGGAAGGATGGACGAAGGCGAAGAGTCCGTTCTGACCGACTCCGCCGGGTTCTTCTCGTTCTCGCAATTGCCCGCTGGTGACTACCACGTTCGCGTTTTACCAGAACAAGGTTTGGTGCAGACCGCACCTCAAAAGACGTTTGGTTTGTTAGAAACCGTGACGCAAGAATCGGGAGTGAACGTTCGTGCGTCTCAAGCGTTTCAGTTTGGAACACACGAGGTCGACAACCAACGATTGGTGGAGTTGCTCGGCCAACCCATCACCAGCCGACTCGATGGTATCACTCGAATCAACGATGGCGACTTGTTGGCTGTTGATAGCCGCGCCAACGAGGTGTTCCGAATCAACCCCAGCAACGGAGAGATCACTCGTCTGGGAAACACCAACGTCGATATCGTTGGCGGGTTGGCTTACGACGCGGTCACCGACAGCGTTTACACCTTGGTGCGAGGTGGTGGCGACAACACGTTGCGACGTTTGGCCAGTTTGGATGTGAACACGGCGAAGGCGACTTTGATTGGTGGCGGCCGTTCAGGCTTGGCATCGGTTGCTGACATCACGTTCGATCCAGTCAATCGACGTTTGATCGGTTTTGATGACACGGACAATGAGTTCTTTGCGTTTGACATGTTCGGCAATGGGCGGACGCTGTCTTACACGTCGCGAAGTGTCGACACATTCACGATGAGTTTGGCGGGGTCCGATCTAACCGCAGCTTTGCCGGCTGATGCGACCTACGTGACCATGTTTGATGCCGATGACACCGGATTGGTGTCGACGATTTTGGTCGATGTCGACACGGGGTTGGTTTCGGATTCTTTTCATGTCAGCCAACCAATCAAACCAGTCGCGCTGACTCGGCCAACAACGGGCAACAACTCTCAGTACGTCGAAGTGACAGAGTTTCAAACCGTGGCCGGTTTGCAGTTTGGTATCTCGCCCGACGTGATTGGATTCCGAGTTCGTCCCAGTAACCCCGAGTCAGGTGTTGGGGCGTTGGGGCAAGAAGGATTGACCGTCGTTGGCGGTGCCATCGGTCCCGATGTGGTGGAAATCACGCTGAACAGACAACCTGATTCGGATGTTGTCCTCAACTTGGACGTCATCGCTCCCGGCGGAAGCAACCCTGGAGTGATCTTGGAAACTAATCAGCTCGTGTTCACGCCCGATGATTGGAATCAAGTCCGCCGCGTGATGGTTTCACCAGACCCGGACAATCCTGTCAACGTGATCACGAACATCGACCTTGAGATCGTCGTGGATCGTGATCTGTCCGATGCCGCTTGGATCGATCTGCCGTTGCGAACGATGGAAATTCGCGTTCTGCCGCCCGTGTTGTCAGTGGAATTGAATCAACCGGTGATCAACGAGTTGATGATCGAAGCAGGGTTCGCTTCCACGTTCAACGATTTGACGGATCAATACATCGAATTGCGTGGGATGCCCAACGAGCGATTGGAGGATGGAACGTACTTCGTTGCCATTTCCGAAGACACCCTCAACGAAGGTACTGTCGAGACCATCATCGATTTGTCGGGCCAAACGTTCGGTGCCAATGGTTTCCTGGTATTGCTGCAAGAAGGTAACTCTTACGAAGCAGCGTTTGGATCGCGCGTGTTGGAAAGTGACCAGTCGGGATTCCTGGGGCTTCCCGACGGGATCTATTCGGATGATTCGGACGACGGTTCCTTGTTTCGTACTTTTGATAACCGCGGGTATTTCTTGATTCAGTCGGATGTCCCACCGGCACTCGGCGATGACATCGACACGGATGACGACCAGCGAGCGGACGATGGTGGTTTGTTATCGACTTGGAATGTGTTGGATGCCGTTGCGATCCAAGACTACGTCTTCGGCGACAACTTCTCCTACGCACCGATTCTGTTCGCTGAAAACATCAGTTCCACGGCGCGGAGTTATGTGTTGCCGCCCGGCGGAACGGTCGTGGAAGCTGACGGTTTTGGCTACGTCGGTCGATTGGGCGATTCCATCGGATCCTCGCCGGAGGATTGGGTATTCGGAACACCGGTTGATGCGGCCGATGGATCTGCGATTGAGTTCGAAACTGGTGGCAAGCACGAGTTACTGGCTTCGTCCGTCTCGCAACCGGCACTTGCGGATCGTTTGCTCAACCACATCGGCGAAAGCAATTTCGTTGGCGGTGCTCGCGGACAGATCTTGCTGGCACCCTCGGCGGGAGCCATCGCCGATGGAGCTCCGGAGGATTTGAGATTGCCCGGTCAAGGCATCACCGTTTTCGCGGACACCAATGACAACGATCGCTTGGACGATTTGACATTTGTCGTCGAGCCCGATGACGTGGTGCCACCGTTCGATCCGTTGGACCCAACGGTTCAGGATCTGACGTACGTGCTCACAAACGAATTCCCGGGCGTGACCATCACCAGCACAAGCGGCAGCTTCTTTTCGAACACTCCGGTCTTGGCCGAACGTCAATATTTGAGCGGCCGAATCAGCGGCAACCGCGTGTTCAGTGACGGCGGCTTCCAACAATTCTCAACCTTCAACCGGCTACGGTTTGATTTCTATCGCCCCGTGAAGTCGGTTTCGATTGACGCTCTCGGCAGTGCGTTCACGTCGTTGGTTTCTTACGGTCGCTTGGATGCGTTCAATGCTGATGGCGACTTGATCGCCACGGCGGTGAGTGGCGTGTTGGTTAATGGTCGCCGAGAAACGGTGACGTTGTCTGTGCCTTCGGATGAGATCGTTCGCGTTGAAGCGTATTCGGACACCACGATCAGTGGCGGGACAACGTTTGGTGCGTTCGATCGATTGACCTACGTGCAAAGCGAAGCGACCGCGGTGACCGATCAAGACGGTATCTATGAGTTGCGATCACTGTTCGAAGGCGACTATGACTTGCAGGTCCAAACCGGATCTGGAGCGACGGCGCTATTGGGGACGGCTGAGCATCCCTTCACCGTGTCACGCTTTGACAACTTTGTCTTCGAAGATGTGTTCCGGGTGAACACGTTGCCGAAGACGACTGACCAGGTCATTTTGGTGGATGAGAATCTGCCGGTCGGAACTGAGATCCTTGTTCAGCAAGCAGATGACGCCGATCAGCCAGCTGACGGTGGCGTGCCATTGTTGTATGAGATCATTGGTGGGAACTCCGCCGGATTGGTAGTCGACTCGACCACCGGTAATTTGACCGTGACGACGGACTCGGACTTGGATTTCGAAACCGAGCCCAACCGGATCATTACGATGCGAATCACGGATGCCGCGGGTGCAAAGACCACGAACCGCATCACAATTTCGTTGCGAGACATCAACGAGGCTCCCGTGGTGGACGACACACCGTTGGTGGTCACAGAAGATGTGCCGGCGGGTTCCGCGATTGGACGCATCAAAGCGTTTGATCCCGACATCGCATTCCGTCAACAACTCTCGTTCGAGCTGGTTGGTGGTGAAGCCCAGAATGACTTCAGCGTCGATCCAGTCACCGGTGTGGTGACGTTGCTGAATGCGGATAGTTTGGACTTCGAGAACAACACGCAGCGAACTTTGCTCGTTCGTGTCAGCGATGACGCAGCCATTCCGGCGGAAAACATTGTTGAACAGCAGATCCTTGTGCTCAACGAAAACGACCGGCCGACAATCTCACAAACTCAGTTCACTGTGTCCGAAGACGCGACGGGTGAATTGTTCCGTTTGGAAGTTGACGATCCCGATGAAGGCCAGATGCATCAATTCGAAGTGGTCGGCGGAGTCGCGGCCAACTTCGTTCGTGTCACCCAAGAAGGTGCCGCGAGGTTGTTGCCCGGTGCGGAGTTGGATTTCGAAACGTTCCCGAACATGACGTTGCGAGTTCGCGTTAGCGACAATGGTGGCCCGCCATTGGCCGAAACGGTGAATGTCCAGATTTCAGTCTTGGGTGTGAACGAACAACCAAGGCTGCAACCATCAGTGGTCCAGTTCAACGAGGGCAGCGTTCCCTCCGCGGACCGAATCCTGACGTTGGTGGATCCTGAACAGCGGCCGCAAGATCACAGCATTGAATTGCTGGACGGTCCATCGAATTCATTGTTTGAGTTCGTTGCCGGAACCGGTGCTGAAGCGGGTACTGGAACACTCCGAATCGCGTCTGGAGTGGAACTTGATTTTGAGGAACAATCGGTTCACCAATTGAACTTCCGAATCACGGACACCGTCGACAGCTCCGTCGCACCATTCACGGCGACGTTGTTGGTGGAAGTGCTGAACCGCAACGAGAATCCTAGTATCACCACCGAACGTGTCGTCGTTTCGGAAGTGCCGTATCCAAACGGTGCACCCGCCTCGAGCGATAACTGGGTGATTGTCGGACGGATCGGTGTGGCGGATCCCGACGGTGACTTGGTCACGACCCAATTGGTTGGCGGTACCGGGTTCTCCAATTTCGATTTGGATCCCAATTCGCGATTGCTTCGGGTTCGTCCGAACGCTGTCTTTGACGTCGATGCACCTGACGCACCCGCTCAAACGTTGGTGATTCGGGCCGACGATGGAACCGCGACGACGGATCGCACCATCACGGTGCAGGTCAACAACGTCAACGAACCACCCGTGTTTGATATGGCGATGGCCGATGCAACTTTCCAAGACCGTGCGTTGGTCAGTGGGCAATACCTGGAATTCCAATTGCCCGATAACATGGTCAGTGATCCAGAGGGTGGAAACTTCTCGATCCGCATCTTTGGTCAATCGGGTACCTTGCCGAGCTGGATGAAGTACGACATCGAAACACGAACGCTAGTTGCAACACCGGGACCATTCGACACCGGTGTCTACAACTTGACGGCTCGTGCGTTGGAGTTTGGACCTCGTCCGCTCGCGACGGATGTGCAGTTCACCTACACGGTCGGGTTGGGACAAACACCGTTCCAAAACGCTCGCAACCGTTACGATGTTGACCGAAACCAATCGGTTGCACCTCTGGATGCACTGCGGATCATCAACTACCTGGAAGCCAATGGCCCCGGTCGTTTGGAACCTGGAAACATGCAATCGTTCCCCGGGTACCTGGATGTTTCCGGCAACGGTGAAGTGACCTCGTTGGACGCTTTGATGGTGATCAACGAGATCAATCGTCTGGAAGAAGAAAACGCTGGTGCCGAACCGGTTTTGGTCGAGATTTCGCCCGACGACTTCTTGCGTCGCGAAGATGCGGTGGACGAAGTGTTGGCGGCTGAATTCGATACCCCCTCGCTGTTCTGAAGGAAGTGACTGGTCACGATGGAAGAAACGGGCACGGACGCCGAAAATGCTTCCATTGATCCAAGCATGCTTTCAACCCGCTGGGCAATCGCCGAGCGGGTTTTGAGCGAATCGTTTGGATTTGATCGTTTGCTACCGCCTCAGAAGAAGGTCATCGAGCGACTGTTTGACGGTCGCAACGTGGTCGCGGTGATGCCGACGGGAAGTGGCAAAAGCTTGTGCTACCAACTGGTCAGCCAATGCTTGCCGCACCTGACCGTGGTTGTGTCGCCCTTGGTCGCTTTGATGAAGGACCAAGGCGATTCGCTGAAACGGCGCGGCATCGAGGTCGCGAGGCTGGATCACTCCGCTTCGCCGCAAGAACTGCGTTTGGACTTGAAACGAGTTCGGTCGGGCCACTGCAAGTTGCTGTACGTTTCCCCGGAACGCTTTTTCAACGAGCGTTTTCGTGCGGTGTTGGGCGAGACACCAATCTCGATGCTGGCGGTCGACGAAGCCCACTGCATGAGCGAATGGGGGCACCATTTTCGTCCTGATTATCTACGGTTGCCGGATGTGGTGGAAGAACACAACATCCCGCAGGTGTTGGCGTTGACCGCGACAGCACCCCAACGCGTCGTTCGCGAAATTCGTTCCGCGTTTGGATTGGAACGAACCGATGTTGTGAAAGTGCCAACGCATCGATCCAATCTGCATTTGCAATGCACGCAGGTGACTTCGCGTGAGCGGGATGAGCGATTGCTGGACCAGCTTCGCAAGGCGGCGAAGTCTCGAACCAAAGGCGTCACGATTGTTTACGTCACTCGTCGTCGAACTGCTGAACAACTGGCTGAGTCGCTAAGCGAAGCGGGCCTTTCCGCGATGGCCTATCACGCGGGATTGACCAGCGAGCAACGTGAATCCATTCAGCAGTGGTTCCTGGAATCCAATAACGGCATCTTGGTCGGCACCGTGGCGTTTGGCATGGGCGTGGACAAGGCCAATGTTCGCCGAGTGATTCACTACAACCCTTCGTCTTCGTTGGAAGGGTACAGCCAAGAGATTGGTCGTGGCGGCCGGGATGGCAAAGCGACCCAGTGTCAAACTTGGTTGGTTCCCGAAGACCAAGTCGCGATTCGCAATTTGCCGTGCAGTGATTGGCCGACGAAGGCGTCGGTGGAACGTTTGCTGGATCGATTGATCGGTCAACCGGATTCGTTTTATCTGGCGTTGGGCAAGTTGGCTTGGGAGGTGAACCTGTCATCCGGCGTGGTCGGCACGTTCATGATTCAATTGCGGCAGCGCGGGCACCTCGACTTGCTGCCCGCTCGGTATGACGTTTACCGAGTCAAACCAAGGTGTGACATTTCTGAAATTGTTTCGCGGAGTGACGCGATTGATCCGGAGGCTGTGTCGGCGATTGTTGCTTCGCTGGTCAAAGCCAAGCGGGCGTACCGCGTCAATTTGGTGGTGGCAACGCGTCAGTATCGCGTGCCTCGAACCCGCTTGGTCGCGGCCCTGGAAGAATTGTCATTGTCCGGCATCATCGAGTTGGAGTCGTCCGAGTTGATGCATGGGTACCGCTGGATAGAACGAATCGCTCGACCCGCAACAACGGTGAAACACTTGCTGAAACGGTTTGACGCGTCGATGGAGGCGACTCAGCATCGCATCGATTCGATGATGGAGTTCATTTCCTGCAAGGAGTGTTTGCCGGTCGCGATGGCGGCTCATTTCGGTTCGCGACGTTCGCGTCCCTGCGGAAAATGCTCGACTTGTCGCGGCGAGGGGCCGTGGGATACCCAGTTGAATCCGCCTGATTCGATCGGGGATTCTGCCCGAAAAGCGATGTCCGATGCGATCGCGGAGTATCCCGACCTCTTTTCAGATCCGATCGATCGGGCCAAATTCCTGTGTGGCTTGTATTCACCCGCTTTCATGCGTTTTCGCGTGAACCGGCATTTTGGCTTTGGTGTCTGTGAATCTGTTCCCTTCCCGACCGTTTTGGCGGCGATGAGGGCGAACTGATTCGTCGTGATCACTAGCTCGCCGGGTTGCTGAATTAGTCGTTAATGACGTTTTAACGCATGTAGGATGGGCACTCTTGCCCGTCAGAGCCATGGATGTCGGCCAAGAGTGGCCAACCTACAACTAAATCAACATGCGGTCACGCGTCGGGTCAGGACTCGCAAGCTGATTTTGTAAAACGACCCGCTGCACGACACTCCTTGACTCGTTCCCTCAAAACCACAATCCCTCGAAACCACTTTTGAGACTGGCACCCATGATCACCATCGTCGACTATCAAATGGGAAACCTCCGCAGCGTCCAAAAGGCGGTGGAACGTTCGGGCGTGGAGGCGGAGATCACCAGCGACGCTGGCCAAATCGCAGCGGCGGAACGATTGATCCTGCCGGGCGTAGGAGCGTTTGGGGATGCGATTGGCGAGATTCGTCGTCGTGATCTGGAGAAGCCGATCAAAGATTTCATCGCGTCGGGCAAACCGTTTTTGGGAATCTGCCTGGGTCTGCAAATGTTGTTCGAGCAAGGCTTCGAGGGCGGCACCCACGAAGGACTCGGGGTCTTGGGCGGCGATGTGGTTGCATTCGAATTGCCCGCCGAGTTCAAAGTCCCGCACATGGGATGGAACGCGGTTGACGTGAAAGCCGCCGGCGCGGATCTCGGCATTCAATCCGGAACGCATTTCTACTTTGTGCACTCGTACTTCGTTCGCCCGACCGATCCATCGGTGGTCGCACTGACGTGTGATTACGGTGGCGAGTTTTGTGCCGCGGTGCGTCGTGGCAATTTGATGGCGACCCAGTTCCACCCCGAAAAGAGCCAGGGGGACGGACTGCGATTGATGCAGCGTTTCGCGAC
The DNA here is from genome assembly GCF_002337565.1 of Rhodopirellula sp. UBA1907. Taxonomy (NCBI): domain Bacteria; kingdom Pseudomonadati; phylum Planctomycetota; class Planctomycetia; order Pirellulales; family Pirellulaceae; genus Rhodopirellula; species Rhodopirellula sp. UBA1907. The sequence continues at coordinate 771 of NZ_DDGH01000044.1, read as the reverse complement.
CTCACCGGTCGAAGTTGCCTGATCCATTCGCCATCCAACCACGAGCACACTCGCATGTCTTCTTCTATCTCGACTCCTCCCGCACACCAATTGCAAACCGAAAACGGGAGTTTGCAAATCCGGTTTGAGTGGCAACAAGATCGCTACGCCCACGTTGTTCGCTGGCAGTCCGAATCCGGCGAGGTGATCGAGGCCTGCAGCGTGGAAGGTTCGTCCGATCAGGATTGGCCCGCCTCACCCGCACTTCAGCAATTGTCGACCGAGACCATCGAAGGCGTGCCAACGATTTTGGGAGTTGGCTGTGCCGGCAGCAGTCACTTCAGTGTTAGCGTGCAAGTGCTGGAAAAGGGCGACGCGGATGACGGCAAAGCGTTGTCGGTCGTTCGATTCGATTGGGCTGTTCGAATGTCGGCATCCGATGCGAAGGAGCACCCGAACGCCGATCTTGGGACCAAATACACGTCCGAGAAAATGTTGGCGAGTGCGGTTCGTGGACAAACCCAATCGGTTCGCCAGTCGGGGGCCGATGGCGGAACCAGGTTTGTGCCGGATCAATCCGCTGGCGGTCGAACGCGGCAGTGGAGCTACGATCTGCTCGGGGCGACTTAGGGTTTTGTAACGGAAGGGCGCGAGCTCTCCGGTGACGCGGAACCGGGCGGCTCGCGCCGCTCCGCTAAGGAGGTCGTGCAGTTTTGAAGTGCCGTGCTCGCAAGGTTGAAGTCACCCTCCTGAACGGAGTTGGGGAGGGTCGGAATGCGAGCGTTCAGCGAG
>NZ_DDGH01000076.1:0-6966 GCF_002337565.1 Rhodopirellula sp. UBA1907 | reverse complement strand
GGCAACGGTCTTGTTCTGCATCATGTTCCCTTTGCGACGGATTTGGTACGTCACCGTTTCCGACTTGACATCCAAAATGCGACTGTCGCTGATCGCGACTCGATGAACGTACGGTGCCAGGTACTTCAGCGTTGCAACGCCGTGACAAAACAAGCTTTGAAGCGTTTTGCGTCTACCAAAGAATCAACTCGCAAATTTTGCTTGAGTCTGGGTCGGAACCCGACGCCAGAGCGTAAGCGAAGCAACGGGACGAAGTAATTTCCACGATGAGAGAAACCGAAGAAAAACTGCGACAGAAGGGCTCGCGGATCAAATCGACAAACAACGATAACATACGAACCATTCCGTGCGAACTGGAGTGCCGAGCCATTCGATTTGTCGCAAGCACGGCACTACAGTGGTCATGCGATGGCCTTTGCTCACTGACCAACTACCACAATTCCTGTTTAGATGCAGACACTACGCATATGGCTGGCTGACTATATCGAGCACGCATTCCGAAGAGCGACGCTCGGTGATGGAACAAGCATCTACCGTGCGGAATCGATTGACGACTACGGCAATCCGCTGGAAGATGAACTTGATCAAACTGCAGAACGAATCGACTGGCGCAGGGTTCCGAATGCGGACCTTCTGAAACGCAACTGGGCCTTGCATCACCTAGACGCAAAAGGCTTCCGATTCTACACGCCCGCCATCCTGACAATGATGATTGATCCCCAAAACCGCTCCTCGATGCTGATGGACACATTTTTGTTCCGCTTGATCCGCGTGAACTGCGACTGCATGATCGGGAATGAATGCTTCCATAGCATATTCAATGCGTCCCAGCGAGCAGCGATCATTCGGTTCCTAAAGTTTGCTCAACACAATGAACCACGGGGGTTCAACGATGTCGATGTGCGCCGCGCTCTCGAGGTGGTCAAACGTTGTTCCTGAACCGGATGGTTACCGACCCATCCATGCATTCGGGCGGACGCTTTTGAGATGCTTGCCTCACTCGCCTCAGGTGATGGGGAATTGGACGTGATTGGAAGAAGCCTCCTACTGTGTTGAATATTGACAAAACCCATGGCTCGAACCACGCCACGCTGCACCGCTATCTGAATGGACGTTTCGTTTCACTGGACGTAGACAAATTGTTGTCCGTATTCGAACCGTTTCACGGTGGTATCGTTGATCGAGATGGAACGGTTCCACTTCACTTCCCGAAATTCTCAAATACCTACGATCTGCGTCTGGGATCCGATGCCGTCAGCCGTCGTGTGACGCTGACGCTTGATATCCGGCTACCGATTCATCCACCTGAATTCTGGTACTGCGTCCACTGTTTAATGGCAGACGACTTCGTCGCGCTCCTCGCGCCGGTTGTTAATAGGATATATTACGCCAACCCAGGCACTCCCGATCACGCTCCTAAATTTGATGCTGAATCGCAACTGACGCTGTCGTCCTTTATGACACCAATTCGATCTGTGAATGAATTGATTAGGAGCTTTGCGATTCCTGACAATGGCGAGCAAGCGTAGTCTGCCGCGAGCAGGTGGTGACGAGCGTTTGGACGATGCTCGGCCAACTTCCGTTTCCCGCTGAACCGCGACGCTATTGAGTCAATGGAGACCGACATTCGCTACCGCATGCCGACGCTCTTGATCGGGTGTTTAACACTCATTGGTTGCAGCTCAATGTCTAGCCAAGCCAACCAAGATTGGATCGCTGACCTCAACCGCACCGACACAATCGTGATGCATTCGAACGATGCAACCATGAGCGTTACCGATGATGAAACAATTCGTCGATTGACAGACATTTACTCGAACGCCAAATGGGAACCGTACTGGCACACCCTGCCAGGCAATCTTGGAGATCGTTCGATCGACCTTCTCGCCGACGGCGAAAGACTCCGACACTTCGCGTACACTGGCGTCTTGTGGGAGAACGAACGGTACGATTCGAATCGCACGGCGACGCTGCTTGATGCCGACCGCGAGTGGATCGAAATGCTCTTTGATCAGATTCCAACAATCGATCGTGCATCGGATGACCATTCAACGCAATCGAACAACCAAGCCGAGCCAAAAAAAATCAACGATATCTCGTCGCGGTCGGCTGATCGATAAACCTTTTCGCCTGACCAGCAACTCACCAAACGTAGCAGACGCATTGCCCTCATACTCAACAACTGACACAGCTGACGATCCTGTCCGCGGCGGCTCGAATCCGCATTGGGTCGTCGAATCAATTGCGATCACCTGGGCGTCATTTGGCTTCGCCTCGCTTGGGCTTATCGCAATCGGGTCATTTGCATTGACCGGCAGCCTGTGGTCCCTCGCAAGCGACGAAGACGCGTACATAGGGCTAATTGCTGTTCCGGTTGTCGTTGGATTCGCCTGTGTTGGCGCTTTTGTTGGATTCTATTTCCGATCTCTCTCCATCGGTGCCACAACATGCTTTTTCCCGCTTTTAATGTTTGCTTCTTTGCTCTGGCTTTCTGATTACTTTGGCGATCTTGGCGAGGGCGAGCAGGTCGCAATGCTGTACGCGAATGGGCTTTTCATTGGCGGCATCTCAATGTTTCCCGCGTTCATACGTTTGCCGCACATTCCCCCAATTTCATCACTGGCGGTACCACACGCCCTCGTCTGTCTCGCCGGCCTGTATTTTCTCTTCACCTTCGGTTTGTGAGCCTGGCAGCAATCAGACAGGACGTGTGCTCGAATCAGGACGGGCAGCCAGATTTTGAATGGTCAACTTGACTCTCTCCGCCCAATGGATTTGGTTGTTTACGATACGCAACGACGATTTGAGTTGCACATCGTTGGATGCCTCCAATCGTTCGAATTATCTCCCGGTCGAAATCGATAAAAATGCTGTATGGAAAACGCCACCTGATTGTTGCAGTACCACTACTTGTGACTGCGACCGGTCTACTGCTCATCACTTTGGACATATCCGACGACACAGTGAGCGTCGGCGTTCCTGCGCAAGACACATCCACTGCTATCGCGGAAGGCGACGCCCAACAGAACGACACTGCCCAAAGCTTGTTTGTCGTTGGCATTTGCTTCACGACGTTGGGTGTCGTATTCTCGCTGCTAGGCGGTGGCTGGTTCATGCTTCGCCGATTCCTCCACCGTCATGTTCTCCAGAAAGCGACCAATCCCCCTGCCAGCCAAAAATCGGCGCGTGCACATTGAGCGGGTCCGAAGACCAACCTCGATTTCCGATCACACTGGCGGCCACGGCCAGGTGACGCTGAACGTTTTCCGAATGTAATCCGAGCGATCGACTTGAATCCATACGCTTCAACCACCACTCCGCCATCGTCGATAGAGACTCGTCGATTGACGCATCCAGATTGGTGGTGGATGCTCACAATGGTTTTCGCTTTCTCCACATTCCTCTTGTGGACCCTCTTTCATTCAACCGCTAGCCAAAACGGATACAAATTGTTTTGTCACGGATATTGCTCAATACCACTTTTCGGTAGCGGCGATACCGTGCTCCGACACATTCTTCCATTTGCGTTTGCGACAATTCCATCTGGACTATCCGGTCTGGTGTTTTGGCACTTTTACCGAGGCTTCACAACCGAGCAGAAAGTGACTGGTCGAAACGTGTGTTTCCTCCTTGTGGGCTGCGTGCTGGCTGCCTTCAATGCTTCGCTCTTTGATCCAATCGGGTGAAAAAGATTCGACGGACCACCATGGTTTCACGCGGAGCACGACTTTCAGAGGGACTTCAAATGGTAAACTTGCGCGACCCCGGGCGTTGACCACAGACGTTGCCCGAATGAACTACTGCAAAGGATTGCTGGATGTCAATCATTTCACTGATGATCGCGATCTCGATCGGCGCCCCGCCTCAGCTCACCGATAGCCGAAATGTTCTTCAAGAGTTCAAAGACGCCGGAATACAAATCCAAGGACGCGACCCGTTTAACGGCACTGGGTTGTGCGGTGCATTGCTGTCCGTGCGCGTGCCGAGTGACGTCTACCACTTCTCACTGCCAGTCCGTGGATTTACCGATGACCATCTTCGCCTCCTGGGGCGGTTCCCTCATCTCATTCAAATACGATGCCAGCGCCCCGTTACTGAGGCAGAGCACAAACTGATTGAGTTAAACGTGCCGACGGGGACGTGGCCGCTGTACGATGTCCGTCTCGATACTGGCGATCTCAAGCAGCGTCGCTCGTTCCGCCGCGGCTATCGACTCGTTGATGAGGACGTCAACGGCGATGGAATCATTGACGAGGATGATGGGGAAATCCTTGATCCAACAGACTTCGAGTAACAAAGCGACGCACAAAGAGTGACGACGTCACATTGCCTGGAGTGCTTCGCTTCTATTCGCCGGCGTTTGAGCGCTAACGTTCACCAACAAATTCTCAGCAGAGTCACAATCATGAAGACATGTATCCCGACTTTGCTCGTGTTGGCATTCGCCTCGTTCTGCGCCGCTGATGAACCGGCAACAGAGATCCCGCCAAAAACCGACACCGGAATGAGCGTCGCGGACTTTCAGTATGGCGGAGTCTGGAAACCAAAAGGCGCAATGCTGAGCGGTACACTCTTGCCTCCACCCGCCCTCGATGCGATCACCCTCACGATCACGGACGAAGGCTATGAGGTAACCGTCACGGGCGAGGATCACTCGGACAAGGGGATTTATATGCTCGACGAAACGGTCTCCCCGATGCGGATGGCAATCAAGAGTACGTCTGGTCCCAATCAGGGAAGAATCATCCTTGCGATCTACGAGATCAAGGGGAAAGATGCAATGCGAGTCTGCTACGATCTCTCGGGTGGTTCCTTTCCGAAGGAATTCAAAGCACCGAAGGGATCCGGTCTATATCTCGCCGGCTACCGGCGGCAGAAACCCGAATCTTCTGACAACCAGCGGAGTGGCCCAAAACAGGACCGCACCAAAGTCTTTGACGTAGAATGAGCGGTACAAGGCCGCAAACCCTGGCATGCGCCGGAGCGACCGTGACCAATCAATCGTCAAGACAATGGCCGCTTACCCGGCCTAGTGATGCGGGACGCTGTGCCAGAATGTTTCGCGATGGTTCACGAGTGGGTTCTGAAAACGCGGTTGTCGGTGGCGTGGTCCGTTCCCCGACTGAAAACCCACAAAACGGTGATCTATGAACAAACGTAAATTCTTGATCGAGCTACCATCACGATTGTTGCTCGCGATATTGGCAGTCGCTTTGTTCTCCGCGACATACCTACAGATGGGCCTGAGCGATTTGCCAGAGATTGCTTTGTACGCTCCCGCCATGCTGCTTCGCGAACCCGTTCTCGTTGCCCCACTTGCCGTTGCCGACGTGGCTTTGGTCGTAATGGTATTGATCGCAAAGGTCTCGCAATTGCGTTCGATTCTTCGCTGCTACGTCTATGCGGGCATAGGCTATGCAATCGGGATCTATCTGATTGGAAACGGTTACGAACTCGCGTTGCCTGTTCCGTTCTACGGGCCTTTGATCGGCTGGGCCATCGCGGTTCTTCAAAATCATTTCGGACCAGCGATCTGGTCGTACATGGTGAACCGAACGCGAACGTCGACGACGAGACCTCGATGCCTGTAGCGATTAACCGGCGAGCCAACGGCTGCAACGGAACGTTTGCGATGCCCGTCTTCACGCGGGGTGAATCGTTCACGGTCACCCTCAGATTCGCCTCGAAATCCGATCGAAACTCCTGCAACTACATCGCGATGATCACTTGCCTAAAACTCGCCACGTAACCATTGCCGGTGGTTGATTGTAGAATGAGACGTGGAACACTCGCTATCGCTGTCACGCCTCAACCCGAGCTGGAGTAAATGTTTTTCCATACTGTTTTGGTATCCGCGACCCTTTTGTGCTCACTCGTTGCTGGGTTTCTATTTGCGTTTGCTGTCGTAGCCATGCCAGGCATCGGTCGACTCAACGACCGGTCATTTGTTCGCGCGTTTCAAGTGATCGATGGCGTCATACAAGAAAACCAGCCAATCTTCATGTTTGTTTGGGTTGGGTCTGTTGCTGCGATCGTTGTGGCGGCGGTCATCGGCTTCTCTCAGATTGATGGTACGAATCGAGCGATATTGATTGCCGCTGCGGTTGTTTACCTGTTGGGCGTCCAGCTCCCAACTGTTCGAATCAACATCCCGCTGAACAACAAGATCCAGGCGATTGACGTCGAACAAAAAGATGATCAAGAACTCTTGGTCGCAAGAGGTGAGTTCGAGGACAAGTGGAATCGATGGAACGTTTTCAGGACGGTCGTTTCCATCGCAATCGCGTTGTCGCTGCATGTATTGCTGCTGAGGATTTAGAGGCCAACTGCTGGTAGCAAGGCCTCCATCCAAGCCGAGCGTTCGGATGTTTCGCCGCCGCCAACATGCATACTCAGCTGATGAACTACACGAGCCCGAACAGACGCTGCTCCAAAATCTATTTTGCCCGGTACACTCCTGTCGTTCTCGCACCGGTTGCTGTGCTAAAAAACCGAACCAACCAAAATGCCAAACCATCCGATCTTCGCCCCGACGTTCCACGGTGACGTCTCAGCTGTCAAGAAGCTACTCAAAAAGGACCCGACACTCGTCAATGTTCGCGACGCAAAAAAGCTCACGCCGCTGCATGTTGCTGCAAGTCGTGGGCAATCCAGCGTTGCTCAACTATTGATCGACCACGGTGCCGATGTTCATGGGCCCACCGAAGATGGCGATTGGACACCGCTCGTGTTCGCTTCGTATCGTGGACACTACGAGGTAGCCAAACTGCTCGTCGAAAACGGTGCGGGTGTCACTACCGAAGATGGCAATCCAATTCATTACTCCGGACAACGCAAACACAAGGACATTTGCCGCTTGCTCGTCGAACACGGAGCGATTGATGACCTGATTGATTCCGAAGACTCGGACGTCCTCACACTTTTCCGCGCGGCCTACAGTTACCCCGCATTATTCACCAAGAACTT
>NZ_DDGH01000041.1:72358-72636 GCF_002337565.1 Rhodopirellula sp. UBA1907 | reverse complement strand
CCGCCGGCTTCGCCCTTGACGACGTTAATGCCGACCAAGTGATCCAGCAGGCTGGTTTTTCCGTGGTCAACGTGGCCGAGGAAAGTAACAACCGGAGGACGTGCAACCAACGTATCCGGGTCGTCAGCCGTTTCTTCGATTTCAGTGATCAGCTCTTGTTCGAGCGACTCTGCGGCCTTCAGCTCGATGTCGAGATCGTGTTCGGTCGCGAGCAACTCGGCGGTTTCGAAATCGATGTCGGCATTGATGTTGACCATCATGCCCATGCCCATCAGGGT
>NZ_DDGH01000041.1:71647-72203 GCF_002337565.1 Rhodopirellula sp. UBA1907 | reverse complement strand
CGCATCACATCGGCGACGCTCAACCCGGACGCTTCGCAGAAACTGCGAACGGTACACGGCAATTCGATCTGGACCTTGTCTTTCCGAGGTGCAGCAGTGTTGACACCCTTGCGACGGATACGAGGACGCGAACGTCGGTAGTGATGACGATCTCCGCCATCGGAACCGATGATCCGTCGACCACCACCGCCACGCTGTCGTTCGGCACGAGCGCTGGCCATTCCGGCCAAGCCCTTCTTCTTTGGTTTTTCGTCTTCATCGATGACGCGTTTGCCACGTCCCGCAAGTCCAACCGTGCCTTCGGCTGTTTTCTTGCTGCGTTGCTTCTTGTCCGCTTCGTCTTGTTCGAGGCGAGCGAGCGGAGCTTTCATGCCCTGCTTGTGGCCTTCGATAACATCGCGGGTCAGTTTGATATCTGGTTTTTGGGCTGCCGGTCCGGAACTGCCGGTCGGAGCCGCAGGCTTGGCTGGAGCACTCGGCAGTTGCGCCAAATTGACTTTAATGCGAGGTTCGCGTTTCTTCGACTTCCCAGCGTCGCCGGTCTTGCCAGCTTCTT
>NZ_DDGH01000041.1:20258-71558 GCF_002337565.1 Rhodopirellula sp. UBA1907 | reverse complement strand
GCCGGTCTTGCCAGCTTCTTCGGGACGATTTCGCGAACGATCCAAGGACCGCATTTTTCCGCCCGCGGACGCGGAGTCACGGCGAACGGCAGACAAAGGCGTTCCGGGAGTGTTGGGAACGACACGGCCAGAGGAATTGTTGCCCATCCGTCCCGCGATTCGGCTTGCCAATCCACCGCCCTTGTTGGACGAACCATCGTCGTCGGATGACGCGACTGGTGCCGATTCACGCTTGGGTGATTCAGGAGCCTTGCGTCCACCGCCGTCCGATTTGGGACCGGGGACGTTCGGAGCAGATGCGGCCGATTCGGGCTTGGTCGATTGACCATCCGTTTTGGCGCCCATGCCGATCCCGCGACCGCTAGGCGACGCCATACCGGTTCCGACCCCACCAGTCTTTGGCAGGCGGACTTCTGGTTTCGGCGAACCGTCTGCTGCCGTTGACTCAGGAGCTTTCGCTTCTGGGGCAGGCGCCAACTTAGGCGTTCGCACAATCGGTGCAGGCTTGCCAACTGGGCGGCCGCCATCTCGAACGGGCTGTGCCGGTGCGTTTGGGCTGTCGGCGGCCTCCGCTGGTTTGGAAGAGCGGCCCACGTTGATCGCCGATGGCTTTCGACCGGTTGCTCCACTCAAATCACGAACGGGTGCAACGGGAGCCGTGGGCGTATCCTTTGTTGGGGGTGCAGCTTTGGGCTTTGGTTCAGATTTCGCAGCGGAACCGGCGAGATGACCTCGCACTTGCTGGGCCTCTTCGTCTGAGAGACTGGCCAGCGCGGAACCTTTGCCCGTGATGCCGGCTTTTTTCACCACATCAACGAGTTCTTTGCTGTCGAGATTCAGTTCTTTGGCGAGCGCGTAAATGCGTACTGGCACTGGGTCGGGGTCCTGTCAAATTCGATAGGTGAAGTCCGCTCGCAATTCCTTGCGGCTGCGGCTTCGTGGTTTCGTTCATCAAAATCGCATAAAAAGACCTCCATCGTTGCTACCGCCAGTCGGTGACAAAGCACCAGACTCGCTGAAAACAACGGGGAATTTCATAGCGTTCAAATTGTCCCAAGGACGATTGCAAAGACCAACTTTGCTTCTGTCCCACGTTAGGATAGCGTACGCGGCCCGTTTTTGAAAACGGCTCACTCAGCCTTCCTGCTTGTTACCATCGGCCTCAGTCGATTCAACCGCTTCGGCGACCGGCTCAGGCTCTTCGGATTCAGTCTGGCCCTCTTCCGCCACTGGCCCGCTCACTTCATCAGCGGGTTCGGCGGGGGCCTCTTCGGTGGAGGTAGTCTCCGGTGTTTCGGTAGCAACTTCAGCCGCAGGCTGATCGCCTTCGGCTGCTTCTGCGTTCTCCGCTTCCGCGGTTTCAGCGGTTGCTTCTTCCGTGCTCGCTTCGGCAACTGGCGTCTCAGCCTTTGCCGGAGCAGGAGCGTTTTGGTCGGTTCGCTCTTGGTCTCGTCGGACGCGGCGTTCTTCTGCGGCAGCTTGTTCAGCTTCCTCCGCTTTGGCTTCCGCCGTTTCGACAATCCGATCGACATCCGCTTCGCTCAAGCCGCTCATTTCCATGAACAGGTCAGGCTCGATCACGGACAAGTCGTCATATGACAAATAGCCTTGCTCGACCAACGCCTGAGCAATCTCCTCGGTGATGCCTGGAATCTGGCTGAATCCACCCACCGCTCGCTCGATTTGTTCTTCGAGCTCGCTGTTGGTCATGATTTCGATGTCCCAGCCGCAAAGCTTACTGGCCAATCGAACGTTCTGACCACGACGACCAATCGCGAGCGAAAGCTGGTCTTCTTGAACCAAAACAATCGCACGACCAATCATGTCGCACAACAAAACTTGATCGACTTCGGCAGGTTGCAAAGCGTTGGGGATCAAAACTTCGGGATCGCTGTCATAGCGGACCACATCGATGTGCTCGCCAGCCAACTCTTCGCGAACGGCTTTGATCCGACTGCCGCGATAACCAACACAAACACTGATCGGATCAATTTGCTGATCTTCGCTGCTGACGGCAACCTTGCTTCGGTAGCCAGGTTCACGCGAGATCGACTTGATGGCGATCACGCCGTCGTTCAGCTCAGGGATTTCTTGTTCAAACAAGCGTTGTACGAATTGTGGCCGCGTGCGAGACAACACAACGCGAACGCGGTTGCCGCCGGATGGCCGGACTTCAAATACGATCGCACGGACGCGTTCGTTCGCGTGAAGGCTTTCGCCAGGAATTTGTTCGCTGCGTGGCAGGATGGCTTCGACGTTGCCCAAGTTGACCGTTGCGACGCCGCCGTCGGCACGCCCAATCATTCCGCTGACGATCTCACCGATTTGATCGCGGTATTCCAACATCAAGGCGTCGCGTTCAGCTTCGCGGACCTTCTGAATGATGACTTGCTTCGCCGTTTGAGCTCCGATGCGACCAATTTGATCGTCGCCGAGAGGTTCGCCAGCCAACGTCGCGGCGATCGCTCCGTTGTCACGACTGATCGAAACAATCACATCCGATTCTTCGCCATACTGCTTCTTTGCCGCGCTTTGTAGAGCCGACTCGATCGCCTGAAACAGCAGTTCTGGATCGATGTTTTTATCGCGATGCAGCGAATCGACGTATCGCAAAATGTCTTGCGGATTCATGGCGAAGAGAAGTCTTGAGACGAAAAGATAAAAAAACAGCCCGGACCGAATCGGCCCGGGCGAACGATTTCCCTGGTGATGAGCCGAGACTATCGCTCGGCGGTTGAATTGTCAATCCGAACTGGGGTCAATCCAGCTGCGATTGTGGGGTTGGCTCCTCGGATGAGTCAGCTTCTTCCGTTTGTTCGGATGGCGTTTCCGTTTGCTCCGACAATGAAGCAGGAGCTTCGGTCGCAGTTTCCTCCGCCGCATCGGGTTCGTCCTTGGCGGCTGCTTCATCGACAGACTGCGGCGATGATCCTTCGCCAGCTTCCATCACAGCCTCATTGGAATCCGACTCACCGTCCTCGTCAGCGGCGGGCGTTTCGCCGGACTCTTCACTGCCATCTTCCGCCGCGGCGTCAGTTTCCTTGGGTTGCTCCGGAGATTCCAAGGCCACCGCTTCGGACAACTTACCCGATGGTCGCAGCTCGTATTCTTTGCCGCCAATTTCCAACAACACCAATCGAGCCGAAACCGATTTGACGCTTCCTTTCATCGATCCGATCTCAAACGAATCTCCGACTTGCAGCTTCAGAGTTTCCCCGCGAGTCCGAACATTCATCCATGCCGTCCAATCGTCGCGTCCCTGAACCAACGCGGTCAGATAAGTCTGCGTCGCGTCGTCGAACTTAGGTGGCAATGGGTCGGGTTCTTTTGGCGGCGGAGGATTCTCAAGCTTGACGACCAATGTCTTTTCGATCTGACGACGCGGATAACCGGTGTCCGTCATTCGAACGACAACCTGCAACGGTTCTTTGTCAGGCGCAGCCGATGCGTCACCTGATTCTTCACCGTCTTCAGGATCCGCAGGCGGGTTGAACGTGAACGTTCCCGAGTCGGCCTTGAAGCTGGCCCACTCTGGCAGGTCACCTTCCAACTCATAAGTCACTTCGGTGCCTTCGGGATCATCCACCTTCAAGCGGACATCGGTCTTTTCACCTTTGACGGCAACCAATGTTGCATCACCGGCATACACAGGCGGCTGGTTGGGTGGCTGGAAGAAATTGCGATTCAAGATCGCCTGACGTGTTTCGTCGAGCGACTTGGCAACTCGCCAAGATTCACGTTCCGGAATCTTCGCGTCGATCGCTGCGTTGTTGAGCGAGATCGCATCGATGGTCATCTCAACATTCAGATCACCCGTTCGCGACGGACCAAAGTTCAGTTCGCGAATTCGATGCAGGTAGTCGCGAGCGTAGAAGTCATGCAACAGCCCAACCAAACCATCCAACGATGTCTTGCCGGAAACGCGAAAGCCGTAACGGTAGTAAAGATCGCCAACCGGTGCGTCGCTGACGGGGTCAACACCTGCGTCTCTCAACCCGGCTTCGCGGACCGTCCCCAACAACCACGATTGATAGGTGCTCTGAGCCCGCTCTGGGTTGCTGGGCAATGAACGCACCATGTACTCGCCCATTTGACGATCGGCATAGGCACCGGCCAATAACTTCTCGTTCAGCGTGTTGGCTTCGTTCTGCAATCCTGCCAAGCGATTGTCACGAAACTTGATCGCATCTCGGTAGCGATTGAATCCCCACTGGAACGCAATGACCACAAACAGGCCGCCAACGGCCATCGCTAAAAAGCGTTCACGTTGAGTCATGACTGCACCTCCGGTTGAACGTTCACGTTGAGGCTCGCCGACTTCGAAGCTTCTTGGGTTTCCTGGTCAGGCGGAGTTGCATCGGGATCCGGGGTGGATTCGCCGCCCGCACCTGCTTCGGTCGCAGATTCTTCTTCCGCGGCTTTAGCAATCCGCTCGTAGCGATCCGCACGAACGCTTTCGGTTTCCACCGAGACAGTTTCGCGAATTTGCCAACGGTAAGCATCTTCGGTGTCAACTTGGCTGGCTCCGTCGCCGACGACGCGGTGCGATTCATCCCGCAGCGACGATTCCATTTCGTCGATCACATCAGGTGATGTTACCAATCCGGAAACAACCATCCGTCCACCACCCTGGCGTGAATCCGCCTGCGCGGAAACCTGCTTCAAAATCAACTGATCCGATGGAGGCAGTGCTTCGGCCAGACGTTCGATTTCCTCCAGCCAGTTCACGTCGGCATCCAAAAATTGATCCAGTCTCTCAGTTCGCTGAACACTCGCGTCGGCGACTTTGACCTGGTCTCGCATCGTCGCATTCGCGGCTTCCAAACGTTCAATCTCCGAGTCGCGAGAACTGAGTTGACTCCAGAACAACCATCCCAGCCCCAAGACAATCGCCGCGGGGATACCAATCATCGCGGCCATCTTGCCACGGTTGGTGCTCGGCGGAATGTATTGACGTGGATTCGCGAAATCGATCAGCCGATCCGCGTAAGCTTCATCGGCGACCAACAGGCCGACCAACGGTGCCAGACGGCCGACGGTCTCACCGACCGAAGGCTCCACCGAAGAATCGCAGTCGACAATCTGCAGTGGGTTGATCAACCGTTTCTCGGAAGGCGTGTCCTGCCCTTGGTCCAAACGTTCGGCAAGTTGATCAAGCTCTTCACGATGGCGATCGGGTGTTCCCCAAATCGCAATGTCGCAAGGCGAACCCGATGCCCCGCAAGCGATCATGCTGCGGCGAAGCTCACCCGCCAAGGCGTTGACCCGCGCCGGTGATTGCGAAGGCAACCGGACCGAACGAACGAATGAAACATCTCGACCACGGAACAAAACGATTTCCGCTTCGTCACCGACCAAGTCAATCAATGCCAACGTCGACCGAGTCGAATCGTTGGTCTTGTCTCTCAGAATGATTTGATACAACGCCGCGGCAGCGATTGGACGCAGTGCGATCCGACCGACGGTCATGCCCGCTTCGTTGATTGCTTTTCGGATTGGATCAAGCCTGTTCGCACCGGTCGCCGAGACGATCGCCCGCACGCCCTTCTCGGTTCGGCTGGTCTGCAGGTAATCCACCGTGGCACTGTCGCCAGCGGACGCGAACGTTCGCACGGCTTGAAACCGGATCATGTCCGGCAATTCATCATCCGGAACAGGCGGGAATTCCATCTGACGAAGCTCGGCTGAATCGCGTCCAACCGCGACCAAGCACTCTGATTTTTCCAAACCGTGCTCTTGGATCCATTTGCGCAACGTGGATCCCACGCCGGCGGTTTGAATCGGCAAAATCGCGGCATCAACGATTCGCGTTTGCTTGCCGGAAACCTCTCCGACCACAATCCGAATCTGCTGTTCGTCCCAATCGACGGCTACTTTTTTAGTCATGGTGCAATAGTTTACTCAGTTGTTGTCCGGAACCACGATGTTTCCGCCCAGGACCGACAGATCGAACCCGCGACCCAAATGCGTCAGGTCTCGGTAGTGAACCACACGCGGATTCGGTGTGGAGGCGTCAATGATGGCTTCGCCTCGGGCGGCCAAACCAGAGCCCGAATCGAACCCGATGACTTGAGCTCGAAAGACGTCGCCGCGAGCGGTCACCAACGGCAACAACGCTCGCATTTGATCCACTGTGACTAAACCCTCCGTGAGCGGCCAAGTTTCGTGATTGCGGTCAGAAGTCGTACCACCCACGTCCTGAGAACGTGCTTCGAGGATCGCCGACATGGTGTCCTCATCGACCAACGGAACCCCCATCAACAATTCCGCCGGACACTCGTTCAGGTTGATTCGGCCGGGCAAAACATCACCGTCTTGGGTCGTCAGTTGATCCATCAGAAGCGGCAGGAACTCGGCCAACAAAGTGGGCTCGCCAATCAAAGGCGATGTGTACGTGAACGTTTCGCCGTTTCTTTCCAACGAGACTTTCGCGTCGATCAGATCGAGAACCTGATTGAATTCGACGGCGGCTCCTCCAGTCAGATCGAAATCGTCCAAGGCTTCGACGGACCACGGCAACACGGTCCCTTCTGATTCAGAATTTGCGTTATCAGCATCCTGAGCTTCGATTCCCTGGGCGGCCAACGCTTCGGCACTCGCACCACTGACCACCGAGTCGGCGAGAGACGACTCTCCCGAAATTCGATAAGCGACGATGAACGACGCGAATACTTCGTCACCGATCGCAGTCATCAGCTCTTCGTAGAGGACTTCGAGATCATCGCCGTTGATATTGACCCGGAATTCACCATCCATCGTCTTGTTGGCTTCGGCACCGTGGACCGTCAAGTAGCTGGCCCAACCAAGAACTCCAGGTGTCTCGATGCTAGCGGCATAGCGTTGCTGCTCGTCGGGATCCAACACGCCGTTGCGATTGCTGTCCGCCCCAAATAACAGCTGAGGTGTGACGCCGCGAACGAGCAACAGTTCCTCAACCGTTTGCACTGGCCCATTTGCCGCCGCGTAAGGTGTCGCGAGCGATGTGTAGTACTCGTCTTCGCAGCCGTTTTCGCGTGGCTCGGTGTCTTCATCGAGCCAATCCAAAATCGCATCTGCGATCGTGACATCCATGCCCGGCAAAGTCATCAACAACGTCACGGCGATGTTTTCGCTCGACAAATCAGAATCCTCCGACGCGGTCGCATCACCCAAGATGCCACCCGCATCGACACTACCACCGGACAGTCCCGTCAACATGTTGATGGCATCGGAGTTTTCTTCCAGCACGGTCAGAGCGTTGATATTCAAACGAGCCGATTCGTTCTGCAATCCATAACGAATGCCACCCAGCGTGCCCATCTCGGTCAGGCCGGGCGCAAGCACCGTGAAGTTGCTGGTCGGGTTGCCCTGCGATCCATCGGTGATCGGCACCCCCTGAAACATACTCGGGTTGTTGAAAACGCCACCGGCGTCTTCTCGCATCGAAGCGGGTTGAGCCAACACCAAACGGACCGCTTCGATCCCCGAATCAACCGTTGCACGTGCCTGAACCAAATCGCCTGTCAAGTAAGCGGTTTCGTCCGCTGCGATCATCAAGTCGGTGAACGAGTAAACCGCCATGGTCGCGACCGCGATCACGATCAAAACCAGCACCAGAAAGAACCCGCGGCGACGAGCGTTTCGCGCGACAGGTTTGGTGCACGAATCATGTGCTGGACGTTCCAAGGACTCACCCAACTTTCGCAATGATTTATTCTGCGACGACATCAGGTGCCTCCGCGGTGCTGGCGGCTTCTTGCTCTTCAAGCAAGGCTTCTCCGTCTTCGGGGAATGACATCGGAAGACGAATCACGTGAGTGAAGACGCGACCTTCTGTTAAACCAATTGTGGTGGAACCAGCAGACTCGCCAAATGCCGCACCCGGCGACGCGGGCGGAGCCAACTGCAAACGAACACGAATCGCCAGCGGCAAATACCCGGTTTCGTCGGTGCTGTACTGCGGCAACCAGTTCACACCGTCGTAGTATTCAAACGCAATCGCGACAACTTCAGGAGCGATCAATTCACCGGTTTGATCCAAACGGGACGAGCCACCGGTCAACATCGCCTGCATGCTGATGGCTCGATCCAACTGACGTCGAACCAGACCGCCACCCGTCGAAGTGGCGTTCGTGGTTGCGCTCTCATCCGTTGCCGCCAACTTTTGCATCTCGTCTTGAATTCCAAACGAGCCCGCGACCTGAACAAAATAAGTGACCGTTTTGATGTCGCTGGGACGGTCCAATAGATCGACTCCGGAGCTGATCGCCAAATCAGGATCAATCGCGGTTTGCTCCAAACTGGGCAAGCGGCTGACATCGATTTGCAACTGAGTTTCATTGCCGATCAAACCAGGCGACTGCAGAACAACTCCGGACGTTATCCCCATGTCCGATTCCAAAGTCGGATCACCATTGAGCGTGTCGGGATCATCCGGCGGCAATTCGTCATCACCTTCGCCCGCGGATGCGCCACCGCCGGTCAAGCCGAGACTTTCCAGCGGAGCCGCCGCCGCGGACAACACATCCGACAAGGCGTCGGTGGAAACCGGACGAGTGACCAGCGTCATCCGCAAATCATCTTCGATCAGTTGCAGCAAAGCCGACGCGAGTTGAGCTTCACGAAACTGTTGTTCCGCGTTGTCCATTTCGCGAGCGTAGAAATTGATCGCACCACTGATCAGCCCCATCAACACAACGCTGAGCGCGAGCGTCAAAAGCATCTCCAGCAAGGTGAAACCGGCACGTGGAATCACGACCGACCGTCCGTCCACGAACGAGCTGTTCGAGCGGCGACTATTGGATCGATGCAGATTCAGCACTGGCTTCCTCCTCTCGCAAAGCGGCTTCTTCTTCAGCCAACTCTTTCAGTCCCAACAATGGATCGATCATCCAGCGAGTCAGCGAATAAGTGGCGAGCGCCGGACCGCCATCGGGATCCAAAGCTTCCACGCTCACACGAACGGCCAACATGCCTTCCATCGGGGCGGGCACAACATCGATCTGCGCCTGGAACATGGTCGTCGCGTCGGTGTCCATCGCCTCCACTGGCATCGCCGGGGAAGCCGCGGGCGTCATTCCGGTGGAAGCCGAAACCAATAACTCCGACATCTTGCTGGATGCAATCAACCGAGTCTGGCTGAGGTCGCGAGCTTCCCGTGCCGCGTCCGTTCCCGTCCCAGCGATCTGGGCAAGGATGCCGAGCGAAACGCCAAGGATCGCAAGCGACAACATCATTTCGAGTAGCGAAAATCCGCGTCGCGGTGTGCTGCTCGATCGGCAAGGTAAACCGCTGACCATTCGATTTGCGTTCAAGGTGACACCTCGACGCTGGTATCCCCGGTCAATCCACGCAGCAACACCGCGCCCGATCCAGCCTCAAGATGACTGAGCGTGATTCTGGCGTTGCTCGTCTGGCCAGTCGGGTAGAAGTAGATGGGTGGGAAATCCGAAGACGCGGTCAGCACGACTTCGCCATTCGTTTCGGGAACCGTGGCGGTCGTTGATTCGGTCGCGTTGATCAGCAACGTCGCCGCTTCAGCACTGCTCTGTCCACCAACTGGCGAAGTCAACACGGTGGTGATCGTCACGCCTTCGGGCATTTGAATGATTCTCGCGTCGGCCTCGACCGGTGTCACCGCGGATGCATCGAGTGCCTGCGAAGCACCGGACAGCAACGCCGACTGTGAACCGGATTGATCGATCGCCTGAGTTCCATCCGCAGCGGAACCGAGCGGCGAAACGATCCAGGCATTCGATTGACTCGCTCCGGATGCGTCGACAAAGTTTGCCTCCGTCGGACGCAGCACCATCACTCGACCGTCTCGCATTGCACGAACTCGCAACCGAGTCATCTCAGCAGCGAGTTGATCCGTCCCGCGAACCAACCGTCGATCGGACAACAACGCACCGGCCGTCGGGATGATCACCGCCGCGATGGCAGCAAACACGGCCATCGCGAGCAACAGTTCCAACAAGGTGAAGGCGGTTCGCGACGCGAACCTGGTGCGCAAATGGCTGTCAGCGCGAGACGAATGCGTCATGGCAATCAGCCTGACACGATGATGTCATCATCCGTGTTGACTTGACCGTCGATTCCGCCGCTGCGAATCTCGAACGTGTTTCCGTTCACGCTGTAGGTCAATGCGTTGCCCCAGGCATCCAGAGGAATTTCTGTGATGATCGGAGCAACCCACTTGGCTTTCTTGGCCGAGTCGCTGGGTCCATCGCGGAGTTGCTCCAGCGTTTCTGGCAACGAGTTCATCCGGATTTGGTACATCTGGATGTTGCTCTTCAGCGAGTTGAGCTGGGTTGTCGTCGCGTTGGCGTTCGCCTCGGCTTGGGCACCGGTGATGTTGACCAACACGATCCCGCCGATCACGACCAGGATCGAGAGCACCAGCAACAGTTCCAACAACGTGAAGCCGGCGCGAGCAGCGGTGCTGCGACGAGAGCGAGGGGAAGTCGATGTCGCGGTTTGGCGACGGGCTCGGTGAGCCACACAGTGGTGATCAGTGAGCATCATGAGTCGAAACATTCTGCAAAGGTGGGATGGGTAGGAAGGGCTCCCGCCGGATTGACCGGTTGGCACATTGGCCGCCCGAGGGCGAAAGCATTCTTCCAAGCGTACATTGAAATGAACCCCAAGCCAGCCCCGAAGTTTCGTGGATCGGGTCAGGTTGAACGATTTGCGACCGATGGCTTTCCCCAGCCTCACGCGACAACCGGGTTTGAAACTTTTGCCAGCCACCAAAATTTAGAGAAACGACTCCTTCGCGGCGATCCAACGTGGCTCATTCGCAAGCAAAGTTTTGCTTTTCAGCGAGCTCTGGGCGCGGATTCAATCCGAAGCCGGCCCCGTGAAAAAAGGTGCGTCGGCATCCCACCAATCCGGGTCACGAAACATCCCCTGATCTGCCCCGTGATGGAACGGCACCGAGCGTTGGATTCTATTTGGGCAGCCCGACGAGTCCTTTTGGGGGCTCTCGGTCGTTTGGTTTGCAACGGTTGAAGCGACAAATTGATCGAATTTCTGAGCAGTTTCTCGCCGCCAAGTTGACAATCCAATTATCTTCAGACGTCCGGCAGGCCACCACTGCGCTCCGATTTCGACCACAATCGGTGCGTGAGAACCTGTCTAGAACGACATTTTCAAGCTTTTCATCTGATTATTTCGATTCGCTTCGCTGTCACGGTGACCGTGGCTGATCCCTTCATTCTTTGAGTTTCTCATGACGCTTCGACGCTTTCATTCTTTGTTGGGCACCGCTGCTTCAGACGCTTCCTCGGTATCCGATCGAGGAACCAAGGGGCAACGTTCCGGTAAATCCCGCCGCACCCGGAGTGATCGACGAAGCAAATGGCAGACCGCTGACCGCCGACTGAACCACGAAACGCTCGAAAAACGAGAACTCCTCGCCGCGGAGTTGGGACTGATCGCTCATCCGGTATTCGCTCCTGGCACACCGAGTGAAACCATTGAGCAGTGGCATGAGGAACACGGCGACAATCATGCCGCGATCACATCTGGCACAAAACTGCCTGGTTTTCAGTTTGGCCCTCAGCTTCAACCCATCCTTTTCAATCCAACGGACCCGTTGCGTTGGCGGACGTCAGCGTTGAATCCCAGTGGCGCACCCAATTTAGGCGATCCGATCACGCTGACATGGAGCATCGTTCCGGACGGAACGCCGATGCTGGACCCAAACACGGGCAACACCACCGGCACCAGCAATTTGGTCGGATTCCTCGATAGCGTTTATGGCAGCGGAGCGACCAATGAGATCACGGAAAAACCATGGTTCGGGATTTTCTCCAATGTCTACGACGTGTGGTCGGTAGGGACAGGCTTGAGCTTCGTCTACGAGGACGATGATGACATGGCACCTTGGGCCGCCGACGCTAGCATTGGCGAAGCGGACGTGCGTGCCGACCTGCGAATCGCGGGGGCCGCGATCGACGGTGACTACAACGTCTTGGCCGCCAACTACCCACCCTCTGGATTCGGTTCCATTGGCTTAGACGGCGACATGATCATCGACACGACGGACCGTTACTATTCGGACACGGCGAATTCGGCGTTCGATCTCAATATTGAATTGACCAACATTCTGAGTCACGAGATTGGTCATGGGTTGGGGTTGGGCCATGTGATGCCGACCAACGGCACCAAATTGATGGAGCCATTCATTAGCGCGAACTACTACGGTCCGCAAGAAGATGATGTCTTCAATATCAACATGTTGTACGGCGACGCGATGGAGCCAAACGACACGATGGCAAATGCAGTCAATCTCGGGGTCCTAGACCTTGCTGCCCAAACCATTACTGATGTGTCGATCGATAGTCCTAATACGGATGTGGATGTCTTTGCGTTCTCACTGAGTCACCCCACCGAAATCGATCTGATCGTGACGCCTGTTGGGTCTGCCTATTTCGAGGGCGAACAAGGCGGTGCCGCCCCGGTTGAAGTGGATCGCCAGCGTCAACAGGACTTGCAATTTCGATTGCTAGATGGAAGCGGAAATCAGATCTCGTTGTCCAACGACAACACATTGGGCAACGCGGAATTCCGCGCAAAAGTACAGTTGGCGGAAGGATCTTACTTTGTCGAGGTTTCCGCCTTCTCAGGAACAGACTCGCAAGCTTATCGCATGTCGGTAGGCAATTCCGCTCGCGTTATCGTTGGCCCCACCTTGCTGGCGATCCGTCCTGATGACTCGGGGCTCCTGCAAGACGGCGATACGCTTGAAGCTGCGCCGAATGAATTCAATCTCTTTTTCAATGGTGGCGCTGATCTCGACGAAGCAACGATCAGCAGCGACACCGTGAAGTTGATCCGCGCCGGCGAGGATGGGATTTTTGGTCCCAATCCGGACAACTTGGACGCTAGCGGCAATCCAATCGACGATGACATCCAAGTTGAATTGGGTTACGTCGGCCTGCTCGAATCAGGAAGCATCGAAGCCAGCAATCTTCAGCAAATCGTGATGCGACCGGCCAGCAATGCGGCCCAGAATGCGTTCGATCCATCGTTTGGCTTTCCTGACGATCTGTACAAAATTGTGCTCATCGGCGAGGGCAACTCACCTTTGCAAAGTCGTGCCGGAGTACCGTTCGATGGCGGCAACAACTTCGAAACGACCTTCCGCCTCAACCGTGGAGCCCAGGTTGTCGCCGTTGTGCCTCAGCCAGTTGTTCGGGCCAACGCGACGCAAGCGAATCCCGAAGGCACGCTTTCACAGCAATCGGACACGATCGTCATTCACTTTGACGGACAGCTTCTGGACATTGGCGATGCCGAAAACCCCGCTTTCTATCGGCTGATCGATACCCGCGCGACTGCGGACAAGACCGATGATCAGCTCGCACCGTTGCAGCCCAATTTGGCGACCTACGACGTTGCCGAAGGCACGGTCACACTTCAATTTTCGGGACCGATCCCCGAGGGTAACTATCGGTTGGACATTGGCGAAGCGGGCACGCCAGTTGGTGGTTCTCCCACCGTTCCGAGTACCTCACTCACCAACAACGACAACAACTCGACTCTGCTCACCGCCAGCGATCTGACTGGAACGCCAGCGAGTCCCGTGACGTTGGATGCGACCGGTGTTCGCATTGCTTCACAGATCCAAGTTCAATCGGTCCCGCTCGCTCAACGCGTTGGTGGATCCGACGAGCCGGGGCACCGAGAAATCCAGCGGGAACCCCATGTTCGAAACGACGAAGGAACGAATCTGATCGCTCCGTCATCGATCGAGATTGTTCGCTATTACTTCCCGGACA
Organism: Rhodopirellula sp. UBA1907; assembly: GCF_002337565.1. NCBI lineage: Bacteria > Pseudomonadati > Planctomycetota > Planctomycetia > Pirellulales > Pirellulaceae > Rhodopirellula > Rhodopirellula sp. UBA1907. The sequence continues at coordinate 57,795 of NZ_DDGH01000041.1, read as the reverse complement.
CTCTTGGGACTGATGCCAACGGCCAGGACTACATCAACCTGATTACCGAAAAAGAAAAGGAAATTGTCCGCACCCTGTTCGATATCTTCGCCGGCTTGTCGGGATACGAATTTGTAGAAACATCGGAAACAGTGCCCGGACTCGATGAGCTGATGATCGGCAAAGGGGATTTCAGAGCCGTCTCACCCAGCCTGGGACCGAACGATGGTGTCGCCGGGTTGGCGAATAGCACATTCGCAATCCTGAATGGCACCTTGTTTAATCAATCAAATCGTTTCTTTGGTGACGGTTTCACAGAGACGATGATGCATGAAATTGCACACTCACTGGGGCTCGGCCACTCTTATGACATCCCTTCTCTTCAAGGAGCTCCGTTGCCAAATGACGTGCTGCCTGGAGATCATGATATTGTTCAATTGCAACGCGTTTCTCCACCTAACGCGACTGACATCGACCTCTACAAGTTCGCAGTTGCGGAAGGAGGACGTTTCACGGCAGAGACTTTCGCCGAACGCCTTTCGACGCCAAGCGGCCTAAGCACTGTCTTGACCTTGTTTGGCATCAACGACGATGGATCGATGGACATCATCGCCCGAAACGATCGCTACTTCGGCAACGACTCATTCCTTGACGTCGACCTCGAAGCGGGCACCTATCTGATCGGTGTCAGCAGCACTGACAACGAAGACTACAACCCTTTGGTTCCTGACTCTGGTTTTGGTGGCACGACAGATGGTCAATATGAACTGGAATTGAAATTTGCTGGTGAGTCCGCGTCTGTCCTCCGCGATGTTGATGGAACTCCTATTGACGGCGACCGAGATGGAACCCCGGGCGGCGTCTTCTCGTTCTACTTCCAAGCCAGCGACGTAAGCACCACCGTTTTCGTCGACCGTTTGAACGATCCTAACGCAGCTGCGCTGGATGGCGACGGGACGTTGGGCAATGCGTTTGACAACATTGGGCAAGCGTTGCAACGTGCCGGTGAACGCATTGTGTTCCCGACCGTAGGTCTGGATGCACTCGATGCGAGTGACACCTTTGAAATCATTCGCACAGTCAATGGAACCCCCGAAACAGAAAGCTTTCACTTTGGGGCCGGCGGCATCACCTTGGCCACCAGTGGCTCGCCAGAAGACGCTGCTGTAGCGACCGCTTCTGCTATCAATGCTGTGTTGCCAGGAAGTGCCAATGTGGTTGGTCGAACCGTCGAACTGACCGGGATTGAACGATTGGATCTGTCTGGCTCAGACACATTACTGAACACACCGAACTTGGTTCGGATTATCGGCAACGACGCCGATGGCGATCCATCCACCACCGCCGACATCAAACCGTATCTGATCGGTACTGCGACAAGTGGCGCGTCGCTTCGCGATGGTGCTGAATTTCGCGTTCCGCAAGGCGTCACCGCGATGATTGACGCGGGAGCGCTGCTCAAGATGCGGAAGTCAAACTTGGATGTCGGATCGTCTTCCATCGATATCGATCGTTCCGCAGCTGCGCTTCAGGTACTGGGAACCCCCGATGTTCCAGTTTGGCTGCGTTCGTACTTTGACAGCACTTTCGGCGGCAATTCGACGGGTTCATCGGCAGCCAATCCACCGGCAGCAGGTGACTTTGGCGGCATCGTTCTGCGTGATGATTCCGATTTGGAATCCTCGGGCATGTTCCTCAACTACATCTCACACACTGACATCCGACACGGTGGTGGCAAGGTATTCGTCGATTCCGCCGAAGATTCATTCAGCCCAATTCACGTGATCGATTCCCGACCATCGATCGCGTTCAACCGAATCACCGATAGCAACAGCGCCGCGGTTTCGGCCAGCCCTGACAGTTTTGATGAGTCCGGTGGACGCATCGGGCCCGAAATTGTCGGTAACTATTTGGCGAACAATACCATCAACGGTTTGTTCATTCGGATTGAGACTCAAGATGGTCAAGTCGTTACTAAATTGACCACACCGGGTCGATTCAACGACACGGACATCGCGCACGTCTTGACTGAGAATTTGGTGATCGCCGGAAACGTTGGCGGTCGCTACCTAGACAAGACCACCGGCGAATTATCAGGCCGCGCGTCGGGACGCCTGCTTGTCGATCCGGGCATCGTCATCAAGTCGGCAGGCGCTCGCATTGAAGCGGAAGCGGGTGGCTCAGCCATCATCGCCGAAGGCACCAAAAACCGCCCCGTCATCTTCACCTCCATCAATGATGATCGATACGGTAGCAGCGGAGTTTATGACACGACCAACACACCTGGGTCGGCCGGACTACCTGGCGACTGGGGCGGTTTCTACTTCGGCTTCACGAGCTCGGGTAGTATCGACAATGCCATCATTTCTTATGGTGGTGGCGACTCATCGATCGAAGGTGGATCCGCAAATTTCAATGTGATTGAAATTCACCAAGCTGAAGTGCGGATCACCAATTCATTGATCAGTGACAATGCGAATGGAAACGCGAGCGGCGTGCGCAACGGGCGCGGTGCAAACGCGTCCGCCACGATCTACGTTCGCGGCTCACAACCCATCATTGTCGGCAATGAGATTGTCGACAACGAAGGACCCGCAATCAACATCAATGCCAACTCGCTCCAGTTCACCAACACTCCTGACTATGGTCGCAGCACTGGTCGGTTGGAGGTTTTCTCAGAATTTGACGACAATGTTGGACCGTTGGTCCGATTAAATCAATTCGAGAACAACGGCATCAACGGCATGCTCGTTCGGGGCGAAGTGCTGACGACGGAATCCATTTGGGACGACACCGACATTGTTCATGTCCTCCAGAATGAAATCGTGGTCGGCAATCATCATTCCAATAGCGGTCTGACGCTTCGCAGCAGCGGAAGTGAATCCCTGGTGGTGAAGCTACAGGGCAACAACGCTGGGTTCACCGCAACTGGGTCTCCCGCCGAAATCGTCGACCGAATTGGTGGTACCGTCACCGTGTCGGGTTCCCCTGGGTTCCCAGTGATCTTGACCAGTCTTCAAGACGACTCGGTGGGTGCCGGATTCACACCGACAGGCGCTTTTTTGTTCGACACCGGAAACGATGGTCAAACCGGCGGTCAGAAAGGGGATTGGCGTGGGTTGAGTTTTGACGAATTCAGCAACGACCGAAACGTTGCTGTTGTCCGAGAACGCGAAACGCCGTTGACGGCGGGGAAAGACGAGAACTCCTTCCCGGGTGTTGCCCAGTTTGTGGGCACCTTGGCTCCCGACCAAAAGAGCGGCGACGAAAACCGAAGACTCGGCTTTGAGGTCCAAGGGTTCATCAGCCCCGATTCGCCCGAGGACCTGGATGTCTACAGTTTTGAAGGAACGGCGGGAACACCGGTCTGGCTGGACATCGATCGAACGGACTCTTCGCTTGACACCGTTATCGAAGTGCTCAATGCCAACGGGACCGTGGTGGCTCGATCGATGAGCTCGTTCGATCCGAATGAAGCGGGTTCGTTGAATAACTTGCCGCTGATTCAGAATCCACTGCTCGGTGGCGATTTCAACTCCGAGAATTACCGCGACGCAGGGATGCATCTTGTTTTACCCGGCACACTGGGAACGCTGGGGCGTTACTTCATCCGCGTCCGTTCACTGGGATCAACACCAACATCGCTCAACGGGACGAGCAGTGGCCAGTACCACATGCAAATCCGTTTGCAGCAAGTGGATGAATACCCTGGTAGCACGGTTCAGTATGCCGACATTCGCTATGCGAATCGCGGCATTGATGTCAGTGGATTGCCAGCTCGCAGTCATATTTTGGGTGAGGCAGGTGAGGTCACAGGAGCCGCCAATAATACATTTGCCCAGGCACAACCACTTCAAAGTTTGCTCGAGAGTGACCTGGCAGCAATCTCTATTTCCGGCAACCTGGGCGAGGAACTGGGAGTCAATAACCGCGATCTCGATGTCGATTGGTATCGTTTTGATGCGACTCAGACAGGTGTTCAGGTCATCGGCGGTGTAAACGATGCAGCCGGAACCATGGCGGTCGTGTTTGATATGGACTATGCCGATAAGGCCAACCGAGCCGATACGACTCTTGCCGTCTACGATGAAAGTGGCCAGCTGATCTTCGTTGGACGCGAGTCCAACATCGAGGACGATCAGCCCGACACCATTGATTCCGATCCCGACATCGATGATCTTTCGCGAGGATCGCTCGGCACCAAAGATCCTTACATTGGCCCGGTTCATTTGGTCACGGGAGGCCAGTACTACATCGCAGTGATGGGCAACGGCGTCACGCCAAGTGCTCTGATGGGCCAGTATGACAATTTGGGAACGTTTGACGCCAACGGTGCGTTCCAACCCGGAGCAACAGCCGACAATCGTTACGTGCGGCTGGAACCAGTCAACTCAGTTGATCGTGTTGTCGAAGATCGGATCGGATTCTCCGGTTACAACACAATCCCACTGGATCCGTTTTTTCCAAATGGATTGCCGATCCAGCCCCAATCATCGATCTTCAACATTGACTCTTCAGCCAACTTACAACTGCACCTGCCCGCGTTCTCGCTTGAAAATGTGCCTTTGTACATCGCGACCGAACGCCCGGTCGCCAACGCCGACGACCAACTGTATCTCGCCGATCCTTTTAACGGAGGCACGTACACACGCCCCGTTTCACAAAATAGTTGGTCACCAGCGAACGATGACATCCAGGACATCACGATTCGCAGTGACGGCCGGATGTTCGGTTATCAACGAGCCGACAACTTGGGCAACTCGGTCGGCCGATTGGTCGAGATCGATCCTGCCACCGGGACACTCACCGCGGTATCGGACGACAACATTCCTGGTGAAGCTCCCCCGATCAACGCCAGCGATCTGAATGTTAACCTGACAACGAATGCGAATCGCGGAACAGTCAACGACCCTCGTTTAGCTGAATTTACGAACTCCAGCGATGTCGATGCATTGGCGTTTGAACGAACCGGAGCCGCCACGGCGACTCCCACCTACGATGTCTACTATGTCGTTCGTGAATCGGAAAATTCATCGAAGTTGTATCGAGGAAATGAGGGCGGCAGCGCCGCGCCGGTGGCTGCCAACGGTGGCAACCCCAACCAAGCAGCAAACCGTAAATATGGTGTGATGGGGAACATCAATCTCGCGGGCGTCACGCCTCAGGTTGACACATTTTCAATCTCCAACAACGCCAACCCAGCTGCACGGACGGACATTCGTTTCCAATCCAACCAACCCGGTTTGGCCGGCGCATTCACGCTGAACATCGTGAATGCTGGAAATGACACGGCCGCTGTCGTGACCAATGCCAACATCAACACACGCTCCATTACTCTACGTCTTGGAAACAACAACGGCGGAGGCCCAAATGCCAATGCGATCGTGAACGCAATCAACACCCACCCCGTCGCTCGTCAGATAGTCACTGCCGCAATCTATGGCGGTAATGCCAACGGTAATCGCGATGGAAATGGTGGAACCGTCGCTAACAACCGATCGACTCCATTCAGTACGCCGGCGAGCGGCGTTGCGTTGGCCGGGCGCGTCACCGGCATTGCTTTCGATGACCCGATTGCACAACAAAATCTGTTCGGGGTGACAAACGCCGGTGAAATTATTCTGATCGATGAAAACAGTGGTATTGCGCAGATACTCAATGTTGTACCCGGGGCTGAGTTCAGCGCGCTGGCGCTTGGCCCTCAGAGCGTCGAAAATGGTGCTTACGCGGACTTGATGTTCGCCACCACGACAGGCGGACAGTTGTACGCTTTCAACTCAGCTGGAGTGCTGCAGAATATTTTTGCCGACAATTCAGGCAACCCAACGGCCCTGTTCGCTCAATTGAATGACATTGCGCCGGCCCGAGGCGACGCCCCCGTCGGATTGGCATTCAGTCCCTTGGACTTTAATCTCTGGCACCCAACAACACGTCGCGCAGGCGATGTCGGTCACGGTATCAATGAGGCCCCGGACGGGTCACGCGAGCCGGGTCAGATTGATGTGGAGTATCTCGATTCATTGACACCAGACGGAACCCGAAACTTCCGACAGAACAACGGTGGTGCAAGCTTCTACTTTGGATTGGAAGACTGGATTCCAAACAACCAGTTCAACAATACAACTCAAGGGTACATCACCTATGACGGCGTAAACGCTCAGTATGGACTATCTGAAGAATTACATCGTGACTTGGCATCCAACCCAAACTTGGTCAACACTTACGCCCTTGCCGGTGGTGCTCAAGGTCAATTAGTCTCGAACTCTTTCGATTTGGCTGGTTCGGTCGCGGAAGATCGTCCTACGCTCTACGTCAACTACTTTTTGGAGACGGAAAATCATCCGGGTGAAACCACGGCGAATGGTCAGGATCCGTTCCGCGACGCTGCCCGTGTATTCGTGTTGCGGCCCTCGACGGGAGAGTGGGAACTGGTTGCAACCAACAACTCCGCGCTCAGTGCGAATGACCCATCACAGAACCCAGATGGAGAGCTTCCCGGATTCATTTCGCATTTGTCCGACGCAGGTTTGAACAGCACCACCCAGCGTGCTGAAAATCATCAAATAGTTCAAGAACTTTTCGACAACACGGGTTCGTGGCGTCAAGCAAGAATTGATTTGTCGTCTTTCGCCGGGGAAACGGGACTGCAACTTCGATTTGATTTCAGTACAGCAGGACGTATCGTCGGCGATGGCATTCCGTCCGCTTTCGGTGAAATCTCTTCGAACTCTCGCTCCAATGCGACACAGAATAATTTCTTCGAAGGTTTCTATATCGACGACATTATCGTCGGTTACGCCGAACGAGGCGAAATGGTCACCGTTCCCGCCCAAATTCCTTCCGTCGAAGGTGCTCTGCAAGGCGGGACGCGGGCCATCAATATTGATTCCGGAACCTTCACGCTGCTGAACGATCCTCGCTATAGCAATCGCGATCCGAATCGCAACCCAGAGATTCTATCGGGACCTTATCAAGTCGAAATTCGACGCGTCGATGAATATGCATCTTTAGCAGATGCCAACATTATTCCGGACTTTGATGGGACGTTCCAACCGTTTGACACCAATGTTCGCCACATCTTGTCGGAAGACGGCGTCACGATGTTCGGCGGCACCACCGGTTTGCTCGCTGACCAAAACCGAGAGCGTCAGCAGGGCATGTTCATCATTGATTCCAACTTCATCTCCGATTCGAATGATGTTGGGATCAATGTCCAGCCAGGCACCGCGGAAGAAACTGGCGTGCCTCACCAAGGATCCTTGATCAACTTCCCGCAATTGAACTCGCCTCGTTTGGTTCCCGGCGTGGTGATTCAGAACAACGTCGTGTCCGGTGATTCGGCCATCCGTTTCGCGGGCGAGACGAGCACCGAAGCTGGACGATCCGTGCCATTTGGGCGAATCGTCAACAACACGCTGGTTGGCTTTGGGGACGGACTCGGGATTGATGTGGTCGGGCAAGCAGCACCGACGATCATCAACAATATTCTTTCGGAATTTGGAACCGCAATTGATGTTGAGGGTTTCAATGCCGTCAATACTGTAGTTCGAAAGAACTACTTCCAAGGCAATGCATCCAACGGCACCACCGGTACCAATCCGGAACTGGCTGGGCCAAACGCCCCCTTGTTCATTGATCGTTCCACTCGCAACTATTACCTCGAATCCGGTTCGGCGGCGATCGACAATTCGCAGGAGACGCTGCCCGATCGTCTCGCCTATGTCACGTTCAAGACGGAACTGGGAATCGCTCGATCGAACATTGACGCGCCGCAGCGAGATGTCTTTGGTCAACTGCGTGTCGACTCCGGTCAATCTGGTGGCGGCAGTGGAGCTGATCCATTCATCGATCAGGGAGCAATCGACCGAGCAGATACTGACGCACCTTATGCCGTTCTGTTGAAACCGATTGATGATGACAATGCCGGGCTGGATAAAGATCCCAATCCAACCGTCGTCTCGCTTGATGATCCCATCCTGGATGTTTTTTCAATCCTGATTGGGGATGGCCGAGACGAGAACTCGCCATTCGAAGGCACGGGCATCAATCCTGCGACGGTCGATCGTGATTCAATCTTGGTGCGACGCAATAACATCGAACTTGTCGAAGGTGTGGACTACCGGCTTGGTTTCAACGATTCAACCGGTGAGTTGCGTTTAACGCCACTAACCACACTTTGGCAGCCAAGTGGTGTTTACGAAATTTTCTTGGACAACCAACGGATTGCCGACCGCGCCGGAAATTTCCTTCGTCCGAACCAACAAAATGGTGAGACCAAGTTCACGATCATTCTTCCGACTGTCAACTTGGACTACGGCGACGCGATCGACGGCTTCGGCACGACTTTGGGCTCCAACGGAGCCCGTCATGCAATCATCGACGATGGTTTCATTCGCTTGGGCTCGATCATTGATGCGGAACGAGATGCCGCCACTGCCGGATCACCAAACGCGGCCGACGACGATCGACTCCCAGTCGTGATCACGACGAGTTCCTTGGCGTTTGCAGCACCGGTAGACAACGCTGGTGTCAGCACCATGGAAGTGGTTCAGATGCCGATGCTCGGCGACACGTTAACGATTGATATCGGCAGTCCACGCGGACCGGTGACGTTTGAATTTGTCACCGTTGGACGTTCCGCTGAGCCAGGCAATGTGTCGGTGATCTTTGACGATTCGGTCTTGACCGACGCGGTTGAAATCATGAACCAGCTCAACGGATTCACCGCAGACGTTCACAATGCCATCGCGTCAGTGTTCGAAGACTTTGGTCAAGCGTTTGATGTCGAGTTTTCCTTGGGCGACACGCTGGTTCCGATGCAACCCTCACTGTCGCTGACCAACTTCGATGATGAGGATGGGGTCGGCATTGGATCTCCCAATACGCAACGAGTCATCACTGCGACGCCTTCCAATCCATCTTCCTTGGTCGTGGCAGCGTCACCGGCCAACCCGGCGACGATCGAAGTCCAATCGCTGCCTTCTAACGGTGATCAGATCGTCATTGATCTTGGCACCTTGGCTGGTTCGAAGACCTTCGAATTCTTGCAAATAGATCCGCTAGCAACAGAGCCGCAGTCTTCGACCTCTGGCACCATCGCGGTTCGCTACGAAGCCTCGGATTCGATCGATGACATCGCGGCTCGTTTGGCAGCACGCATTGACCAAACGCTTGCGGGTTACGGCACCAGTCTTTTGGTCAGTTTTGCCGGCAATCTGGTCAGCCTGGAGAACCAGACGACCTCGCAGACCGTGTTTGTCGATTCCCTGATAGATCCAAACATCGGTTCGATTGGCGTCTTGGGATACCTGAACCCCAACAATTCCAATGGAGCGTCGATCCTGATCAACGCTCCCAACGGTGGTTTCTTGGACGCATGGATTGATTGGGACCAGAATCAACTTTTCGATCCTCGCGACTCCTCTGAAGACGGTGGCGAACAGATCTTCCGAAGCGTTCCGCTCAGCGCTGGCGATAACATTCTCAACATCGTCACTCCCACCACCGCGTCGAGCGGCATGGCCTGGGCACGGTTCCGCATCTCGCCCGAAGGCGGTTTGGCCTCCGACGGTTTGGCTGTGGGCGGTGAGGTTGAGGACTATCAAGTCGAAATCATTCCGGCACCAATCCCGACACCGCAAGATGACCTCTACCAACTACTTGAGGATCAATCACTTCTAACTGCGGAAATGGGACTGTCGTCTGTCTTGTTCGGTCCAACCGCAGCGGCAGACGATCTGCTGACTCCATTTGCGCCAACGACGGTGGTCTTGGTCGATGGACCCGAACACGCTGAGAATTTTTCCATTGACCCTCTCACAGGGTACTTCCAATACGTTCCCAAAGCCGACTTCGCTGGCATTGACACGTTCACCTATCGCTTGGCCGACCAAGCGACCTTATTGGCAAATCCTGTCTTCGACGTGAACGGGAATCCGATTGGCGTCGCGACAGTGTCCATCAACGTGCAACCCGTCAACGATGTGCCTTCTGTCGAGAACCTGACATTGCTCGCGTTGGAAGACACGACGCGAACCTTCACGGCGGAACAACTCAAAGCCAGCGCATTTGGCGACGGAAATCGCGAGTTCACATTGACACTCCCTGATGGCTCGACTCAGTCGGCACCATGGGACGAATCGATCCAAACGTTCAATGTCATCTCGCTGCAGACCACTGTGGCAGGAGTTGTCACCGATATCGACTGGACCACACCAATCCCCGCCGCTGGTTTCAAAACTCCACGGGGCCGAATCATTCCAACCTGGGAAGCGGCAACTGGGTTCTTAGAAACCATCGAGTACTTGGCCGACACGGACTTGAACCAAGACAACGCGAATGGCAATTCGCTGTTGCGTGATGAGTTCCAGTTCACAATCGAAGACGATGGCGTGCTGGTCAATCCTGGCGCGGACCTGGTCGATCCAACGGACGATACCTTGTTCACGGGTGCCAAACTCACCGCCCAGGCGACTGCGGAGATTGACGTCAAACCGAAGAACGATGCACCGATCGCCGCCGACGACGTCATTAGCGAGAAGAATCCAATCTGGAACGCGTTCTTCATTGGCCCCGACCCGATGAACCCAATCGCGTCGGTGCCTGTTCCCACGGAAGACCAAACCCTGGTCATCCCTCAGGCCTACCTGATCGCGAACGACAAAGAAGCTCGTGACTCGGCAGCTGACGAAAACGACAACACCAACGATGATGGATTGACGGTGACCGCCGTGAGTGCCACCAGTGCCCTCGGTGGAACCGTTTCGATCGACACCAACGGCGACATCGTTTACACGCCGGCACTGAATACTTATGGGGAAGACTCGTTCACCTACACGGTGACGGACAGCGGCATCACGTTTGATTTGGGCCCCGAAGGGACACCTGGATCGATGCTCGAAGAGCCCGACTTCCTCACCCACACTGCGACCGTTCGCATCCTCATCAAACCGGTGAATGACACGCCACAAGCGGACGACTTGGCTTTGGATCTGCTGGAGTACCAAGAGGACGAAGATGGGACCGGCGACGCGAATCCGGTTTCCAAGAGCGATGGTTCCGGATTCAAGGACTTCTCCAAAAATGACTTGCTTCGACTTGGTGGAGCGGGTTCCGCACTTGAGGTCACACCACCTGCGGACTTCCCTGCCGACTTCGATGAAGACGCACAAGATTTGCGAGTCATCAAGATCGGCTTGCCGGACGCAACCGCTGCATCCGTTGACGCACGCTTGCTGACTTACGACGCCGTCACCGGTTTGGCTCCGGTTCAAACGTTGGCCACAGCGCGAGGCACACTGTCACTGACATTCTCGCTGGTTCCCGATCCCGCCAACCCAGGAAGCTTCCTGGCGGACAGTGGCGAGTTTGTCAGTGGTTCCTACGAACCCAACGTGGACTACAACGAAGAATCACCGTTCGACGCCACGGACCTGTTCACCTACTTCGTGGAAGACTTCTCTGAGATCCCAGTTCCTGGAGCGGGCAACTTCCCAGGCGAGTCACTCGACAGCGTTGGTCACGGCAGCCTGACTAGCGCCGCCGCCACTGTCACGGTCACAACTCACGCGACCAATGACACCCCTGAGTTCCCAGTCTTCGATACGGTGACCTTCGCCGAAGACATCAACGACGCTGGCGATGCCTTCAACACCGTCTTCTATGACATCTACGGGGAAGCCGTCATCGCGTCGGCTGATCCTGCGGTCCACAACCTCCCGCAAGCCATCTTCGTCAGCCGCGATACCGCAGAAGACGAGCGTGGAAACAACAGCGGAGCGGCGCCGACGCAGTCGCTGACCTACAGCTACAACACGCTGTATGAACCGGCCGGCATGTTTGAATCCGCACCAGTGCTCGACGAGTATGGGGTGTTGACGCTAACACCACGTGCCGATGCCTATGGTTATGCCCTCTACGAAGTCACCATGACGGACAACGGGCAGACTTACGATCCAGCCACTGGCATGTTGGTCGACGACTTCCGTAGCGTGACTCGCACGTTGACCGTGCACATCACGCCGGTCAACGATGCTCCTGTTACCGAAGATCGAGCATTGGAAGTCATGGAGGTCGAGGAATTCTCGTCGCCGGATGACATGCCGACCGGCGCGGTCGCTTCCATCGACTTGACTCCGGATCAGTTCCTGGGTGGCACCACCGAGAATCCAGAACTGGCCGAACAAAGTGACTTCACGGATGACGTTGACGCGGTCGACGAATTCGATGAAGAGGAACAAAGCCTGCGAGTTGTGAAGTTCACCGTCACATTGGCCAACGGTTCCACCGCAGACGTCGACGCCGAAAACAACAACGGCGTCGAACTGACGCTGGCAACGGGGCGCATCACGTTCAACTTCGATGACATCGCGGACGGCGGTGCCTACACCGGCGGTACTTACTTCCCGAACGTGGATTACAACGAGGAAAGCCCGTTCGCACCGAATGAACAGTTTACCTACGTCGTCGAAGACTTCGGTGTGACCACCATCCCAGGTTCGATGGATGTCACCGGAACCACCGAGCAAGTCGACTACACCAACGATGGTGGGTCGCCACCGCAGGGACTGAACAATCGTTCGACACCGCGAACGATGACGCTGACCACGCGGGCTCAGAACGATGTGCCCGAGTTCCCCGTGTTTGGTGAAGTGACCTTCGCCGAAGACATCAACGATGCTGGCGACGCGTTCAACACGGTGTTCTACGACATCTACGGGGAAGCCGTGATCGCGTCGGCCGACCCTGCCGTTCACAACCTGCCACAAGCGATCCACGTCAGTCGCGTGACGGCGGAAGACGAACGTGGAAATGACAGCGGTGCTCTACCGACTCAATCATTGAGTTTCAGTTTCACCACGCTCTACGAACCGGCCGGTATGTTCGAAACAACACCGACTCTCGACGAGTACGGTGTGCTGACTCTGACCCCGCGTGCCGACGCTTATGGTTACGCGGTGTTCGTTGTCACCCTGACGGACGACGGTGGCAGCTACAACCTGCCCAATGACCCACGTAGCATCGATCGCACATTGACCGTGCACATCACACCGGTCAACGATGCTCCTGTGACGGTTGACCGAGCACTCGAGGTTGACGAGGTCGAAGAGTTTGCTTCGCCAGACGACTCGCCAACCGGTGACGTCGCGTCGATTGACCTGACACCCGAACAGTTCCTGGGTGGTTCCACTGAGAATCCGGAATTTGCCGAACAAAGCGACTTCACCGATGACATCGACGCGGTCGACGAATTCGATGAAGAGGAACAAAGCCTGCGAGTGGTCGAGTTCACCGTCACGTTGGCCGATGGTTCCACCGCGGTCGTCGATGCCGAGAACAACAACGGAGTCGAACTGACTCTGGCCACTGGCCGCATCACGTTCAACTTCGATGACATCGCAGACGGCGGTGCCTACACCGGTGGTGTTTACTATCCGAACGTGGACTACAACGAGGAAAGCCCGTTCGCACCGAACGAGCAATTCACTTACGTCGTCGAAGACTTCGGAACGACATCGATCCCAGGATCGCAATTCATCAATGGTGGTGCTGCCGACAAAGTCGACTACACCAACGATGGTGCGATGCCTCCTGTGGGACTGAACAATCGTTCGACACCTCGCACGATGACGCTCACCACGCGGGCGCAAAACGATGCACCTGAGTTCCCAGTCTTCAACACGGTGACCTTCGCCGAGGACATCAATGACGCGGGCGACACGTTCAACACGGTCATCTACGACATCTACGGTGAATCGATTATCGCGTCGGCCGACCCGGCCGTTCACAACTTGCCGCAAGCCATCTTCGTCAGCCGTGACACCGCGGAAGACGAACGCGGTAACGCCGGTGGTGCACCAGCAACCCAGTCGCTGACTTACACCTACAACCCGTTGTATGTTCCGGCGGGCATGTTCGAATCCGATCCGGTTCTCGACGAGTACGGTGTGTTGACGCTGACGCCTCGTGCCGATGCGTATGGCTACGCGGTCTACACGGTCACGATGACAGACGACGGGCAGTCTTACGATCCAAACACCGGCATGTTGGTGGACGACTTCCGCAGCATCACGCGTACACTGACCGTGCACATCACGCCGGTCAACGATGCTCCTGTCACGGTTGACCGTGCTCTGGAAGTGGTCGAAGCCGAAGAATTCGCCAACGAAACCGGCCTCCCAACCGGCGATGTGGCGTCCATCAACCTGACCCCCGAGCAATTCCTGGGTGGTTCCGCCGAGAATTCGGAACTGGCAGAACAAAGCGACTTCACCGATGACCTTGACGCCGTCGATGAATTCGATGAAGAAGAACAAAGCCTGCGAGTGGTCGAGTTCACCGTCACGCTGGCCGATGGTTCCACCGTCGTCGTCGACGCTGAAAACAACAATGGCGTCGAACTGACGCTGGCGACCGGACGCGTTACGTTCAACTTCGATGACATCTCGATCGGCGGTGCTTACACCGGCGGGGTCTATTACCCGAATGTTGATTACAACGAAGAAGCACCGTTCGCTGCCAACGAACAGTTCACTTACGTCGTCGAAGACTTCGGAACGACTTCGATCCCAGGGTCGCAATTCGTCAACAGTGGTGCTGCTGACGAAGTCGACTACACCAACGACGGTGCGATGCCACCTGTTGGTCTGAACAATCGTTCGACACCTCGCACGATGACGCTCACCACACGGGCGAAGAACGACGCTCCTGAGTTCCCAGTGTTCGACACGGTGACCTTCGCCGAGGACATCAACGACACGGGCGATTCGTTCAACACCGTCTTCTACGATGTGTACGCAGGCAACGTGGTCGCCAACTACGACCCTGCCGACCCAATGCGTCCGCAAGCGATCTTTGTCAGTCGTGACACAGCGTTCGACGAACGTGGTGATGGGCTTGGTTTTGCACCCACGCAATCGTTGACTTACACGTTCACGTCCCTGGCCAGTTCCTCGCCAGCCGGCATGTTCGAAACATTGCCGACGATGGATGACTTCGGCGTATTGACCCTGACCCCGCGAGCCGATGTTTACGGTTGGGCGGTCTTCGAGGTCACCGCAACCGACGATGGATCCGACTACGACGCTGCCGCGGGATTGATCAGTTCACCTCGCAGCATCACTCGCACGTTGACCATCAACATCACACCGGTCAACGACGCCCCAGTGAGTGTCGATCGAGATCTGGAAGTCACCGAAGTCGAAGAATTCTCGTCGCCGAATGACCTTCCAACCGGTGCGGTCGCTCGCCTGCCGCTGTCGCCAGCGGACTTCCTGGGCGGTACGCCGGAGAATCCGACGCTTGCCAAAGCCAGCGACTTCTCCGACGACACGGTCACCTTTGAAGAGTTTGACGAAGACGAGCAAGGCCTTCGCGTCGTCGAGTTCACGGTCACGCTCGCCAATGGCTCGCCGCAAACCGTCAACGCGGGCAACTACGTCAATGGAACACTGATCGACTTGTTCAGCGGCACGATCTGGTTCGAATTCGATGCAACGACGGGTGAGTTCGTCACTGGTGAGTATCTCCCCAACGTCGATGTCAACGATCAGTTGCCGTTTGAACCAACGGAAGTCTTCCAGTACATCGTCGAGGACTTCGGTCCGACATCGATTCCTGGCAGCGACCGTCCAGATCCGGATGCCATCGGATCCATCGACTACACCACCGTGGGCGGAGTCGGCTCGAACAACCGTTCACAGCCTCGCGACATGACGCTGACCGTCCGCGCGGTCAACGATGTGCCAGACTTCCCCGAGTTCGACACGGTCACTTTCGCGGAAGACATCAATGACGCGGGCGGAGCCTTCAACACCGTCTTCTATGACATCTACGGTGGGCAAGTCATCGGCAGCAACAACCCGTTGGTGCACGGTTTGCCACAAGCAATCCACCCCGGACGCGATACCGCTTTGGACGAACGCTCGGTTCAAGAATTGAGCTACAGTGTTAGCGTGATTTCATCACCGGCGGGCATGTTCGCCAGCGATCCGATCTTGGACCGATTTGGAGTGCTGCAATTGCAACCCAATGCGGATGCTTATGGTTACGCGGTGTTTGCACTGACGATGACTGACGATGGGCAATCCTACATCTCCGGTTCGATGCAAGATGACCCACGCAGCATCACACGGACGCTGACGGTCAACATCACTCCGGTCAACGATCAACCGGTCGCTTACGATCGCGAATTGACAGTCAACGAAGTGGAAGAATTCTTCCCGATCACTGGTCAACCAACCGGCAGAGTTGCCGTTCTCGACCTGACTCCAGAGACGTTCTTGGAAGGCAATCCAAGTGACGCCCAGACAGCAGACTTTGCCGATGGCGTCGTCACGACGAACGAGTTTGACGAAGACGAACAAGACCTCCGGGTCGTTCAGTTCACCGTCACCAATTCCAGTGGCACACCGACAGTCGTCAGCCGAGACAACCTGAACGGCGTTGAGATTCCTCTCGCAACTGGCACGGTCACGTTCAACTTCGACGCCTCGGGCGCGTTCGTCAGTGGCCAATACTTGCCAAGTGTTGACTACAACCAAGAAGACCCGTTCTTGGACTTCGAGCGATTCAGTTACATCGTCGAAGACTTTGGTGAAACTTCGATCCCAGGCTCTGACTACGTCAACGGTCAGATGGCACCGCCGGTCGCTGGATTCCAACAAGCGGATTACACGACAGTTGGTGGTGTTGGATCGAACAACCGTTCGGAATCACGTCGTGTGACGATCCGAACCATCCAGGTCAACGATGCTCCTCGAGTTGAATTCCGTGAAACGGTCGACATTCGCGAACGCGACGATAACCGCGGGACCAGCCTCACGGACTGGGCGACACGACGCGACCCGGCCGAAACCACTGCATTGGACGAATTTGACCGACAAGACGTCTTCTTCACGTTCAAGCAGTACGTCAGCCAAAGCGTGCCTGACTTGTTCCGACCTGGCTTCACCCCTGAAGTTTCTGACGACGGAACGCTGACGGTTTACCCATCGCCAGACGCGGTCGGCACGGGTGTTTTTGTGATCACCGCAACAGACCGCGTTTCGGACACTGATCCGTTCACTCCGAAGTCAACGGAAATGACAGTCACGGTCAACGTTCGTCCAGTCAACGATCAACCTCGTTTGTCTGACATCGCACCAACAGGCCAGACTGGATCCATCGATGACGCCTACGAGATCACCTCGGACGGCACGCTGATTGTCACGATGAAGGAAGACAACACGGCCAACGATGGAACCACTGGAACGCCGTACTCGATTCCGCTTCGATCCGTCGGCCCAGGTGCACGCCCAGGACTGTTGGACATCTACACCCCGGGCCCAGCCAACGAATCGGACGGCACCTTGGGTGGAAACCAAAAGGTCGAGTTGGTGCCATTCACCACGCTGCCGACGACTCTCGGTGGTTCGGTGACATACGTCCCCGAAAATGGTTCGACACCGGCGTCGCTGGAGTACACTCCGCCGACGAATGCCAACTCGTTGAACAACCTGCCCGACTCGTTCACCTACCAGGTGATTGACGACGGCACGAACTTCAACATTCGTGACCAAGTCCTGGACACGTCACCGCTGACACGCACAGGCCGCATTCAGTTTGTTCTGAATCCGGTCAACGACCGTCCGGTGTTCGACATCGCACAAACGGTGATCAATGTCAGCGAAGACGCGAACATGTTCGTCCGCAATGACTTTGCGTTCAACGTGTTCGGTGGCCCCACGCCAACGGCCAACGACGAGTTCAGCTTGACCGCCGCCCAAACGGTGTCGTTCAATCGCATCGAACCGGTCAATGTGTCAACAACTCAAGCGGCTCAAGCTTTCACGACGCTTCCAACGATCGTGCCTGCCGGCCACTTGACCTTCCAAGCCGCTCCAGGCGTGTTTGGCGAATTCGTGTTTGACATCTATGGTCAAGACAACGGACAAGGACCGAACTTTGGACGTGGCGATTTGAATGAGTCATTGGCTCAGCGAATCACCATCAATGTTCTTGCGGTCAACGACGCACCGATCCCTGCCAATGGAACGGGTGACACGGTCACAATCGCGACTCGCGAAGACAACACGTTGGCCATCCCAGTCGACGGTGTGATCAACGGTTCGTTGCTCGGCAACTTTATCGCTGGCCCTGATTCGCCAGTGGATGGATTGCCAGACGAAAACGAGTCGCAAACCTTGTCCGCGGTCAACGTTCCGTTGCAAACCGCAATGGGCGGCACATTGACTCCTTCGCCAAACGGCGCGGGAGCAACGTCCTACGTCTACACGCCACCATTGAACTTTGTCGGCACCGACCAGTTCGTTTACGAAGTCAGTGACGGCGACGCATCGCGGACCACATCGGCAACCATCTCGCTGGTGGTGACTCCGGTCAACGACGCTCCGATCATCTCGCCTTTGGCACCGATCGTCGTGGAAGAAAGTGCCGGCACGGTTACCCTTCCGGATTGGCTTGGCACCGTCTTGGTTGGACCTCCCGGAACGGGATCCGGCGGACGTGCGGTGGATGAATTTGACGGCACCGGAACCACGGCACCTCAGACCATCACCGAGTACCGATTCTCCTATGTCAGTGGCGACACCGACTTGCTCGCCACGTCGGCTGGCAATCCAGCCGGGTTGCAGATCCTGTCGGACGGTTCGCTGCAGTTCACAACGTCGGATGAAAACAGCGGCTCCGCCACCTACCAATTGGTGGCTGTCGACAGTGGCCCCAATAACCCGGCCAACGGCGACGTTTGGGAAAGTGCACCGGTTCAGTTCACGCTGACCATTGCTGACGTGAACGATCTGCCAACCTTCACGGCTGGCCCCGCTGTCACGGTCTTGGAAGACAGTGGAACGTATTCGCAACCATGGGCGTCGGATATTTCCGCCGGACCTGGAAACGAAGGCAATCAAACCGTCGCGTTCCTGGTTCAAGTTCCGGCAGAGGATCAAGATCTCTTCTCGGTGCTGCCATCGATCGACGAAAATGGAGTGCTGACCTTCAGCGTGGCTCCTGATGCAGCGGGCAGCACCGACGTCACGGTGACGTTGCAAGACTTCGAAAATGGTGTCTTCGCTGGCAGTTCCCAGCCCGTCACTTTGTCGATCACGATCACGGACCAGCCCGACCTTCCGGTCGCTGTCGATGACTCGTTCACCACCACCGAAGACGCAGTGCTGTTCTTCACGATCGAAGATTTGCTCGCCAACGATAGCGACCCTGACCTGAGCGACATCCTCAGCTTTGTGGAATTGCAAACCACAACCGCGTTGGGTGCCATCGTCAATGTCAATCAAACAACCGGCGAAATCTCGTACACACCAATGGGTTCGGACACGATTCAGTCGCTCCGTCCAGGTGAAACGGCAACGGACACGTTCCAGTACGGATTGCAAGACGACAGTGGCGTGACCAGCGTCGTGACCGCGAATGTCACGTTGACCATACAAGGTCGCAACGACGCACCGGTTGCTGTCGACGACCGCGTGTTCATCGAATCAGTCGGCACAACCGTGCTGGACCAGATGCGAGATCCATTGTTCAACGATTCGGACATCGACGGAACGCTGGACCGCACTTCACTGACAATTGTGGTTGAACCTCAATTCGGAACGCTGTCCGACGACAACGGTGTGCTGACGTATCTGCCTGGCCCTGATTTCGCTGGCGTGGACACGTTCACCTACACGATTGCCGATGACTTGGGCCAAGCCAGTGCTCAAGCAACGGTTGAACTCCAGGGACGTCCAACCGCTTCGGACATCACCGCGGGAACATCCGTCGGACGAACCGGTGCGATTGACATCTCAGACAGTTTCAACACAGCGTTTGATTTGGACCTGACGTCAATTCTGATCACGACCCAGCCCACCAACGGGACGGCAGAAGTGATCGACGGAAAAATCATGTACACGCCGGACACTGACTACGTCGGACCGGACTTCTTGATCTTCACCGTCGCTGACATTAACGGAAACCGAAGTGCACCGACTCGCATGAACCTGAACACGGTGATGAGTCGACTGCAAAACCCAGTCAACTTCTCCGACGTCAACCGAAACGGCGAAGTCACCGCACTGGATGCTCTGTTGATCATCAACCGACTAAACGAAGTCAGCGGTAGTTCCAGCGGTGAAAACATCCCGGTCACCGATGCGGACTTCGGCATCGGCACCAACAATGGCGTGAACGAACAGTTCTACTACGACCAAAGTGGTGATGGATTCATCTCTTCGCTGGATGCACTGCGGGTGATCAACGAGATCAACGCCCAAAGTCAGTCCGGATTCGGTGAACCGACCGACGTTCTGGCGAGCGACTTCAGCACATCGGCCGGTTTGGATGCATCCACTTCGTCGGCTGCTGAGTCCGTTGACTCAGGACCATCGAAAATGGTTGGATCCTCAGCGACCAACGCGGAAGTGGATCTGATTGACTTGATCGCGAATGAGCAAACCAAACGCGATGGCGAAGAGTCCGATTCTTTGGAATCGAACTTGGATACCGCCGTGCGAGAATTGTTCTAAGCCGCTTTGACTGACTCGGGCGTCGTTGGGACCTGTCTCGACGATGCCCGCGGCTTTAAGCTGGTTCGCATGAACGAAGCCATTCCTGCACCGAGCGATCTCCTACTTCCCGATGATCCAGCGCAGTCGCTTGACGTGATTGCGGTCGGGGCTCATCCAGACGATGTTGAATCCGCTTGTGGTGGGACGCTCGCCAAGATGGTCCGTCAGGGCTATCGCGTTGGCATCGTCGATTTAACCGACGGAGAACCGACGCCTCATTGCCCCGACGTCGAAACTCGAATGTCGGAATCGGTCCAGGCCGCCAAGTGTCTCGGGGTCCACGCTCGGATCCAACTGAACCTGCCCAATCGCATCTTGATGGACGGTTTCGTTCCAAGGATTGCACTTGCTCGGCAATTCCGACGATTTCGACCTCGGATCGTGATCGGGTTCGGACAAAAAACGCCCATGGCGTCACCGGATCATTGGCAAGCGATGCAGATCACCGATGCGGCCGTGTTCTACAGCCGATTGTGTCGCTGGGACGAACACTTCGACGGCGTCCCGGTTCATGCGGTCGCTCGCCAGCTGTATTTCCGCTTGGCGTTTGAACCAGATGTGATGCCGGGCGAGTCGCACCATTTGATCGTCGATATCGGCGATTGTCTGGAGCAGAAGCTGGCTTCGATTACCGCCTATGACAGCCAATTTGCCCATAAACCCAAGATTGCCGAACGTGTGCGCGCGGCGGCATTGGTCACCGGATCGCAAGCAGGATGTTGGGCCGGAGAAGCGTTTGTTTCGGCTCACCCCTACTCGGTCAGCGATCTGGTCAAGACCGTGATGAATCTCTAGTGGAATTGCCGGAACATGGTCTTCGGCGGCTGGTGCTGTTCGATCCAGCGGTGGTTTGTCACAATCGCGACCTCGGATGGTGAACCCCACGTCGCGAAAATGGGTCGTGGGTAACGCCGAAGCCCTCGCTCCCCACACCGACAACTGCTTTCATGACGCGTCGTCTGCTCGTTACCGCTGCATTGCCCTACGCCAACGGCCCAATCCACATTGGTCACTTGGTGGAATACCTGCAAACCGACATTTGGGTTCGGTTTCAGAAATTGCGAGGCAATCGCTGTTTGTACATCTGCGCCGACGACACCCACGGCACCGCGATCATGATCCGCGCCCGCGGAGAAGGCCGTTCCGAAATTGAATTGATCGAAGAAACCAGCGAAGCACACCAGCGAGATTTCGCGGGCTTTGGAATTGAATTCGACCACTACGGCAGCACCAACAGCGAAGAGAACCGAACGCTTTGCCACCAAATTTGGCAATCACTTCGAGACGCAAATCTGGTCGTCCAGCGAAGTGTGGAGCAACTTTACGACCCGGAAGCCGAGACCTTCCTGGCCGATCGTTTTGTTCGCGGTACGTGTCCCAAATGCGGCACGCCTGACCAAGCGGGCGACAACTGCAATTGCGGACACACCTACAGTCCCACCGAACTGATCGATCCGGTCAGCACGCTCAGCGGTGCGACTCCGGTCATCAAAGAAGCCGAACACCTGTTCGTGGAACTGGAAAAGCTACACGACTTCCTCTCCGAATGGGTTTCCAACTCGGGTGCTCTGCAACCGGAAACTGCCAACTACTTGAAAGGTCACTTTCTGGCCGAAGAACTTCGCGACTGGGACATCAGTCGACCGGCTCCTTACTTCGGATTCGAAATTCCCGACGCACCTGGTAACTATTGGTACGTATGGTTCGACGCACCGATCGGCTACATCGCCAGCACGCAGCAGTGGTGCAACGCCAATGGTGAAGACTTGGCCGATTGGTGGAAAAGCGATGACTGCGAAGTCCACCACTTCATCGGCAAAGACATCACTTACTTCCACACGCTGTTTTGGCCGGGCATGCTCAAGACGGCTGGTTTCTCACTGCCAACCAAAGTTCACATTCACGGATTTCTGAATGTGAATGGCAAGAAGATGTCCAAGAGCGATGGAACGTTCGTCAAAGCGGAAACCTTTCTCAAACACATCGATCCATCCGCACTGCGATACTTCTACGCCACCAAGTTGTCATCGCGAGTCGAAGACTTGGATCTGGGAGTCGAGGAGTTTGTCGAGAAGGTGAACTCTGATTTGGTCGGCAAAGTCGTCAACCTCGCCAGCCGTGTAGGCAAATTTGCAAGCCGCACGGGATTGGCACCATCGTATCCCGATGATGGTGGGCTGTTCCAAGCCGCCGCTGCGAAAGGCGACGAAATCGCCGCCGCGTATGAAGAAGGTGAGTTTTCCAAAGCAATGCGATTGATCATGGAATTGGCGGACGCGGCAAACCCGTTTGTCGAACACGCCAAGCCATGGGAAATGAACAAAGATCCGGAACGACAAGATGAACTGCGAGACGTTTGCACGGTCGCATTGAATCTGTTCCGGCAATTGGCCGTTTACCTGGCCCCAGTCCTTCCCGAACTGGCAAATAAATGTGGTGACTTGCTCGGCGAGCCAATCACCTCATGGGAACAAAGCCAAACGCCACTGGTCGACCGGGGCGTCAACAAATTTCAACGTATGATGGACCGTGTCAAAACTGAGGATCTCGAAGCGATGATGGAAGAAAGCAAAGACGAAGCAGCTCAAGAAACCGATGCTGCTGCCACTAACCCGTTCAACGACAGTGATCAACCACTCAAAAATGAGCCACTCGCCGATGAAATCACGATCGATGATTTCATGAAGGTCGACTTGCGCGTCGCTCGAGTGCTTTCCGCGGAGCATGTGCCGGAAGCCAACAAGCTTCTGAAACTGACCCTCGGTTTGGGTGGCGACGAAACTCGCCAAGTCTTCGCCGGAATCAAAGCCGCTTACGATCCTGACAAATTGGTCGGACGTTTGGTCGTGATGGTCGCCAACCTCAAACCACGAAAAATGCGTTTTGGTTTGAGCGAAGGGATGGTCACCGCAGCTGGCCCCGGTGGCGAAGAAGTCTTCGTGCTTGGAATCGATGACGGCGCACTGCCCGGTCAACGAGTCCACTGACCCCAGTGTGGCATAGGCTTCCAGCCTGTGAAAAAGAGCGCACGAAGCACACGGCTACTCCCCTCAACCATTGCCCTCACTCCGAGAGGGTGAGCGAAGCGAGTCGAATGGCCCAGCAACGCCGCGCGACCTCCGTCACTGATACGCCTTGCCCTTTTGAGACAGACAGCCAGTGAAAATTTCCGCGATGAAAATTCTCATTGTGCATTGCCATTTCGAACGGGGCGGCGTGACTCAGGTGGTGGAAAACCATGTTCACTGCCTTCAGGGATCCGATGAAATTGACGAGGTCGCTCTCGTCAGCGGACCTCGACAATCGGGGTTGCAAGCAGCAACACGCGAATCGGCGTCCATCTGGAGCGTCGAATCACTGGAATACGATTCGCATCGTGACATGTCGCTGGGCGTTGACGAGCAAGCCCAAAACACCGCTCGCGAACTCGACGACCTATGCCAACGAGCGGGTTGGTCTCGCCAACAGACCGTCGTTCACTGGCACAACCACAGTCTCGGCAAGAACGCAGCATCACCCTTGGTGATCCAACATCTCGCGGCGATGGGCTACTCGTGCTTGCTGCAGATCCATGACTTTGCCGAGGATCAGCGTCCTCAAAACTGGGCTTATCTGAAACAATCTCATGGTTGCCGGCGAGCAAGCGAACTCGACGCGATCCTCTACCCACACGGTGATCGACTTTCCTACGCGACGCTAACGACTGGCGATGCGGAAACGCTCGCGAAATTTGGGATTCATCGTTCTCGCGTCGATGTTCTGCCCAACAGCGTGCGTCTCCCAACCGACGAACTGCCCGAGTTCGAAGTCGCAACGCAAAAAGTTCGGGAGGCATTCGACCTGCCTGCCGACTTTCGCTGGATGTTGTATCCCGTGCGGGGCATTCGACGAAAAAACCTTGGCGAGTTTTTGTTGATGTGCCAACTGGCCGGTCGTCCCACGATCGGTGCGATGACGTTGATGCCAGCTACGCCCATGGAAAAGAAGTCCTACGAAAGGTGGCAAGCCGTTGCTGAGCGATGCGTTGATAACGTCGTGTTCAACGCTGCACATCATGAGGCCATTCAATTCGTCGACAATTTGTCGGCCGCCAGCGTTGTCGTGTCATCCAGTGTGGCTGAAGGATTCGGGATGGTCTTCCTCGAACCGTGGCTGGCATCTCGCAGCGTCGTTGCTAGAAATCTGCCGGGAGTGACCGGCGACTTCATCAATCATGGGATGCGTTTGGATCATCTCTACGATGCGGTCCAAATTCCCGGATCGCCCGAGTGGCTCGCAGCAGCCAACCGCCGGTTCCAAGATGCAAAGACGAACGCTTGGAAAGATGTTCAGCGCGACGTCGACATCGCGAGATCGCAGTCGACGCCCGACCAATCAAGCGGCGATGCAAACGATTGGGTCGACTTCGCTCAATTGACACCTTCGATGCAGATCGAAGTGCTACAGCGTTTCAACACCGACGCCGGATTTGCGCAGGAAGTTCGCGAACGCAACGCGGCGTTGTGCGATGCGTTGGTGACCGAAGCCCGTCCTGCTGTCATCGATCACAACCGAAACATTGTTGCCACCCACTTCGGACCGGAGAACCAAAAGCAGCAATTGCTGAACGCATATCGAAAGGCGATCAGCGACGAAAGCATTCCGGTTTCCGAAGTCCAAAGCGACCAAACCATGTTGGATTTGGTCGAACATTCGCGGCCGTTTTATCCGTGCCGCGTTGAACAACTGGACTGAACGACTCAGCGACGCGAGTTGCTCGTCCGACCCGCCATTTGTTTGCCCTTGGGTCGAACCAAGAACACTTTGGGATCGTCGACGATGAACGAAGTGCTCCAACGGCGTCCATCATCTGCACTGCAGATGTTGTAGAAGAACGTCCGCATTCGTTCGGCTTCGTAACCGTATGGGAATTGACTGGTGATGTAGTCTTCTTCCGTCAGGTCCTCGACGCCCGGCGAGGCGTAGTAGTGCACCATGCCATCGGGCGTGACGCTAATACCCATCGTCCACCAACCAGTCGTCGTGATCTGTGGTCCGCGGAAGTCGGCTCCGCGTTGGTTGCTGCGAACTCGCAGGTAAGCGTAGTCGTCGGTACGGCTTCGGCTGTCTGCTTTGCTCTCAAACTCGATGAACATTCCGGGCCAGTAAATCTCGTTGCCCATCTCTTTGCGTTTGAGTTTGAGAAACCCAATCTCTTTTTCGATCAATGCCGTTGTTTCGAGAGCCAAACGGAAGCCAAAGTGTGGTCCGCTGCGTTTTTCCCATTCGGCGACTGGTGGCAGGAACACTCGAGTTGTGACGCTGGGCACCTCAGAAACATCGATGCGACGCTTCAGTCGATACTGAACGTTTGCAATGAAGTCATCTTGGTGCATCGTTCCGCTAGCGTTACCTGGGATGCCAGTGAACTTACTGCGCATTAGCAGAGCGCCTTTGCTGCCCGGCAATCCGCCGGCAGGAGTGACGACTCGTTCGACCACGTCCGGGTGGCCGCGTTTGATGCCTTCGTACCAACGGCCGTTGGTGCTTTTCCCCATCGGTGCACGTTGATTTTCATCAATGTCTTCCGTGCTTTTGGGATTGTTCGGCACGTATCGCCACGATTCGTCCTCGAAGTCATCGGCCACGCCGACGAGCTCGGTGCCCGTCCCGGGAACGACCGGTCGTTGTGCGTTGGCGTCTCCACCGCACACACTTACCAAAGCTGCGACTCCTGCGACGAAGGCGGATCGCCAACGTCGTGCCACCGGCTCCTGATTTTCCACCGGCTCCACAGTTCGCAGTGCGAAATGGCCGACCCAACGGTTGGTGTTGCTCTGCATTGCTACTTCCGTCACTTCCGTTCCCAAAGGATTGAAATGGACATGGATCGCGGCCTGAACGACGGTGTCGTGGGCGAAACGATGATCCATGACGGAGGCCCCCCTCCAACCGGAACAATCGGCAAATTTTGACCGCCACTCCAATCCATCCGGTTCAGGCTGGGAAAGTTTTGCGGCGGATCACCCCGATCAATCGGGTCTGCCAAGGACTCCAAACGTCACAATCGTTCCCTTCCTCACAAACCATCTCGGAGAGCAGTGGACTGCTCCAGAACGCCCGATTCCGAGACCGAATTGCTCGAAATTCGCAGGAACGGAACTATGGTTGTTTGTGTCGGAGGGACGCACTCTGCACCATGATTTACCCAAATATTAAGCGTCCCCCCGTGCGAGGCGGGGTCGGTTCTTCGGAGCCGGCCTCGCCTTTTTTCGTGGACCTCGGATGAAAGTGTCGGGCGGGCCGCGAGAAGCCTCTCCAAACGCTCAAATGCTCTCACATTCGGGATTTTCGTTGACGGGAGACGGTGAGTCGGTGAATAATAAGACTCCGCGAAACATTCGTGTTTCGATCCTTTTCGGCCGTGCTCTTCTCACCGAAGGTGTTCCTTTGCGACACGCCACTACGACCTCGTCCTCGTCCAATCCAACTGGCCCCATTGCTGCCGCTGCGCATTTGAATTCAGCGCACTCGGTTCCAGACGCCGGAGGCCAGGTTTCCAATCATCAACGCGCCAAACGAATTTGGATTCTGTGCGTGGTCATGGTGCTGTGTTGGCTGTTCAGCGGAATCGCATCGGCCCAGCAGTACGAGGTGATTGACTCACCTGCGGCGCAGCTGACTCCCGAACAAATTGATGGCTACGAGCGTGCGGCAAAAACCTTGGCAACGACTCGAAAGAAGGAGCAACTGACCGGGGAAGTCCTGAAGGGCGCGACGATTTACATTGAGCATGTCGTCCCCTACCAGATTGTTCGCAAGGAAAATTTGAACAAGATGGGTCCGATGCTGGCTTCGCTCGAGAAGTCGCTCACCAACGCTCAACGCATCGACAATCCTGGCAAGACGGAATTGTTGAAGAGGATTTACAAGGGGATGATCAAAGTGGCGACCGGCAACCACATCCCCGCTGCTCGAATCAATGCAATCTTGGTTCTGGGACGACTTGATAGCCGTCCGTACGATGGAGCGACGGGACGTCCGCCCCTGCCATTGGCCGCGGTTGTTGCACCTCTTTTTGACACCCTTGTTGGTCTGTACGAAAACGAAGAGGAAGTCGACGGAGTTCGCGCGGCAGCATTGCAAGCTTTGCATCGGGCAGCGATGTACGGATTCTCATCGATGAAGGATGAACCGAAAGCCAAGCTGACGCAACTGATGACGGATTTGCTCGATGCACCGGCACCGGAAGGTCGCGATCCGAAGGCGCACGCATACTTGCAGCGTTCGGCGGTCGACATTCTGCATTACCTCAGCACACCTGATGACACATCGCTGGGCAAGCAGTTGATTTCGATCAGCACTGATGAAGAAAAGCCTGACTTGATCGCGCTCTATTCGGCCGCTCAGTTGGGCGACATGACCAAGCAACTCAACGGGCAAGTCGCCGACACCGACGGCGTTTTGAAAAGTTGGTCGCGACGCGCTTTCGAAACAGTGGAATCCGAACTGAAACGATTGCAGGCACGCGATCGGAATACCACGATGACCGTGAAGCAGCCACCAAATCCAGAAACATTCCTGGGCGTCAAGGAAGAGAAAAAGAAGAAGAAGGACAAGAGTCGCACCACCGGCGGCATGATGGGTGGTGGAATGGATATGGGAATGGGAATGGATTCAATGATGGAATCGGGCATGGACATGGATATGGGAATGGACATGGACATGGGAATGGGCTCCGACATGATGATGGAAGGAGGAATGGGAATGGGCATGGGTATGGGAATGATGGGCGGCATGCCGGCCGCGAAACCCCAACCACCAGAAGTCTCGCTGTCCCGCCGAAGAATCACTCACGTCCTGCAACAAATCATGCAAGGTGCAGTCGGATCAGCTGAAGCAGAGGTTCCAAAGAACCCACGAGGTTTGATCGCGGCAGCGTCGGACGAAGACAAAAAAGTTCTGACGTCATGGGTCGATGACATTCGCCCGATCGCAGAGGCGATCAACGACGACCAGCTGGATGACAAAAAGAAGTGGCTGGAGTCGCTGGAAGAGCAACGTGTTGCTCTGGCGAAATTGGCGGGAGTCGAGCTATCGGATGAAGACGAAGACGGCGAGGGTATCGATCGTATGCCAGGCGGATTGCCAGTCATGGGCGATGGACTCCCCTTTGGTCCGCCAGCAGGTGCTGGTCTGCCCAATGAGGCAGCGGCGGATGCCGGCTTGCCAGTGGGCGGTGGTTTGCCAGTGAACTGATCTTCCACCAACGACTTTGAAACACCCAACGCGAGGTTGATAGCAATTTGCTCATCAACCTCGTGTCGTTTTGGGGCAGGCCGCCGATTGACAGACACGGATTGACAGACAACGGCGTCTGCCAATCATGAAGCCCCTATTCTCCGCGAGACGCAAAGCTTCGCCGAATGTAAACGACCATCTTTTTGATGTCTGATGGCATCCATTTGGTTCGGCTCAACAAATCCGATGCGAGTGTCTCGACGTCCGCACACGGCATTTCATGCGTTGCTCCTCATTCGCACACAACGTTTCGCGAACATATCCTTCTCACACTCTCTTTTCCGACAATGGATTTGGAACATGTACCGCACCACTGAAGCTTCGAGCGTTGCTCGCACTTGGAAGTTGACATTTACGACGATCACCGGATTGATCGTTGCGGCCTTTAGCTTGTCATTCGCCCCTAAGTGCCGTGCGGAGGAATGGAAACAATGGCGCGGACCAGACGGTGACAACCATGCCGCGACAGATGCGGACGCTCCCGTTCGATGGGACCTGGAACGTGGCGAAAACGTCGTCTGGAAAACGGCGATTCCCGGTCGTGGACATTCAACTCCGATCGTGGTTGGCGAACACATCTTCCTGACCACGGCGGTGGCAGAAGACGAGACACAACGACTCATCAAGTGCAATCGATCGGATGGACGCATGGTCGACAATTGGGTGATCCATCGCGGAACCATGCCGGACCGGATTCACTCGAACAATTCATACGCCTCGCCGAGCGCAGCCTCTGACGGACAACATGTCTTCGTGTCGTTTCACACTGATGATGCGATCGTCGTTACCTCACTCAACTTGGACGGCAAACAAAATTGGCAGAAGAAGGTGGCGGACTTTCGTCCCTCGCGTTTTCAATTTGGCTACGGAGCCAGCCCCATCTTGGTGGACGATTTGTTGATCGTCGCAGCGGAGTACGACGGCGCTGACAGCTGCCTCGCTGCTCTCGACACGCACACCGGTCGGATCGTTTGGCGAGTCGAACGGCCATCCAACTTGAATTTCGCGACGCCGATCGCGACCACGATCGGCGGTCAAGACATGGTGCTGATGTCGGGTGCCGACATGATCAACGCTTATGATCCAGTCTCCGGCAAAGAACTGTGGCGCGTCGACACGGCCACCGCAGCGATCTGTGGGACGGTGGTTTGGGACGATCGCCGGGTGATGACCAGCGGCGGCAACCCGGGCTCTGGAACCTGGTGCATTCTCGGTGACGGAAGCTCCAACAACGTCCAGTGGGAAAACAACGTCAAGTGTTACGAACAGTCGTTGCTGACCATTCCCAACTACGTCTTCGCTGTGGCCGACACGGGAGTCGCCTACTGCTGGCGGACGATGGACGGCAAACAAATGTGGCGTTCGCGATTGTTCGGTGGTGGAATCAGTTCGTCGCCCGTGTTAGTGAACAACCGAGTTTACGTAGGGTCCGAAGAAGGAACGATCTTCGTTTTCAAAGCGAGCCCGGACCGTTTTGATCTGATGGCCGAGAACAAAACGGGCGATTCGATTTTCGCGACACCGGTCCCGGTCGATGATCGACTGCTCATCCGAACGGGAGTTGGCAAGGGTGCTGAGCGTCAGGAATATCTGATTGCGGTCGGTCTTCGGTAAACTCGATTGCTTGCCGCGACGACTCTGTCGGGCTGCTCCGCCTGAGTGGATCAGCGGACTTTTCCGATCAGGTAATTTTTTCTAAAGAAATCGATTGGAGCGGTCGATGGATTGGCTATGCCACATTCCAATCCTCATGACCGCATTGCTCCGATTGGCCGGGGCCAAATCGCACGCTCGCTGACGCGGTGCTTGCTGATTTGTATGCTCGCCAGCTCGAGCGGTTGCGTGGCGTTGGGAGTTCCCAGTGAACGAATCCACGATCCAGACGATCATGGTGGGTTGCTCGGCGATTGGCGTCGTGGGCGTCCCCACACGGCCGCTCAGCACACACAAAGCCTGATCGAGGACGGAGCCGTCATCGTCCCCACGGACGGACATGGCGTGATGTGCGACAGCACCGGAACAACGCATCACGAAGCTGTTGGTCAAGTTGGTTCAGGCGTAATCGACGGAGTCATGCCATTGGACCTCGATCCGGTCACCGGTGGCGTGCACGCCGAACCAGAAAAGGCACCCGAGGTGCCTTGGCCGCGGTTCCATCCGGTTCCAACTCGCCCGGTCTTTGGTGGCGGCTTGGTTGCCGATCCGCACACGGGAATCTAGGCTTGGCGGCAGAATTCGTTGAGACCTGTTCCGTCCGCCCATCCTGACGCCGATCCGCCATCCATGACGCCTCTGCAAAGCCTGTTTGAATCCCTTCGTGGTCAAAACCGCAAAGCCCTGATGCCGTTTTTGACGACTGGCGACCCAAACATCGATACGACGGAAGCGGTCATCGCGGCAGCACGCCAGGCCGGAGCGGACCTTTGCGAAATTGGCGTTCCCTACAGCGACCCCATTGCGGATGGCCCCGTCATCCAAGCCTCGTACCAACGAGCACTCGACGCCGGATTCAAACTTCAACACGTTTGGGATCTGGGCCAACGTTTGACCGAGAATTCCGACGTCGACGCGATGCCGCGGGTCACGATGGTCAGCTACTCGATCATCTACCGAATTGGCATGGCCAAGTACGTCGATCAGGCGATGCAAGCCGGCTACTGCGGCGCGATCGTACCTGACCTGTTGGTTGAAGAAGCGGACGAGTTGAGCAAGATCTGCCGCCAAAAGGGTTTTGATCTGATCCAATTGGTTACCCCGACCACGACCCGAGACCGTCAGTGCAGAATCGCGGAATTGTCCAGCGGATTTCTCTACTACGTTTCGGTGACCGGGATCACGGGCGAGCGAACCGCGTTGCCGACCAATTTGGTGGACAACGTTGGGTGGCTGCGAGAGCAAACCGAGTTGCCAATTTGCATTGGCTTTGGAATCAGCGGTCCGGAAACGGCCGCACAACTCGCACCTGTTTCTGACGGCCTGATTGTTGGCTCCGCCATCGTCCGGCGTGTCGCCGATGCAGTTGCCAAGGCCAAAAGTTCAGGAGCCGATCCGGTAAAAACGGCTGCGGAAGAGGCCGGTGAATTCTGCCGCTCATTGCGAAAAGCAATCGACGCGGCATGAACGCTTCGGAGCAGGTTTGATTCAGCGGACCGTTGTCAGTTGAGTTGACTTCAGCGGTTTGGTGCTCGCCACTGAACTGGGCGATCAGCTGTGGAGAAACTTGGCTGATTCGCGGCCGCTTGAACTGACGTGGCCGAGTTCATTCCGCCGTTGCTCTGAACCGCGGCGTTGCCTTGGAATGAATCCTGAGGCGACTGGACCGGTGCCGACGCGGTGTTCCACTGCAACGATTGAACAGCAGGCGGAGCCGATGGCACCAGTTGGCTGACGGGCAATTGTCCGGGCAGAGAGATCGAACCGACGTTCATTTGCGGCGCGATGTTGTTCGCTCCCATCATGTTGGCTGACGGATACGAATTCGGGTACGAGTTTGCTGCCTGTGGAACATAACCCGGTGGCGGTGGAGCCCCCGTCAAATCGATCACCGGCATACCGCCGCTGCGAACACCACTGGATGCATCAGACTGCGTGGGCATCATCGGGTTCGGTTGAACTGCGTTGGTCTCCACCCACTGTTGGCTCGCGTTTTGAGCGGCGGGGGTCATCGAACCAGGCATCGTTCCGCCCGCTTGCGCGATACCAGACCCAATCGAGTCGGCGGAGTTGTGACTCATTGGAATCACGCTGCCGGGTGTTGTGTTGTAAGTCCCTGAAGGTGCGTAGTTGGCAGCGGCCGCGGGAGTTCCGCTGACCTGGCCATACGATCCCGTCGCGGGTGGTGGAACACGGGCGGAGGCACCGAACGGGCCGAGCGTTGGCAACGTCGGGTTCTGAACCGGAGCTTGGCCGGGCTGAAGCATGCTGATCGGGGCACCGGTGGTCCCGTTGGTTTGCTGGCAACCGGTCAACAGACCGAGCGCGGTGACCGCCGAAAGGCCGGCACAGGTCCGCCCGATAGTTTTCTTCGCCATCCAATTGAATCGCATCTTGGAACGCCCGATTGCGTGTCATCTGCTTATGAAAAACGGCAAGGCGGACGCATGTCGTCGCTTGCCGCATCGGGCTTTAACAAATCTGCGATCTTTTTCGAAAGACCGGAATCGCAATCGAGCTCACTGCATCGGAGGTCAAAGACAACCCTCGAAAGAGCGAAAATCGCACGGAATCACGAGCGATTTGACTGCTGAGATTCCGTTTCTTCTCGCGGCACAATTTTGGCTTTTGGTTTTTCCGTGACCGTTCCGGGCACCAACCACGGGCCGCGATTGTTTTCTTGAATCAACCGCATCAGCTCTTCACTGTCGATCGCTTCGACCTCCAACAACCGCTGCGTGACCGCCTCCAAGACATCACGGCGCTGCTCCAAAATTTCGCGAGTCTGCACCAGCATGTCGTCGACAATGCGTGAAACTTCTTTGTCAATCATCTTCGCCATCTCATCGCTGTGCATGATCTGATATTCGCCACCACCAGATCCAGCGAGGAATGGACTGCGTGTGTTGCGGCGAAGATTGATTCGCCCCAGACGGCTCATTCCGTAGTCCATCACCATGCTGCGAGCCGTTTCGGTACAGCGTTCCAGGTCATTTTGTGCTCCGGTGCTGATGTCTTGGAAAATCATTTCCTCCGCCAACGTACCGGCCAACATGACTTTCATTTGGCTCTCCAGTTCGCTCTTGGTCATCAAGAAACGCTCCGATTCGGGACGCTGCATCATGTAGCCGAGCGCCGCCAATCCTCGAGGAATGATGCTGACCTTGTGCACTGGATCCGTGTTGGGCAGTGCCGCCGCGACGAGCGCGTGCCCGGACTCGTGATAAGCGACGCGAATTTTTTCGTCCTCGTTCATCACCCGTTTTTTCTTTTCCAACCCAGCCGTGACACGTTCAACGGCTTCATTGAACTCTTCCATCGCCACAGCGGGTTTGCCGTTTCGAGCGGCCAGCAAAGCGGCTTCGTTCACCAAGTTGGCCAAGTCCGCTCCCACGAAACCGCTGGTGATCGATGCGATGCCTTTCAGCTCAACGGTCTCGTCAAGTTTCACGTTCTTCACGTGCACCGCCAGGATTTCTTCGCGTCCGGCGACATCGGGACGATCGACCAAGACGTGCCGGTCGAAACGGCCTGGACGCAGCAACGCTGGGTCGAGCGTTTCGGGACGGTTGGTTGCCGCGACAACAATGACACCCGAATTGGAATCGAAACCGTCCATTTCAACCAGCAACGCGTTCAATGTTTGCTCGCGTTCATCATGTCCGCCGACAACGCTGCCGCTTCGACTTTTGCCGAGAGCATCCAATTCGTCGATGAAGATGATGCAGGGTGCCCGATTGACCGCTTGGGTGAACATGTCGCGAACCCGAGCGGCACCGACGCCGACGAACATCTCGACAAAGTCACTGCCTGACAGGCTGAAGAACGGAACGCCGGCTTCTCCCGCGATCGCTTTGGCTAGCAATGTTTTCCCGGTGCCGGGAGGTCCGACCAACAAGACACCTTTGGGAATGCGGCCGCCCAGGCTTTGATACTTGTCGCTGTTTTTCAAAAAGTCCACGACTTCGCGAACTTCATCGACGGCTTCTTCGATGCCGGCCACATCTTCGAACGTGGTCGGCAGGTCATCTTCGCTGTAAAGCTTGCCACGGCTTCGCGAGAACGACATTGGCGAACCAACCCCGCCCATTCGCTTGAGCATCACGATGCCGAGCGCGACCAAAACCCCAATCATCAACAACTCAGGCCAATGATTTTCGAGGAAGCGGCTGGGGCGATCGTTGTCCCATTTGACGCCCGATTGCACGAGCAATTCTTCCAACTCGGCCGCGATTAGATCATTGGGATAGCCGCGAATCGTCAGGAAGCTGACCTCCTCAGCCGGTTCCTTCTCACTCGGATGATTCTTCACATACGACTTGAAGTAGACCTTCCCGGTGATTCGATCGTCCGCGACGAAGATGTTGTCGAGCCGGCTGAATTCATGCCAAACGTCTTCCTTCGTGCTGCTGGGAACCACAATCTTCGGCACAGGAATCTCGTTGGCCGGATCACCGCTGATCAGTGTTGCTGTGGAGCCCGGTGTTGCCGAGGATCCGGATCCGTCGGATGCCTGAGCAGAACTCGATTCGCCGTCCGCAGCAGCGTCTCCGGTTTCCGAAGCAGATTGCTGGGCCTCGATCGCCGCCTGGCGTTCGGCCGACATCGCCAACAATTCTTTCAGATGCGGGTAGGCCAGACGTCGGCGATTGTCACTGAATAGGAACGCACTCAGCACCACTGCGCCGGTGACCGCCAGCAAAACCAACCAAACACTTCCTCCGCCTCGATTCTCGGACGATCCACCGCGTTTCGACTTGGGTTCGTTGCTCATTGCGTTCCAATTGTGTTTGTTTTGTTGATAACGGCTGGTTCAGCCAGGGTTCCACTATTTCTTCTGCTCGTCGACTTCCCAAGGCACCACTTCCCGCACCGTATGAAAATCTGGCTTCGCGACGGGTCTGGGTGACTTATTCGGATTGTTCTGGCAGGTCCGTTCCCCCATGATACGGCCCCTGACACCCTGGACAATCATTCCCGTGACATCGCCCCAGCCCATCTCCTCAGAAACGGAACCGACAGTGCCGGCCGAATCCATCTCCGCGGACTCGGTCCCCGATTTCCGGTCGACCAACCGCCCCGTCAGTCGCGTCGCGGTGCTGGGAGCAACGGGAAGCATCGGCGTGGCGGCATTGGACGTGATCGAAAACCTGAATCGATGTGACCCAGATTTCGCCTGGGAAGTGTCGAGCATGTCCGGACACTCCCAGATCGATCCGCTGATTGAGTTGGCAGGAGGCTGCCACACGCCACCGAAATGCGTGGTCGTTTCGGACGCTGAAATGGAAGCTCAAGCCGCCAAAGCTCTGAAAACAGCGTCCACCCAAACCAATTCACGTCTGACGGAGCGTTGTCGGTTGGACGTAGGACCAGACGCGTTGGTTCGAGCCGCCACGGAAAAAGACGTTGATGTGGTGGTTGCCGCCATCGTCGGACGAGCCGGCTTGGAATCCACTTTGGCGGCCGTTCACGCGGGAAAACGCGTCGCTTTGGCAAACAAAGAGACCCTCGTCGTCGCTGGTCCAGTCGTCACGCGAGCGGCAGCGGACAACGGGGCTGAGTTGCTGCCGGTGGACAGCGAACATTCGGCAATTTTCCAGTGTTTGGCGGAGTCACGGGCTCGCCAAAGCCAATTTGCCACCGCGAATCAACCAAACACAGCGGTTGATCCCTCCGC
The DNA here is from genome assembly GCF_002337565.1 of Rhodopirellula sp. UBA1907. NCBI lineage: Bacteria > Pseudomonadati > Planctomycetota > Planctomycetia > Pirellulales > Pirellulaceae > Rhodopirellula > Rhodopirellula sp. UBA1907. Next base: position 21,642 of record NZ_DDGH01000041.1, on the reverse strand, counting down.
CAAGACACATTGGCCGGGCGTCCGGCGGCTCATCCTGACCGCCAGCGGAGGCCCTTTTCGCGACTGGACGACCGCCCAAATGCGGGAAGCGACGATCGAACAAGCTCTCGCTCATCCGACTTGGAAAATGGGGGCGAAAATCACGATCGATTCCGCCTCGATGATGAACAAGGCCCTTGAGGTGATCGAGGCCAAGTGGCTTTTCGATGTGCCCGCGGACAAAATCGAAGTTGTCGTTCACCCTCAATCGCTGATTCATTCGCTCGTCGAATTCGAAGACGGCAGTTTGATCGCGCAGGTCAGCCCGCCGGACATGCGGATGCCGATTCAATATGCTTTGACATTTCCTCGCCGATTGCCTTGTCCCGCGCCAGAACTGGATCGGACTCAGGGCTGGGACATGTCGCTTAGCCCCGCCGATCCCGACCGTTTTCCGGCGTTGGCACTCGGTTTTGAAGTCGCCCGCGTTGGTGGCACAGCTGGAGCGGTGGTCAACGCCGCCAACGAAACCGCAGTCGACCTGTTCCTGACCGGGCAAATTCGCTTTACTGACATCCCTGAAATTTGCCGCCGAACCCTGCTGGACCACGACCACGAATCTTCGCCCACACTCGAACGGCTGTTAAAATTGGACGTTTGGGCACGTGGTCGAGCCCGGGAATTGGCCCAAATTTGATGTCGTCATCTTCGGAAAGACGGGTTCAGTGAACCTGTTTGCCCGACCAACCATATCTTCAACGTGGATTTGCCGGGCTGGCATCCCTCGTTCAACTCTCTTTCACCCCCGTCGAATTCATGTCGTTGCCTGTTGATTGGTCCCTCTTGCCCTCCTTGTTGGCGGCCACCGAAGACACCGGCGGCGTCATCGCTTGGTTGCAAACCACTTGGTTGTGGACCCAAGTCGCCCTCGGAATCGGCTTGGTCATCTTTGTCCACGAGCTCGGACACTTTCTCGCGGCCAAGACGTTTGGCGTGAAATGCGAGAAGTTCTACGTCGGATTCGACGTGCCAATTTCAATTGGCCCGATCAAGTTCCCTCGAACGCTCGGCAAGTTCACCTACGGCGAAACCGAATACGGAATCGGCATTCTGCCCCTGGGCGGATACGTGAAGATGTTGGGTCAGGACGATGACCCACGTAAAGCGGAAGAAGAAGCCAAACGGATTCGGCAAAGCGGAGAAGCCTCGGACGCGGAAGAGAAACTCGATCCACGAAGTTATCCGGCCAAACCAGTTTGGCAACGAATGATCATCATCAGCGCCGGTGTGGTCATGAACGTGATCACCGGAGTGTTGTTTGCCGCCTTCGCGTTCTTCAACGGTGTTGGCTACACGCCCGCAGTTGTTGGTGGCGTGACTCCTGGCGGACCTGCTTGGCAAGCCG
>NZ_DDGH01000041.1:11885-20082 GCF_002337565.1 Rhodopirellula sp. UBA1907 | reverse complement strand
GGCGGACCTGCTTGGCAAGCCGGCGTGCAACCGGGTGGAAAAGTCGTTGCTGTCGGTACTCTCGAAGATGACTCGCAATTGCCTTTCAGTGAAATGCAATTGAAGATCATGGAAGCCGGCATCGAATCGTCCGAGGCCGCCGTTCCAGTTCGCTTGCAATACGGCGACGACACTCGCGAATATCAGTTGGTGACGCAGGCGAGTCCGATCGAACCCGATCGACGCATGATCGGCATCCAAAGCCCGACCGGCGACACGCTGTTCTCAGAACTGCCCGCGATGCCAAACTCAGTCGCCGCCGATGTGGTGACCGACGAGGACGCCGGGGCCAAAGTGGTTGGCTTTGACGATCAAACGCTGGATGCATCAGCGATCATGCCCATCACGCCATTGTTGTCTCGCATTCACACCGCACCATCACAACCGATCAAACTTCGATTGGTACGCACCGACGAATCCGAACATTCGATGACCCTGCCGCCGCAGAAGGCGAAGGACTTCGGCATCCAATTCAAAATTGGACCGATCAAAGCGTTGATGCAAAACGGTCCAGCCGAAAAGGCCGGAATGAAGGTCGGCGACCAAATCATTTCCGTGGGTGACGACGCAAACATCGACGCCTATCAAATGGTGCTCGCGGATGTTCAATACGACGAACCGATGAACATCACCGTGCAGCGTGGTGAAGGCGACTCCCGCGAGGAGGTCGAATTATCACTGACGCCTCAGCGTATCGAACAAACGATGACGCCCGTGTCAGCGTTTGGCGAAATGATGTCGGTTGATTCACTCGGGTTTGCCTACGAGCCAACCGCAGTGGCTTCGGAAGTGATCTCTGGCACCGACGCATCCGCAGCGGACGGAAACGAGACCATCCAGGTCGGAGACGAACTCCGCGAAATCCGCGTCCAGTTTGCGAGTGCCAAGGATCGCGAATCGATCGAAGATGAGTTGTCCGAGACCGCAATGGAAGCCTTGACTGAAGGTTGGGAAATTGGCCCGACGCAGCCGCTTGGCAACTTGATGGAAACAATTCAACTGTTGCCCAACGGAACCAAGATCATCGCCACTGCGATTCGACCGCCCAATGGCACCGTCGTTGAGCAAACTTTGACGGTTCGTCAATCCGATCGATTCTGGTATGACCGCGGATTGAACTTCACCCCCGTCGAATCCATTCGCAAAGCGGATTCGTTGGGGATGGCACTTGCCCTGGGCGTGAGCGAAGCCAAACGCCGAATGGCCGATGTTGGTCGCTTCCTCAGCATGCTGGTTCGAGGAAAAGTGAAGGCCAAGTTTGTTGGTGGTCCGATCCGGATCGCACAAATGGCCAGCCACCAAGCCGAAAAGGGTTTGTCCGCGCAGCTGATGTTCTTGACGATGCTGAGCATGAACCTGGCGATCCTTAACTTCCTGCCAATCCCGGCGCTCGATGGGGGCCACATGGTCTTCCTGACCGCCGAGTTGATCCGCGGGAAAAAGGTCGACGAAGCGATGGAAATGCGACTGACGTTTGTCGGCGTGTTGGCGTTGCTCGCTCTGATGATCTTCGTCTTCACCAACGACATCCTGAACCTTTTGTAGCTCCGAAGCATCTCCGCTGGGATCTTCTTGATTTGATCTCCATCGATGGTGCGAAAGGGATGCGGTGAATGACGACTTGGGCGAACCACGCGACTACCTGAAGCTGCACTTCCTGGTATTCGTGTGGGGCTTCACGGGAGCCCTGGGCGAATTGATACAACTGCCAGCGGTGGAGATCGTGCTGTTCCGCAGTGCGATCGCATCCGTGGTTCTGGCCTGGATCGTTCGCAAGTCATGGCGTGTTCCCGCGAGGCGAGCGTTGGCCATGTTGGCAACCGGCGGCCTGATCGGACTGCACTGGGTGCTGTTCTTCTTGGCGGTCAAAGTCGCCAATGTCTCGGTGTGCATGGTTGGGATCGCGACGGTTTCGTTGTGGACCGCGTTGCTGGAGCCCTTGATGATCCGTGGTCGAAAACTTCGTCGCATGGATTTGGTCTTCGGTGTTTGCGTGATCGCCGCTGTTGCGGTCATCTTTCAAAGCGAACTACAGTACGCGGGCGGATTCCTGATCGCAATCGTCGCGGCATTCACCGCCGCCGTGTTTTCAATTTTGAACGGCCGGTTTGCCGTCACGACTCCCCATCGCGTCATTTCACTGTATGAGATGATCGGCGCATGTGGCTTCTGTGCCGCTTGCTTGCCGTTGTCGGCGTTCTATCTGAGTGAAGGCCAAGGCCTCGATCTGGTGCCTTCGCCAAGCGATGTCGGGTGGCTGCTGGTCTTGGCCGTGGTTTGCACGGTCTACGCCTACAGTGAGTACGTTTCGCTTCTCAAACGCCTCTCCGTTTTCACCATCAACTTTGCAAACAACCTCGAACCCGTCTACGGGATGATTCTCGGAGCGATCCTGTTCGGCGATTATCGGACGTTGGGCGTTGGCTTCTACTTTGGTGCGACTGCGATTGCATTTTTGGTGCTCGCACACACCGGTTGGTCGCGTCGAAAACGATTGCCAATTGGATGAGTGCAGCACCGTCGGGCTTGGGTTAAAATGAGGAGCTCTTCTCTTCCTCGTTGACTCCCACCCAAGTTTTGCATCCCCATGTACGCAAACGCATCTCAGTCACTCGCTAATCCGTTGACTCGCAGGTTTCTGATCGGATGCTCCGCCTTTCTGATTTCGGCGCTGCTTGCCGCTCCCGCTTCAGCGCAACGAAACAAACGCGGCCAAGATCCGGCCCTCAAACCGCGTCCGGTCAAACTCAAAACCAAAGACAACATTGAGCTGACCGCGTTCTACTTCCCGTCCGCGGAAGGCAAAGAAGCGATTCCGGTGCTGTTGATTCACGAGTGGAAAGGACAGGGTTCGCCTTATCAAAAACTCTGCATGGCGATGCGATCGGCCGGTTTGGCCGTTTTGTTGGTCGAATACCGCGGCCACGGGAACAGCCGACAGTACACGAAGCCGAACGGCGACAAAGAAGATTTCAACATCTCCAGAATGGGGAAACGCGACATCCAGGCGATCATTCAATATGACCTGGAAGAAGCGAAACAGTTCCTCAAAGAAGAGAACAACGAAGGCCGCCTCAACCTCAACGCATTGGCCGTTGTTGGTATCCAAGAAGGTGCGATCATGGCCTCGCACTGGGCGGTTCGCGACTGGGGCTTTCCCAGCGTCGGACGTTTGAAACAAGGGCAAGACGTCAAAGCATTGGTGTACGTTTCACCAGTGAAGAACTTCAACGGTCTGACGATTGACTCCACTTTGCGAGACAGAAACGTTGGCGTGCTGCCAACGATGATTGTCGCGGGCAGAGAAAGCCCGGAAGCTGACGAAGCCGAACGTTTGGGCGGACGCATCACCGCACTTCGTAAGCGATTGAAGATCGATGGATTGGAAGTCAAACTCGAAAGCACTAGCTTGAGCGGTCCTGCCTTGATCAACGAAGTCCCTTCCACGGCATCGGACATCGTCAAGTTCATCAAGGCTAACGTGCCGGTCAGCGAAAGCGAAAACGAGTGGATCGAGCGTTGATCTCTCCTTGATCAGTCTCTTCGGTTTCCAAAGAACATGCCCAGCGTATCGTCTCGTGCGATCCGCTGGGCTTTTTCGTTTTTCGATGCTGCCTTCGCGGTCGACGAACGATCAATTGGAAGGCAGACTCGGAAACGCCGGGTCACCCACCGCGATGGTTGGCACGCTCCACAGAGTTCCTCCCGCCGTCACGAAAAGCGTTTTTAGGTCATCACCGCCGAAGGCGCAATTGGTTGTCTCGTCGCGAGGTATCCGCAAGTAGTCGAGCAGTTCGCCCTCTTGCGAAAAGACATAAATGCCCGCTGTGGGCAGTTCCGCGGTTTCTTGCGGCAGATGAGGTTCGTTCAATCCTGCGGCAACATAAAGACGTCCTTGTTCGTCCAATTTCATTCCATCAGGACCGCGTGTCGTCCCCCAATCGTGGATCATCGTTTGACTCTCAACGTCAACATTTCCATCGGTTTGCAAATCGAATCGCCACAGTTTTCTCGCGCCGCCCAAACCGTTGTTGTTGTCGGCGACAAAGAGGTATCGATCGTCCGAGGTGACAACCAAACCATTGGGGCGGTCCACTTCGTGAGCGATGATTCGCGAAACGGTTCCGTCGAGATCAATCCGATAGACACCTTCAACATGTTTGCCCGCTCCGTCGACCAACTCCATCCCCGAGCGGTCGCCATACTGCGGGTCGGTGAAGTAGATCCGGCCACGTGAATCAATTGATAGGTCATTGGGCTGGTTGAATTTCATCCCTTCGAAACCATCGGCCAGCACGGTTTTGCTGCCGTCCAATTCCAGCCGAACGATCCGACGCTTCACGGCTTCACAAACGACCAACCGCCCCTCTCGATCGAACATCAATCCGTTCGAACCGGAGTCTGCTTGATAGACCGACGTATTGCCCGCTCGGTCTCGCAGGTTGATGTTGCCCTCGCCGCTGGTGAACAAACCCTTTTCAGGATGCCAGGCTGGTCCTTCGCCCGCGCCGTGCTCCTGAAGCAACTTCGGCGGGCCCGCAAAAATCGATGCGGACTGACGAGATACGGAGTCGTTCTCCTGACCGACCGCGATACTCGCCGATCCACAAATGAGGCTCACCGCCAAGGCCAACTTTGCCGAACGATGCCAACTTCCAAGACGTATATTCAACTTCGTTTCCTTTATCAATTCGAATCCCGCAATTCTTCCCAAAGTTGCGAAGGATAGCCCAATTCCAACGCAACGACTCAAGGCTTTACAAAACCAAAGGTCCCTCGGCCAGACTCCACCCTCGCTTCAACGTCTTCTCTCAAACGATCCGAGTCTGCTTCCCAGTACAACTCACGGAGCTGATCACTCATCTGCGTCAAAGGACTGATGATTCGAAAACCGGTTGCACGGGATTCGTCTGATGTTGCCCACCATGGACTCGGTGGATAATCCGGATCCTCGTCCCACCAATCTTCTGTGCTGCGAAGAATGGAACCGCATTGGCAATCCTTGGCATCCGAGTTGAAATTCCCGCCAATGGCAACGTGCCCACGAAACAGACCCGTTGTCGCGGTATCCTCGATCACCCATTCCGAAACATTGCCCTGCATATCGTGCAGCCCCAAGGAACTCGCGAGTTTCGTACCTGCACGAATTGTTTCAACCGTTTCGGTGTTCTCAAAGTGAACAGCAACATCATCGACAAGCAGTTCCGGTTTCTGACCTGAAACGCATGCATGCTGCCACTCACTTCGGAGCGGCAACCGATAGTCCAGTTCGCAAACCAGACTCAACCACTTCGTGTACTGCCGCGCAGCGAATTGGCTGGTGGTTGGCACCGGCGAATCGGAGGCACCTGCGAATGCAAAATGGAACGAGTAGTCGTAGACATCCGTGGGGCTGGAAACGCCATCCACCTCGTCAAACCCGGGCCGCTCGTAGCCCTTTCGAAACGCCGCTTTTCTGTGAGCGTAGTACAGCTGCCGATACGGCATGTACTGCTCCATCGTGATCTCCAATTTACCCATCCAGAACGGCTCAATCGCCACCGCCTGCACCTTCAGATCTGGATCGACTTTTGGCTTGACATGAGTCGCACCCGTTTGCTCCACCCCCGATGCATCGATCGATGATGCCGGCGGAGGAGGCGGTGGCTTCAAAACGATGGTGCCACCGGCGACCGGTACCATCTCGATTTCAACGTTTGTCCCCGGAATTCGCTGGGTGTAGGCGACCATGAATCCCTGGCCAGTCTTCACGGAGCGTTCATCCGCCGGAGGTTCGGATTGCACTCTCGATTCTGGCCCTCGAGCTTCCGCTCCCGAATGGCAAAACGCGAGAAGCGGTGCAAGCAAGACGAATCGGTTCCAAATCAACATGGCTGCGTGCAAAAAAAGCGGTCGGAAAACATTTATTCTACTGTCCTTTGAAGCATCACCCATGAACGGACGGTGCTTGCAAGGTACCCATCCTCCCCACCAAGCAAAATCGGCGAACCGATCTAGACTCCGGCGACCGGAAAACACGAAAGAAGAGCTTGCCCCATTTCATCGATTGGAAAGGATTTTCCATGGACGAGCCCACCCCTTCGACCTTCGCCTCCGTGCGTGACGGATTTGCCGCCATCCGTGAACTGATTCTTGTTCTTGCGATGCTGGCCTTGTTCCTAACGCCCACCACCGTTCGCGAAATTTTGCAGGACGCGGGCATTCGGTCGTTTGCCGGGGTCGAGTTCGATGAGAAGACGTTGACCGAAGTCGAAAACGCGGAATCACGCGTGATCGAACTCGAAAACCAATTGGCACTCGCGCAATCGCAATTGGAATCGATCGCTCAAATTTCGCCGAATCGAGTCGATCCGCGACTGGGCTCTGTTTCACGATTGCTGGCCAACGCGCAACAAAGTGCGTCCAAGATGAGCGACAGCTTGGAAGAAGCCAAAGGCAAACAAATCGAACTTTGGCAGCGTTCGGGACGGCCGCCTCGCACTCACGGTCGCGAAGAGTCACCAGCCCGGGATCAACCCGAAATCGAACAAGCCTTGGTTGCTCCCGAAGAACTGTTCAATCGCTGAGTCGGCGGGCACCCAAGATCTCCCGCCCGACGGTCGAGCAACCTACGCGTCGTCGCTTCGAAGCTGCTCGAACAACTTCGCTCTCGCCAAACGCCAGTCACGCTCCACCGTCGCGACGCTGATTTCAAGAACCTTGGCGACTTCTTCGTTCGTCAGTCCGGAAAAGAACCTCAGTTCCACGACTTCACGTTGGCGTGGTGACGTCGCTTCCAACCCTTCCAACGCCGATTCCAAATCTTCGTATTGGCAACGGTTGTTGGCCTCAAAGTTGTCCAGCACCACATCCAAGGAAGCTCGCTGGTAGTCACCGCCACGTTTATTGGTCCGTCGACGCCGTGCGTGGTCGATCAGGATCTGCCGCATCGCCCGGTTGGCCATTCCAAACATGTACCGACGATCGGACACATTCTTCAGTGCCTCGGTGTCCAATAACCGCACGCAGGCCTCGTTGACCAGCGCGGTCGCTTGCAACGTGTGATCGGGACGCTCGCCACGCATCAACGCCCCCGCCATGTCTCGCAGTTCAGACTGCAACGTCACAAACAACTTTTCGCGAGCCTCTTCGTCGCCGTTCTTGACCTGCTGCAACAGCATCGAGACTTCGGTTTCAGGTTGGCTCACGAGACAAAAACTCCAACGACGAGACGGGTACGAAGGCGGTGGTGCCGATCTGACAATGAAATCAAACGCCCCGGAAAGCATACCCGCTTTTCGATCCGCCGAGGTCACCGATCGATCGCTTCCAAGACACGACGTCGAACGGCCGGAGCAAGGTTGCTATTGCGAACTTCGTCTTCGATCTGGTCACGCGTCCCTTGGTAGCGAAGCGGTGCTGGATGCAGATTCGGCAGATCCAAATTCACTGTCACTTGGTCACCATTCTGGCTGACCGAAACGCTTTCATTGCTACCAGCAAAGGCAGACGTGGAAACCGCGACACCGGTCCGGCCAGGCAACGACCACTGATTGATTCGTGGGAACGGTTGCCCGAATTGGGATGCGTTGGCCTGAGCCCGACGAGCACTGTGAACAGGAATCATCTGGCCACGCCGCATCACGAGCACGTTCGTCCGGGCGAGCTTGGGTGCACCATCGCGTTCCAGCACGGGCATCCCGTCGACCGACATCAACACGTCACCGCGTTTGAGTCGGAAGGGAGCGTCTTTGGATTCGACCACTTGTTCGACGACCAAACCGTGCCCAGGTGTCAGCATGGGACAATGCATTCGCAACAATTCCGGAACGGGAGCGAACTTCACCTTCCAATCTGAATGAAGGGAATCGGCGGCATCGATCTTCTCGGGCGGCGCACCTATCGCTGGCTGATCGGCATGCAAGACTTGCAACGCGAAAAAGGACAACCCGAGACAGAGAACGGAAGCAAGGAGGAGACGTTTCATGAGAACACCTTGAGATTTGGTGATGGAGATGCGGTTGTGACCTCGCCCGAGGTCACTGAGAAAAGAGCGTCGGATCCTCCGACGTTCGTTGATTTCGAGAGTGTCAAAAAAGGGAAAGTCGTTGGTTGCTGTCCGCGAGTTCAGCAGGCAAATAAGCGTCTTGAGTATATGAGCCGAAGGGCGTTAGCCCCG
>NZ_DDGH01000041.1:4447-11708 GCF_002337565.1 Rhodopirellula sp. UBA1907 | reverse complement strand
CGGGGCTAACGCCCTTCGGCTCACTGGGTGAACCCCGGTCATTCCCGCTTTCCAAACTTCACCCTCCCTCCGGGGAGGTCGTGCAGTTTTAAACTGCTGTGTTGCCAAGCGTTTATCATCACCCTCCCCCTGGGAGGGTCGAGCGAAGCGAGGGGAGGGTCGAGCATCGGAACCAGCGCGTAACCCTCCCCGGCCCGAAGCGGGCCGACCCTCCCAAAGGGAGGGTGAAATAAAACTGCACGACCTCCGGGAGGGTCGAGGAAAGCGAGAAGCACAGCTCAACTTCCAGTTCAGCGGTTCCAATATCGGGTGCGGCTGTTCGACCAAGCTCGGGTGCGGCTGCCAAATCCGCTCGACGTGCTGCCGCCGTAAATCTGGCCGCGTTGCGTGCCAGTGTTTCGAATCCCTGTGTTCCCACCGGTGTAAATCCGACCGTTTCCTTGTGACGTCACACCACCGTGGCTGATGTGTGTTCCGTTGCGTCCGATGGTCATGTTCAGGTTGTGACCGATCCCACCGACTCCTTTACCGCCCACCCCAATCGAATTCGACAGCGAGATGCCGTTGGGGCCGGCTCCCACACCAAAGCCATGGCCGAAGTTGGTGCCATTCTTGGAACTGCTCTTCGATTTGGCAAATTTCCACTGGCCGTTCGCGGATGCACCCGCACTCGCTCCGCCATTGAGGAAATCGACATACGATCCAGCACTCTGTGCCGAAGCGGGTTGGCAAGTGGCCGCGACGAACAGGAGAGCAGCGACACCGGACAGGACTTTGAAATTGACGATCTTGGACATGGTTTTTCTCGCAAGCAGAAGGTTTCAGGAAGTGGTTCGAGCGGCTGACTTGCCGGCTCACAAACACTTGCGAGATCCCCTCTCGGATCCCCTCACGAAATTCAAAACTTTTCCAAAGACGGCAAAACACCCTGTTTTGAGGCTCAATCCGCGTCGAACACCGTCACCGTCAAATCATCCAACCACGCTTCGCCCTCGCCAGCCGAGACAATCTGAACCTCCATCGGAATGCTGGTCAGCGTCGGATCCGGCGAGCGACCGAAGTAAATTTCGGTCTCGAATTTCTGCCAATCGTAAGTTCCCTCGGCCAACTCCAAAGTCACCGGGACCTGCGATCCATCGACGATCAATTGCACAGCATCTTCGTCCAGATCTTTTGCCTTGGCCCAAACCGAGACAACACACCGCGAATTTTCGGGAATCGGGAAAACCTGTTTGGTTCGCCCACCCTTTGGAATTGTTTCGCCGCCAGCCCCCGTCGCATCTTCACCCGGCAACGGTCGATCACCCACGATCCGCATCGAATACTCACCTGTGTGAGCCTGAGACGAGGTGACGCTGGCCAAAGACCGATATCCCGGATCGTTGATCCACGCGATGCCTCGATCGTTGGACCAGTAGTTCCATCCGCCTTGCTCAAAGCCACCGTTGAGCAGCGATGCTTGGTAAGGCGTTGGCGTCTCACCGTCCGCAATCAGCACCTTCGTCGCTCGCGGCAGTTTGTTGATTTCTTTGATCCAGTCCGACAGTTGCCGCATCTCCTCCTTTGGCTGCGACGTCTTCGCCCATTCCTTCAGCCGGTCATACAACGGCCGCACCGCGCCCAGCACTTCGCAACCAGGCTGTGCATCCAAAGCCGCTTGGACCGATTCTGCCGCTTCGGGATAGCTCCGCAGATAGGCTTGCGTCCGTCCAATGCCCAACAAACATGCCGCCTGGTGTTCACTCAGCTTCGCAAGCTTCGATGCCAGCTTGTAGAGCCCGAGAGCTTCTTCGTACTCACCCGAACGATCCTTGTAGGCAGCGATTCCGTAGGCCGCCCACAAGTGATGCGGATCCAACTGATTGGCTTTCTCAAAATCTTCCGCCGCGAGTTCCAATCGTTCGGCAGACAAATGAATGATCCCGCGAGCCGCCAACGCGTGAGCCAGCAAGGGCGGCGACAACCGATGGACTTGTCCCGATTCAAGGAGTTCGTCCAACACCACTTCAGCCACATCATTCTGCTGGCGTGTCAGATGAATGGATGCCAGTAGCAACGGGTATACGGGCTGATCCTTATGCCGCTCCGTCATTTGCTCTGCGAACTGAATCGCATCGGATCGTCCCCGCAAATCTTCTGCGGCAATCAAAGCGGAATCCACCACCGGCACCAAAGCCAACGACTGCCGACATGTTTCCAGCAACACGTCGACGGCGAGTTCGTTTTGATCGATCGCGGAAAGGGTCATGCCGTAGACCCATCCGACCCAAGGTTGTTTTTCGCCCAGCCGGAATGCGTTTTCCGCATCTTGCATGCTCCACAACAAAAGGTCTTCAATCCGTTCTTCGCGGATGGACGGATCGACCGACTCATCGTCTCGCAATAGATCCGCCTGCATCCGATACAAAGCAGCACGGTCGGCGTAGCCAAAGCAATTGTCCGGATTGATCGCGATGCATCGCCCAAAGGTTTGAATGGCCAACGAATAGCTCTGCCAGGTCAGTTCAGGCTGTTGGATCGCGGAGAAGTACTGGAGATGGCCGAGAGTGAGCTGCGTCCAATAGTGGTTCGGACGCAGTGACGCCGAACGCTGGAACAACTGGCGTCCACCTTCAACGGCGTCAAGGTTTTTGTAATCTTTGAACACCACTCGGAACGATGGGTCCATGGCGGACAGCAAACACATGATGCCGATCTTTTGCGCGTCAGCCGCGTTGCGCGCCGTCCCCAGCTCTTCGCCTTTGACCCATTTGCCATCGCCCAAACGGAAATTCGCGATCCCGCGGTACCACCGCACCGCCTCCGATTGCCGAAACAGTTCGACTCGTTCGCTCACAACCTTGGCCGCCTGAGCTTCTGCGATGCCGGCTTTGGTCTGCATCGCCGTCCAGGCCTTCCACAAACGCTCACTCGAATCCGATTCACCATTGGAATGTTTCATCACCCCGAACAATCGAGTCCCAATCGTCTTGACCAACATCCCGTCCAAGATGATCCACTGTTGATAGGCGTCCCAAAGCAACTGGTCCTTTTGATCGGCCGACAGATCCTCATTGGGCAGGTAGTTCCACCAATCGCGTTGCTCCCAAATACCGAGAGCCTTCAGCGCGTTCGAGGCCGCCATGATTCCCTGCGTGTCACGGCTCATGATCCCAAACTCTTCGGCTTGTTCCGACAAATCGTAGAACGAAACCAACCGCTGCATGCGTTCCGCCTTGGCGACGATCCGATCGCGATCCTGGCTGAACTCGGGTTCTTCCTCCAACGTTTTGGATGCTCGCTGCAGAATGCCCAGCGCTGATTCATAACGTCCGAATTCGATCTCGCTGGCCGCGACCTGCCAATCGGAGTCCACTGAATTGCGAATCTCGTTCAACCGCTTTGCATTCGCGATGGTGAGTTCCAATTCCTTTTGATTGCGTTCGCTTTCAACCTTCAGACGTTGCGAACTTTGGTAACTCCAAACCGCCGCTCCGGCGATGGAGCCGAACATCAACAACAGTGCAGCGACCGCGCCGCTGGTCGCCAGCGTTCGATGCTTTCGCCCCCAACGTCCAATCCGCACCGCCAACGGATCACTGAATACCGACACGGGTTCGTCGCCCAACCAACGTTCCACATCGGCCGCCAACGCGGCCACGCTCGGGTAACGATCCGCAGGCTTCTTCGCCATCGCTTTCAAACAAATCGCTTGCAACGGTTCTGAAACACTCGCATCGCGGCGACGTGGCGGTGTGACCTCTTCTTGGCGAACACGCTGGAGAATCTGGCTAACAGAATCGTCTTGATGAGGCGGCGATCCCGTCAAGATTTGATACAGCGTCGCCCCCAGCAGATACACATCGGTTTGGCATCCAACCAGGGAAACATCTCCGTTCGCTTGCTCCGGACTCATGTACTGCGGCGTGCCCACGGTCCCGCCCGCTCGCGTGTGGCTGGAATCGCTTTCGCCTTTCGTGGAAGCTTCTGGTTTCGCATCGAACTTATCAGCGACCGCAATCTCCGAACCATCATCGAGCTGCTTCGCCAGTCCCCAATCCACCACCAGCGTCTCGCCGTATGGACCGACCATGATGTTGGCGGGTTTGATATCGCGATGGATGATCCGCCGACTGTGCGCGTATTCGATCGTGTTGCAAACATCGACGAAACGATTCAGGATCGTCCGCAACGAACGAGCCTGCTCGCCATCGTTTGAAGAATTCGCCTGCTTCGATTCGTCCTTCAACGAATCACGGTATTCACGAATCACTTGCCGCAGCGTTTGCCCTTCGATGAAACGCATCGCATAAAATGGGCGTCCGTCCTTCCAAGTCCCCATGGCATAGACGGGCACGATCCCGGGATGTTCCAACCGGCCAGTGATCTCGGCTTCGCGAAGAAAGCGTGCGTTGGCTTCTTCGTGCCCGTTCCATTGCGGCCGAATCTGCTTGATCGCGACCTCCCGGTCGAGCTGCCGGTCGTGGGCGACCAAGACTTCGCCTAACCCACCTTCATCGTGACGCGAAAGGATTTGGAAACGAGCGGACTCGCTGACGGCGGCGTATTCTTCGGGGATGTCGCCGGAGTCGTTCTGCTGGTCGTCCCCGAATACCTGCATCAATGGCGACGCCGGCATGAACTTGGACCTCAAGAACTCGTCTTCCTGAGCCGCTTCGTCTGCTGCGATTAGGTTGCGAACTTGGCGCAACAACTCCGCATCTCCATCGCACCGCTGCCGCAGATAAGCCTCTCGATCCGCTGTGGGCAGATCGATGGCGTCCAAAAAAATGTCTTCTGCGTTGGATGGCGGGTCATCTGACAAAACGGTCACCTCGTTCGTTCAACATCGATTGTGTGGAGCGTCGATCTCTGTGGAAAAACGCGAATCCGCCTGGCGAAGCTTACTCGAACACCAACGGTCGACGGCTTCGGTTTGGCCGTCTTTTTACGATGGAAACAAAAAAACCGAAAAACGATGAGGGGTTAGCGATGGGTTTCTCGCAAGGTTCCGGTGAAGACAACAACGTCCTTCAAAACAACTTCTTGAAACTCGCTCACTGAGGAACCCAGCCATGTCCACTCGTCTCTTCGCCATCGCCGTCGCAGCCGCTTGCTTGATGACCGCCGAAGCCAACGCTCAAGTCACCGCCCGCAGCTACTCCAACGGCGGCACAGCGATCTCAACCGCCAGCGGCCGTGGCAACACTCGACTGAACGCCAGCTCCTACGCCACCAACGGCGGCTACGCTCGATCCGACATGCGAGGCAGCGGACGCAACGGAGGATTCGCTAGCGGAAACAGCTCCGCCTACGCCAACGGCGGTGTCGCAATCAGCCAAGGTCGCTCGCACGCCAACGGCTGGAGAGCCCGATCACACGCCGATTCACGTGCGGTCACTCACGGTGGATTCTCGAGAAGCAGCAGCACCGCCAAAGCACTTGGCAACTGGTCCAACGCTCGATCCAACTCGACCGCGAATTCATGGTTCGGACGATCCAGCACCAGCCGCGCTCGTGCGGTCGACAATCGCTACATCCCGCAACCCTACACACCGCCTGTACAAAACGCGGTCATGCCTTGGTGATCTTCACCGCCTGAGCATGAGCTCAATCAGCAAAACAACAACGGAACTCGCGGGCTTCATTGCCCGGCGGGTTCCGATCGTTTGTTGGCGGAAGTATGTTGGCCAGGGCAACTCACTCCTTCGTTGAAACGGAAATTCCATGCCCGAATCGTTGCTCCCCCTGGATCGTTTGATGGCCACCCTGCGGACCCGTGCCGCGGAGCGTCCCGAGGGCTCCTACACGACCAAGTTGATGAACGGTGGCGCCGAAGCGATCGGTCGAAAAATTCGCGAAGAAGCCGAGGAACTGATCGAAGCCGCCGACGAACCAGACGAAGCCGGCCGCCAACACGCCATCTACGAAGCCGGTGACCTGATTTATCACGCGATGGTCCTGATGGCCTGGCGTGGAATCGAGCTCGACGAAGTTGCCGCCGAACTGGCTCGTCGAGAAGGCACCTCGGGCCTGGTCGAAAAAGCCTCCCGGCCGGCAAAAGAGGACTCGGGCACCGCCGATTCGTGAGCCCGAATACGCTGGGATCCAAACAGACACCTGCCAAAAATCAAGTTCAGCGATTACTCTTTTCGCCTCACTGACATTTTGGTTCTCGATCTTTTTTGGTTCCCATGACGACTTTGGCCCCCCTCGGAAGCGGCTCTGACCCCGACAGTTTCTTGCGTTTGGGGATCCCCAGCAAAGGCCGACTCAGCGAACTGGCCACCGGGCTGCTGAACCAAGCAGGATTGAGCTTTCGCCGCCAAAATCGAGGCCTGTTCGCTCGAGTCAGCGGGCTGCCAATCGATCTGATCTTTTTGCGAACCGATGACATCCCGACCTTGTGTGCCGAAGGTGCCATCGACATGGGGATCACCGGCAGTGACCTGGTCGAAGAAGCCGGGGCCAACGTCGAGCAACGCATGGCGTTTGGTGTCGGCCGCTGCCGACTGGCGTTCTGCGTCCCCGATGACGAAGACTACACCGACGCGGCACAGCTCGACGGCAAACGGATCGCGACCAGCTTTCCGCACGTCACCGAGCAATACCTCGCCACCAAAAACGCGAAAGCACATCTGGTGTCGCTGTCCGGCAGCGTCGAAGCGATGATCCGTCTTGGCGTTGCGGACGCGATCGTCGACTTGGTCGAAACCGGCAGCACTCTGGCCGCCAACCGCTTGCGGATCCTGGAAGAAATCGGCCACTACGAAACCGTGCTGATTCAAAACGGAACGCATCGCCGCAAAGAAGTTGCCGACCGTTTGGTTTCGCGACTCGAAGGCGTGGTCCTCGCTCGAGACTATTCCCTGGTCGAATACAACATCCCGCGATCGCAACTTGCCGAAGCGGAAAAGATCACCCCCGGTTTCAACTCGCCGACCATCAACTCGCTCGAAGACAAAGACTGGTGTGCGATCCAAGTCATGGTCCGACGCGGCGAAGTCGTCGAAGTCATGGAACGCCTCAAAGAAATCGGCGCGTCCGGCATCTTCGAAATGACGATCAATAATTGTCGCTTGTAGGTCGACTGCAAACGCGGAACGGTGTCTTCAACGGTTCCGTCAGGCCACACTCAAACGCCAAGCCGCGTCGATTCCCAGACGCAGTGTGTCACACCATTCGCACAACGCTGCTCAACGGCATCACCCAGCCACGCAAAGAGGTCGTTCAGTTTTTTGATGCCGCTTTTCGGCTGACTTACACACGGCGTACCTCTCCC
>NZ_DDGH01000041.1:0-4213 GCF_002337565.1 Rhodopirellula sp. UBA1907 | reverse complement strand
ACCTTGCGAGCACGGCACTTCAAAATTGCACGACCTCCAAACGTTTGAGACAAACGTTCTATTCTGATTGCTCGTCAAAGCATCTGCCGCAAGACCTGTCCCGTCAAACTATCGTTGACCGACGCGACTTCATCACGAGTCCCACTGGCCACGATCTGCCCACCCTCTTCTGCGGCACCAGGACCGACTTCGATAATCTGATCCGCGGCGGCCATCAGCATCGGATGGTGCTCGATCACGACCAACGAGTGCCCTTCGTCGATCAACGCGTCGAAGCACTTCAGCAGTCGCGTGATGTCGTCGAAATGCAGTCCGGTCGTGGGCTCGTCCATCAAGAACAACGTCCGCCGCTTGCTCGATCCCGCCAGGAACGCGGCCAACTTCAATCGCTGGGCCTCACCGCTGGAAAGTGTGGTCGCCGGTTGCCCCAACGCGACATAATCCAGCCCCACGTCGATCAAACGTTTGAGCTTGTTCTGCACCTTCGGCATTTCGCGAAAGAACTCAGAGGCCTCGCGAACGGTCATCTCCAATACGTCCGCGATCGTGCGATCTCGATAGCGAACCTGCAATACTTCGTCGCGATATCGCCGTCCCCGACACTCGCCACATCGCATCGAGACATCCGCGAGAAACTGCATGTCGATCGTTTGCACGCCCGCTCCCTCGCACGCCGCACATTGCCCCGCCGACGAATTGAAACTGAAGTGCCCCGGTTTGAAATTGCGAATCTTGGCGTCGACCGTTCCCGCGAAAGCTTGCCGAATCGGATCAAACGCTTTCGCAAACGTGACCGGGCAACTGCGAGGACTGCGGCTGATCGGCGACTGATCGACCAATAAACAATCGTCAATCGCGTGCTCGCCCCGCAAAACTCGATACGGAAGCGTGTTGGCGACGATGTCGGCGGACGGCACTTCGCCACGACGCTCAGCCAACCGAATCGACACGGCGCCGAACAACGTGTCATGAATCAGCGAACTCTTTCCGCTGCCCGATCGTCCCGTGACGACGGTCATGCATCCAAGCGGAAACTCCACGTCAATATCACGAAGGTTGTGCCCGCTCGCTCCATTCAAAACCAACGAGCCTGTCGATGCCCGGCCATCCGTCAAATCCAACTGAATGGACTGTTTTCGGTTCTTGCCAAGATACCGCCCCGTCAAACTATCTTTGGCCTTCATCAACTGTTTGGGCGTGCCTTCAAACGTCACCAAGCCGCCGCCAACGCCCGCCCCAGGACCGATCTCAATCACGCGGTCGGCGAGTTGAATCAAGGTGTCGTTGTGCTCCACCGCGACGACGGTGTTGCCACGGTCTCGAAGCTGTGTGATCGCGTCGACCAATTGCTCCACATCGACCGGATGCAAACCAGCCGTTGGTTCATCGAGCACATACAACATGCCAACCAACGTGCTGCCCAGCGCCAACGTCAACGCGATTCGCTGGGTCTCACCGCCGGACAACGTGCGAAGCGTGCGGTTGAGCTGCAGGTACCCCAGCCCAACTTGATCCAAGTAACGCAACCGATCGCGAATTTGCCGGACTGGTTCGCTGGCGATCGTGTGCCGACGCTGCTGATCCGCAATCAACAACTCCGCCTGCGTCTGGTACCCAACCAATTTTTCGCGAACAGCATCGTCATGCGAAACGTCCGCTTCGTTATCGCTGGATGCATCGTCGCCAAACCAATCCGTCAGAAATTGATCCAGCTCATCACACCGCATCGCCAGCATTTCAGAGATGTTGCGTCCACCGACTTTGTACGCCAACGATTCAGGCTTCAACCGATCGCCACCGCAGGCCGGGCAAGTCCGATAGCTTCGGTAACGCGATGCAAACACGCGAATGTGCATCTTGTACTTCTTGCGATCCAACCAAGCAAAAAAGCCATCCAGCCCACCAAACTTGCGTTCGCGAACGCCTTCGTGAATCAGCTTCAGGTGCTTCTTTTTCAATTTTGGAAACGGAACATCGACCGGCAAATCGTAATCATCCGCGAGCGCCAACAACTCTTCCAATTCATGCTGATACGAAGGCGCATTCCAAGGAGCAATCGCACCTTCGCGAATCGACTTGGACTTGTCGGGAACAATCCGGTCCATGTCGATTCCGATCACATCACCGAACCCTTCACACTCCGGACACGCCCCCATCGGATGATTGAAGTTGAATGCTCGTGGGACTGGATCGGGATACTCAATGTCGCAGTGACCGCAGCGATGCCGATCGCTGGCGACTCGTTGCAACATCTCCCGTCCATCGATCGATTGGGTCGGCAACCCGGCGAACCGATCTTCCGCATCGGACTGGAACAACACGACCGCACGCCCGTTGCCTTCGGTCATCGCGGTTTCCAAGGACTCAGTCCAGCGAGACATTTCCGACGAGGAGGAAAGCCGGTCAACGACCACCGTCGCCGTCACTCCCTTCGATCCAATCCGCTTGGCCATCTTGCTGCGGTCTTCGTCGGACAACTGAAACGTTTCGCCCTTGAGAATCAAACGCACGAAACCTTCCTGTTGCAGGCCTTGCAAGATCTCCGAAGCGGATTTCCGACTCGGCAACCAGAGTTCGAAACCCACGATCGCCCGCTGAACCTTTGCTGCTGGATCACTTAGTTGTGCCGCAACACTTTGTGGGCTGTCGATCACGACCGGCTGCCCACACTGGTAGCACACCAATTCCGATGCACGGGCGAACAGCAGTCGCAGGTGTTCGGCGATCTCGGTCGACGTGGCCACGGTGCTGCGGTTCGTCTTCACCGCCGACGCCCGAGTCACCGCGATCGCGGGCGGAATCCCCGAAATGCTGTCGCAATCCGGTTTGTCGAGCTGGTTGAGATACTGCCGCGTGTACGCTGAAAAACTCTCGATGTAGCTTCGCTGCCCCTCGGCATACAGCGTGTCAAGCGCCAACGACGTCTTTCCACTGCCGGACAGCCCGCAAATCACGACCAATTCCCCGCGAGGGATGTCGACGTCGACATCACGCAAATTGTGAACACGGCATCCACGAACCGAGATCGGTTGTCGTGTCACTCGGGTCTTTGTTGTCGAACTTTGCGTTTGTCCCATGATGCATCCATTCACAATTGAATTAAAATGTCTCCTTGTATGGTTGCAGATGCTCCATCTACCGGTCAAATAAATCATGCCAGTGTTTTGGCCTCGGAGCGTAGCGAAGAGGCCAAAACACTGGCGGTCGGCGACAGATCGATAGCCCTCTGTTCCGCAGCAAGCGAGAACGCGGGGGAGCGGGATCGTCGTCGGCCTTTAGATAAAAGCCCGAACAGCCGCCAGAGCCGTCGGCCCCCGAAGGCGACGAGCTCGCATTTGCAAGGAAGGGATACTTCTAAAATGAACTTCGAACACTTCATCGGAATCGATGTTGCCAAAGCTAAACTCGACATTGCCAAAGCAATCGATGGCCCGGTCCTCAAAGTTGCCAATGAGCCTTCCGCTATCAAAGCGATGATCAAAGAGCTGCCGAGGCCAAAGTCGGCGCTCGTCGTCGTCGAGGCCACCGGGGGCTACGAAAAAGCGCTGGTCATCGAATTGGTGGAGGCGGGACACATCGTCAGCGTCGTCAACCCAAGACAAGTTCGAGACTTCGCCAAAGCCCTGGGGATTCTCGCCAAGACGGACAAAATCGATGCCAGAGTCATTGCGAGATTTGGCCAGCAAGTGCGTCCACGTGCTTACGTGAAAACCCACGAAAAACAGGGCGAACTCGATCAGTTGGTCGCTCGACGTCGACAGCTCGTTGGGTTGCGTACTTCAGAAAAGAATCGTCAGCAACAGGCTGATTCCAAGGCCGTTGCCAAAAGCATCGCTCGCACGTTGGATCACCTTCGCAAAGACATTCGCCGGATCGATGAGGAGATTCGCAAGCTTGTTCAATCCGACGACCAATGGAAAGGCCGCGCGGAACTACTGAAGACCGCTCCGGGCATCGGTGAAGTGACCTCAACAACGCTGATCGCTGAGTTGCCCGAGCTTGGTGATCTGAATCGACAACAGATCTCTGCTTTAGTTGGTGTAGCGCCGTTCAATTGTGAGAGCGGCACGATGCGAGGCAAACAGATGATCTATGGGGGACGAAAAAGTGTTCGCAATACGCTCTACATGGCGACCTTAACGGCGATGCGATTCAACCCGACGATCAGAGCCTTTTCCGAGCGTCTGAGCTCTCAGGGCAAACCGTACAAAGT
>NZ_DDGH01000050.1:0-10510 GCF_002337565.1 Rhodopirellula sp. UBA1907 | reverse complement strand
ACACTAATTGATCGTGCGTTGCCAAGTGGCTCAAGTTTGTCGGCGGGCTGCATGCCAGCCGCGTCCACCACCGTCGGAACGGTTTGCGTCGCGATTGCCATCGGATTGGGAGTGAGTTCCACTCGATTGATCTCTTTCAGGACAGGTTCCAATGGTTCTCGATTCTGTGGGAACGTCGCCACCCAAGCGGACTTGTCGACCGGGTTCAAGTGAACTGTGTGACGAGTTTCTCCTTCCTGCCATTGAAAGCCAAGCTCATTTGTGAATTCGGGGGCATGATCGGGAACCAGCACAATCGTTGACTCAGGAGACGCTCGGCGCATCGCGTCAATTACTTGCTCCGCAAGCTCGGATTGGTTTGGGAAATTTGCCCAACCGGAATCAGTCAATTCGTTCGCGTCGACTGTTTGCATGGTCGCTTCAGGGAACAACCCCGAGTGGTTGAGCATGGCTCCGGTGGCACCGTACAAGAACACCCACGGCAAAAGAAACAGGCCGATGTAAAGATGGGCGCGGCGCGCGAACATCAGGAGCTTGCTACGAGCCTTTCTTGGGCTTCGAGATTTCGTTTTAGCCGAGTCGTTCGGAGTATTCATTGAATCGTTCGTGGGTGGTGCCGGGAGTTTGTCCACGCCGGCGGGGATGGGCGATCGGACTGGAACGGTTCGCCGCGTAACATCCGGGCGCGGTCGTGGTCTTTGTTGAAAAGGAACAGGTCATCGATGACCGCAAAGTGGAATCAGATGTGATGCAAACGCCCATGTCGACGTTTTCGCGGCAAATCGACAGCGATGGATTTTCAGACGGAAGTGTCTATCTTTTCACGGCACACGCTGAAGGTCCGCCATGACGGAGGATTTCCATTGCTGCAAATCATCTTTCATGCGGTTGGCTAGCTCGGGCATCTCGTTCGCCAAATTCGTTTTCTCACTAGGGTCATCGATGATGTCATAGAGTTTCTCGCCTCTTTCGGTGGAGACAAGTTTGAAGCGGTGCTGCATCCAGACGGATTCTTTTCCATCGCGATTGAGGAAACCAAGTGGCTTTTGTCGCTCGCTTGATTGGCCGGTGACCAGTGGCAAGAGACTCGTGCCGTCGTAGGGGCGGTCGGTCGGAAGTTCAACATCGATGGCATCCAGGATGGTCGGGAAGTAGTCGGTGGTGAAGCACGGTGCATCGATGGTGCGCGGCGAGTCAATTTTGTTTGGCCACACCATCAAACCGGGAACGCGGATTCCGCCTTCGTCAATTGACAACTTGAATCCTTTCAAGTTCTTGGCTGATCCCACGTGCCGTGGTGACCCCTGGCGGGCTGGACCGTTGTCGGAGCAAAAGCAGAGCATCGTGTTGTCAGCGACACCGAGCGATTTCAGCTCCGCACGCAGGCGTCCGACCTGTTCGTCCATCGCCGTGAGGCAGGCGTAATAGTGCTGGGCCGGTTCAGGTTGCTCGCGATACATTTCGCGATACTTTGGGCCGCCGACGACGGGCGAGTGAGGTGTGTGGAACCAAACGGCGGCAAAGAATGGTCGGTCGTTTTGCACCGCATCACGGATGAACGGGATCGCTCGGTCCATGATGACTCGGGAGTCATCGCCGTCCATGTTGTCGGTTTCTTTCTGACCCGGACCGGTGAAGTATTCGTTGCCGTACGGTCGGCCTTGCTTAGAAGATTGTTGAGATTGCTTCTTTGAAATGGGCCCCGGATGAAGCAACGGGTTCCACGTGGGGACTTTGGATTCGGTCACAAAGCAGACGTCAACGTCACGTTCCCAAGGCGGGCAATAGTATCGCTCGGGTTGTTTGGCAAACGTGCCCCAGCGATTTTGGTCGCCCACCGTTTTTGAAAGCGTGCCAAGGTGCCACTTTCCAAAATGGCCAGTCGTGTAACCGTGCTGCTTCAGCACTGTCGTGATTGGTATTTCGGTTGGTTCCAGCATGCCTTTCATGGCGAAGGTCACGCCGAAGCGGTAAGGGTTACGACCCGTGTAGCAGCTCGCCCGCGTCGGGGAGCACATTGCGGCAGCGGCGTAAAAACGCGTGAACGTCACGCCCTCGGCAGCCATTTGATCCAGATGCGGCGTTCGCAGATGTGAATGCCCGTTGTACCCGGTGTCTCCCCACCCTTGGTCGTCCGCCATGCAAAGGATGATGTTGGGGGAATCCGATGCGATGGTGTTGCACGCCACCGAGACACACAGCGCGAAGATGACAAGACTGATTGATTGTTTCATGGCGTCTCTCCAATATGCCGCTTGGTGCTGTCGTCAGATTTTTATTGCAAGTCCGGGCGTGGGGAATCGATCTCCCGCATCAGAATCTGTTTCAGTTCAGTGACTTTTTCTGGGTAGCCGGATGCCAGATTGGTGCGTTCTTCGTTGTCTGTGGTGAGATCATAGAGCTGGAAGATGCCCTTCTTGCGATCCGCTTCGACCAGCTTCAATCCTTCGCCGGTGATCAATGCCCGGCTTCCCATCGCATTGAAGTTGTTGTTGATTACAACGTGCTCGTGATGTTCGGTTTGTGGTTGTCCGAGCAGGGTGGGCAGATAAGAGATGCCATCTTTGCCTCTGGGTTTTTCCTCACCCACTAAATCCGCCAACGTGGCGAGAAAGTCGTAGTGGGCGGTCAGCAGGTTGTTCTCGGAACTAGGTTCAATCTTGCCTGGCCATCGCACGATCATGGGACACTGCATGCCGCCTTGATAGCCACTGCGCTTCAAGCCCGCTCTTCCGCCCGCTCCATCGAAGATGTCTCCGCACTCGGACGACCGCCATTTTTTGTCGGTGAGGTTGGCGGGTGCGCCGCTGGGAAGCGTTTGCTTCTTGTAGCTTGGTTTGGGGCCGTAGTAGAGTTCATGGCCATTGTCGGATGTGAACAGAACGACGGTTTTGTCATCGATTTCGAGAGTCACCAATTCGTCCATGATCAAACCGACATGATCGTCGAGCATCTTGACCATCGAGGCGTACTTTTTCTCCGCCAGGCTCATGGTGGGATGATCAGCGAAGTCAGGGTGCAGTTCGGGGATCGCGACCGGACCGTGTGGCAACTGAGTCGGATGATAGAGAAAGAATGGTTGGTCATGGTTGGCACGTAGGTATTTCAGAATGCCTTCAATGAAAACGTTTTGCGAATAGGTTTCGCCACCATAGCCAACCGGTTCATCGCCTTTCTCACTGGTCTTGCCGCAATCCGCCATCGTGTTGCCGGGCAAATCAAAGCGTTCGCCGTTACGCCAAAGATAAGGCGGGTAGAAGCCGTGGCATCGTTGGTGATCGTAGTAGCCTTCGTGGAAGTCCCATCCGAATCGCTGGACTCGCTCGTTCCAAGTCAAAAAGCCGCGATCCAACTTTCCGAATTGGGCGGTCTTGTACCCGGCCTGCTGAGCCACCTGCGCGAGGAACACTTCATCATCCGCGATCGGATTGGAGTTGGCTTTGTGCTTCTCCATTCGCTTTTGATATTCCTCTTCCGTGATCTGCCCCGCGTCTCTCCAGATCGGCAATCCAGCTCGGTTCTGTGCCCAACCGCCGTTCCGACCATCGTGCATCCCGGTGAGCAGAGTCCAACGGGCGGGGGCACAGTAGACGCCCCCGTAGTAGTTGTTGAACTTCATTCCTTCGCGTGCCAAGCGATCGATATTGGGCGTCGTGACGACTTCCTGGCCATAGCACCCAAGCATGCCAGGCCCGAGGTCATCAGCGAAAATGAGAATGACATTGGGACGTTCGTCGGCCATAGAGTTCGCTTGAACGCCGAACGCGATGAGAAGGCCAAACAGAAGTTGAGTGATAGATTTCATTTCGTTCGTTCGCCTCGGGGCGATTCAGTGGATGCGTGAGCGTGCTGGGTTTGGTGTTCTGCGACACGTCGCGTGAAGGTGGGCGGGAATTGCTGGCAACCCGCAACGTCACGCTGGGCGACGTCTCTTGGCAGGTGTCGCACGATGATAGTCGTGATTCGGATTGCAATCACGGGCGGCCGGCACACCGGCGGGATGAAAACCCTCGACCGGGCGGTGCGTGCGCATCAATGAAGTTGGCCGCCTACCTGCTTCGTCCTTGATCGTTGGGCGACCGCAGCGAAGGAGTGATTCAACCTTTGCGTTTGAAAATCAGAACGATCGCCACCAACAAGGCAACTGGAATGCCGAGCGTCACGAGCGCGATGAGTCCGATCACCAGCAGTTCGATTAAACCAGGAGAGCTCATTGTCGATCTTTCGTCGCTTGTTCGGTGGTGGATTTGAACGCGTTGGGATTGTCGAATTTGAACCCGTCGGGTTCGTTCAGGCGTGTCTCCCAATCGATCGTGGATCCTTCGACGTAGACAAGGTCACGGGGAGACACTGCGAGTGTAAACCCTTGGCAGTCTTGGACGACGGCACCACTCGGAATTGGTGGTGACTCGAGGTTCAATGCATATTCAAATCCATTCTCACCGTTGTCTTTGATCGACAACCGAATGTGATCGCCGGGTGAGTCGCGCAGGAACTCTTTGAATTTGGTCTCGGCCGCGGGCGTGATTGTCACAAACGTTTGAGACTTCTTCGTCGTATCGTTTAATTGGCCGGGGCATCCGGCTAGACAAACCAATGCGAGCAAGATCAGCAAGAGGCGGGCGGCGAGCATTTGGAAGCTTGGTGGTGAGAGAGGTGATTTGTTGGAAATGGGTTGTCGCTGGTAATTGTTTCGCAAACGACTTGTGTGGCGAAAGGTTCCGGCCGGAGGATTTCTTGATTGGATGTTGAGATTCACTCCATGTCAGAGACTGCTGAATGATCATCGCCGAATAATAGTTGACCAACGATTCGGCCCAAAGCCATCGCGGATCCCACAACGACCATTGAAATCGCAATCCCAGAGTCGGGGAAGTACAGCAGAAATGGAACGATTCCAAGCAGTGAGACGATGTAGTAGGCGATGTCCGCACGCGCGTTCCTGCCTGCTGACCGGCCCGTCCATTGTCGAATCATTGGGCCAGCATGCACCATCGTGTAAAAGACGGCCGTGATCGCGATGGCTCCCAAAATGATCTGGTGAGTCGGGTAGTTCTCATACCAAAGCACCGCTGCGATGAGACTGTAAAAGGACACTAGCGAACCGAGATGAAAAAGCATTGGTCGCATTGCGGATTGTTCCAGCAGTCGAATAGTTTCAATGGGAGTGATGGAATTGACGACCTGTCGTTCGATCCTTTTCAGGAAATGGTTTGTGAGCTCGTGTCGGGATCGAAATCGAGGGCGTGACCACACGCGGGACAGAAGGCACTCATCGATGTCAGGGTGTCGCCACAGTGATAGCAGAACGGTGGTTGGTTCGAATTGGAGGTTTTGTTCTCGGATCGCCACTGTGACAACAATTGCGTCACTTCTGTTTCGGTGCAGTCGGCAGCGAAGACTTCGTGCAAGATGTCAAAGACGGGACCTTCGACCATATGACCAATCGGTTTCGGAGAGTTCAGCCGAGCGTTGATCCCTGCCTTTAGAAGCAACGCGGCTACCGATTCGGCCTTTGAGTAATTTCTCGTTCGATACACGACGGTCGGTGATGGAAGCGACATTTGCCGAACTCCGATTTGGTGGTGGGCACGAAAATTCGCTGATATGCAGGTTGGATCCGAGGGAAAGCTTCGCGTTCGTGTCAGACTGCAAAGATAGAGGTCAGAGTTGATGGCAATATTCTAGACCCAATTGGGCGCGTCCTGCTCACGGACAGTGATGACGAGCGGTGACGGCACGGGACGTGCGATTGTTGCGCGGTGACACACTACTCGCTTCACAGGAGCACAAAAATGTCCAAACAAGATGTGTTGATCAATGACGAAACCATGCACCACGACCATCGCCAATGGGAAAGCGATGTTTCGATGTGGCGTGACGACATTGAGATTTGGCAACAAAATCATCAAAACGCGTTGAAGGAACTGAACCGAATCGCTGAGCGTTTGACCGAGCACATGACGTCGCTCGAGGCTCACGTCGATCAGCTCGATTCCCACGAAGCCAACACGCTGCAGCATGAACACGGCGTGGCAGCCGATTTCCGGCAACAAAACGATCCAACGGCACATTCGATGTCGGAACACGTGAAGGAGGCAACTCGCCATCAACATTTGCGGGACGCTCACGAACGCATGAAAAAGCATCATCATACGGTGATGGCACACATTGCGATGTTGAAGGCAACGCTGGATTCATCGCTGTAAAACGTGGCGAACCACCGCGCTTTGATCACGCTGTGGGCGGTCACACGGTTGTTACGCTGCGATCTCGATTTGAATGGGCGTGATCGAATTCGCGTCGGACGGTAAGTGAAACGCCGTCCGATTTTTCCTTTGTACCGTGGCAACTTCCGATGGAATTGATCGAAGTCCCGCAGTTGATTCGCAATGCCGAGCGTTTTCGCGAAGTGGTGACGATCCTGACGCGGCATGGTTTGGCGGATTGGATGTCGGGAGTCCCGTCGATTTGGCCTGAGCGTTTAAGAGGTTCGGCGGACGAGTCGATGACAACCGCCGCACGAATTCGGGTGGCGTTTGAAGAGCTGGGGACGACGTTCATCAAACTGGGCCAAGTCCTGAGCACTCGCGAGGATTTGGTCGGCCGGGAACTGGCGTGCGAGTTGGCTCAGCTTCGTGCGAATACGCCCAGCGATCCGGCTGAAGTGGTCATCGCAATGGTCGAGTCCGAGTTGGGAGCGGGAATTGACGAACTTTTTTTGAAGTTTGATTCGACCGCGATGGCGTCCGCTTCGATTGGACAAGTTCATCGAGCCACGACGCATGATGGCCACGATGTGGTTGTGAAGGTCCAGCATCCGGGGATCGAACAACGAATCGTCAATGACTTGGAAATCATGCAGAAGTTGGCTGAGATCGCGGAGCAGCAATCCGAAAGACTGACGCAGTACCGCCCGGTCGATACGATTCGAGAATTTCAACGATCGCTGATGCGAGAGTTGGATTTTCAACGGGAGTTGAAAAACATGAATCGGTTCCGAACCAATTTCCAGGACGAACCGGACGTGCACTTTGCGAGGCCGTACCCAAAGCTGAGTTCACGACGCGTGTTGACGATGCAGCGGCTCGACGGAATCAGTGTCTCGAACAAAGCGGAGTTGAAGACATCGGGAGCTGACTTGAACGAGGTCGCTCACCGAGGGGCGGTCGTGTTTCTCGATATGATTTTTCGCGATGGTTTTTACCACGCCGATCCGCACCCCGGAAATCTGATGGTCCTGAATCGTCATGTTCCGAGTCAGGATCCTTCGAGCGATGGGCCGCCGGCGAAACAAGTGATCGGGTTGCTCGATTGTGGCATGGTCGGTCGCATCGACGATGCACTCAAGGATGACTTGGAAGTCGCGTTGATCGCGGCGGTGACTGGCGACGCCGAGTCGATTGCCGAGATCGCGGTGCGACTGGGCGATGTGCCATGTGACTTTGACGAACCATCGTTGGTGAGCGAAATCCGTGACATGCTCGATGACTACTCCGATCAAAAGCTTCGCGACTTCGACGTCAGCGCTTGCCTGCGAGATGTGACGGGGATCATCCGCGAGCATCGGATCTATTTGCCCGCCAAAGTTGCGATGTTGCTAAAGGTCTTGGCGATGCTAGAAGGAACCGCTCATCAACTCGATCCCAATTTCAGTTTGGCGGAATTGTTGGAACCTTATGGCCAGCAAGCGATGCGTCGTCGTCTTTCGCCGCGGCGGGTTTATGAGCGGATTAAAAATCGGGTGGATGATTGGGATCACCTGTTGAGCATTCTGCCGAAAGACTTGGGCGACGTCCTGCACAGTCTCAAACAAGGCAACTTCGACATCCATCTGCAACACCGTCGGTTGGAACCAATTGTCAACCGATTGGTGATGGGGATTCTGACCGCAGCGTTGTTTGTCGGTTCAGCTTCCTTGTTGAGTAGTGGGGTGCCGCCATTGTTATTTGGTGTCTCGGTTCCCGGGATGTTGGGGTGTTCGCTGGCGATGGTCATGGGCGTGCGACTCAGTTGGCAGATCTCGCGAGTTCGATAGCCGTGCACCCATGCCAACGTCGCTCGCGTGAGCGTGCGAGAATCGCGACTCAATGCCGATTTCGTGTAGGGAACATCGTTTCAGTTCGTGATTGATGAGTCGTGAACCATCAGGCTGTGGCGAAGCGATACACTGGGGGCTGATCGAGTTGAATTGCAATGCCAATGATGCCACGTTCGCCAGCAGGAGAATCCCCAGTGAATGAAGACCAAGTTTGGATGGAACAAAACCGGCGACGTTTCTTGCACACTTCGGCGTTGGGTGTCGCTGCCACAGCGGTCTCTGGTGTGGGAATGCTCTCGTCCGAATCCGCGGTGGCAGCAGAGGTTGCAGCTGAGCCTGCGTTGCCCGAACGACCGGTTGGCGTCGATGTGTTGATGCCACGTGATCGAGTGCCGCTCTCCTTCATCATTGATGACTCGACCTGCCTGGTGAACATGGGGCACTTTTGCAACCCGCAATTCGCGGAGGCTTGGCCGGACCGCGCGGAGTATCAGAAGCCGTGGAGGTCTTGGCCACGTGAGATCCCGGATTCTTTCGTTCGCCAGTTTGGTGAGTGGTGCGCTGACAACGGTGTGAAAGGGAAGTACAGCATCGTCCCAAATCCCGCGTGTGTCGGCTGGCTCGACCGGGAGTTGCCAGGTTGGTCTCGTTCGGAGTTGAAGTCCAGTTTGGATCTCGTTCGCGAATTGATGCTTCCCAACTGGGATATTCATCCAGAGATGATCACGCACACGCGAGTCATCGATCTGAAGACCGGTCGACCGATGGAGACGATCAGTTCGGCGACGATGGAGAATTCCTACCCTCAGGAAAAGAAGAGCGTCGACGAGTTGGCGGCCTATCTCGCCTACGCACTTCGAATTTTAGAGAATTGCGACCTGCCATGCGAAGGCGTCACCACGCCCGGTGGATTTGGCGGAAAGGTGCAAAAGGAGTTGCCATTTGCGGTCGATCAAGCTGTTCGCGACGTTTATGGAGCGGAGCTGCCGCACTATTTCAAGTATGTCATTTCAAACGACGAGAGCACCGAACCCAAACTCGAACATCTGCGCGGCGTGGGAACCGATGACGTGCGGCTGACGGTCAATGTCCCCGCGGGAACAGGTGATTGGTTCGGCGGTTGGCAGGGCGATTCGCTTTCTGAACCTGATCGTTATTGCAACTCAGAAGCAACCAGCGGACGAATGGTTGAGTTGATTCAACGACGTCAGCCGGCGGTCATGCTGTGTCATTGGCCGGGAATGTACAGCAACGGGAGTCAAGAAGGATTTCGCTCGTTCCAGCGAGTCGTCGAGTCGTTAGCAACACGATTTGGGGACGAAACACTTTGGATGAAGGTCAGCGAGATCGCTCGTTACTGGGCCGCGAAAAAGCTGACTGAGATCGAGCATGTTGGCAATCGAGTGAAACTGAATGCCCCCTTTGCCACCGAGAAGTTCACGGTGCAGTTGGATGGTGGCGTTGGCCCAGTCAGTGTTCAGCATGGTGGTGATCGCAAATTGCTCCACGAAACCACCACGCGTTCGGGATTGGACTCAGGAACCTGGTTCTCCGATGAGAAGCATCTTGTTGCTTGTTTTGATTTGCCGAAGGGGACAACGCATCTCGTCATCGGCGAGACTGGCTAGCGTGTTCCCGTGATCCGGAGGGTTCGTCTATCCAAGTCGAACTGCGGCGAAGCGTGCGAGGTTTTGATGCGATCGGAAAAGCTGCAATTCTCGATAGCGAACTTGCTGGGCTGGGCAGGTGTGTGCGCGGTCCTCCTAGCGTTGGCAAAAATTCATTTTCTGTGGGTGCCGATTGCCTGCCCATTTCTGCTCGGCCCGATGACGGCAATCACGGTGACTCCAACGCGATGGTCTGTGATTCTTGGCACGCTGTGGTCATTGTGTTGGTTGCTTATTAGTTTGGTGCCCTATTGGCTTTTGGCTGCGTTTTTCATAATGGCAACTCAGACCTTGAATGATGGTTCTTTGACTCGCCGCGTTCTTATCGCTGTGACCGTCACTTATTTTCTCTTGGTGTCAGCAATTGGTGGGTACCGAGGAGGCGTTGCTGCGCGGCAGGACTGAACTTCAATAGTTGGCGGCAAATGGCTGCCTTTCCGGCGGGGCGAAGTGGCGAAAAACCATCGAAGGATATATCTGGTTCCAACCGCATTCGGGAGAAGCTGGACTGTTGATATTGAATATTCGCTTTTGCAAAGACATTGTTCACGACCGTGACTCAGCGATTTTGGATTGCTTTGAATAGACCCAGGTATTTGTACAGCAATGCCATGTTCGCGGCGGTCATCACGACTGGCGGGCTGCTTGCAACGGGATCCATCTTGTTCTGGTGCAATCAAGAACCGGCAACACGTGACGCGGTGTCGATGCCTTGGAGTGTGTATTCGAAGGCAGCATTCGATAGGACTGAATTGGAGGGGAAGCCGGTCGCCGTTCTCTATCTCGCCAATTGGGCTTTATC
>NZ_DDGH01000060.1:161113-175870 GCF_002337565.1 Rhodopirellula sp. UBA1907 | reverse complement strand
CGGGGTTCTCGGATAGGTTCTTAACATTTTGTAAACGGCATCCACGCTGGAACCCATCTCCTCTGCGATATTTTCCACTGGCACACCCTGCCGGTAACGTTGTTCCACAAACACTCGTTTGCGTTCAGGTAGCTTCTGAACACAACCTTCCAACGCATCCAACCGACGCTGCAAATAGGCCGATCGTTTCTCCTGCCGCTCGGAAATCAACATCACGGTCTCGGTATCGAAGTGGGGTCGTTTGGCCCGCCGCCTCGACGTGAAAGCTCGGACTTGATTGAGCGCCACCGTGCACGCCCACGCCCGAAAATTAGTCCCTGGTTCGAATCGTTCGTACTCTCGCCAAAGCACGAGGTTGGTTTCCTGCAGCACTTCATCCGCGTCCGTTCGATTGGGGATGAGCGAATGGATGTAGTAAAACAGCGATCGTTGCGACTCGGTCAGTAGCTGAATGAATTCGGTCGTTGCCTGGTCGTTGTTACTCATCAGTTGTTGCGTTGATTCCTTCACAGCGTCGTTTGCCTGGAAGTTCATTCGTTCGTTTCGGTTGCCATTGAGTGTGGCAGATCCAGTTTCGCTAAAAACAGCTCTGCAATCTTGCGAGCGGTGGTGATGCTTTCCAAGTCATAGCGAATGTTGCCGTCGCCTTCGGAGCCCCACCGTGCCCGGTCAATTCCAAGATCGCATGAGGGCTCTCACGATCGACGTCAATCAGCGCCGTGTACAGCAACGATGGCTGCCCCCACTCGGATTCTTGCCACTCATCGTTTGAATCGCCCGGCAGATTGATTTCCACACAAACGACAAACCGATTGCCTTTCCCCGGCTGAAGAGATTGATCCAGTGCGAAACTGTGATTCTTGGTGGCCCCCGTCAATCCATCGACTTCCCCATTGGGATCGACCCCAGAGACCATTGTGTAGGCGTGCCGCCAAATCGGAAGCACATCGCTTCGGCGAAGCACTGATCCATCGCTGGAAAAAGTGCTGCGTGGAACGACTTCACTGTAGGCAAGCCCTTCGTCCAAGTACAACGTCTCAATCATGGTCCCGGTTGTGGATTCCACCCAAACCGCCGTGGCAGGCAGGCGACCCAGCGACGTCGAATAACCAAGATGAATCGAAAGCATCGCGTCCGATTCTCGTTTGGGTTTTCTCACGACAATCCGCTGATGCGGCGACAATTCGCCAAAGCCCACCAGCGAAGACGCCCGCACAATCTGGCTTCGCTGGCGAGTCTCATAGCTTTGATCCATCAACCAATTGGTAGGCGGGACCGCAGCAACCGAAGCAACCAGAACCACCGCCCAAAACCCAAGCACGCTAGCCTTGCGCATCAGCCCCATCGCTTTTGACTGCCTCGATGCAACGGATCGAAAGTAGCTGAGTCGGCTCAACACATGCTTTGCCACCAAGGCGACACACACGACCCCGGAGACCACATGCAATCGCGTGTTGGTCTGCGAAAACGGCAGCGTGAACGCCAGCACCCCGGTGACCATCAGGGTGCTGAAAGAAAACAGCAAGGCAAGATTGACCCAATGTCTCATCAGGACGAGCGATCCTCAAAACCGATCAGACCGCGGAGTTCTCGGACATGCTTCTGCCCAACTTCCCGAGGCGTTGTTTGGTAGGCCTTACACAACGAAGCGGCGTACCCGGTTGCAACTCCCATTTGCCCGCAAGTATTCATGACGCGAGGTCCAGCCAATCCAATGTGGGAACAACTGAAACAGCGTCCGGCCATCATCAGATTGTCGATGTCCTTCGAATACAGACTTCGGAACGGAACGAAGTATTCACCACCGGTTTTGTAGAACAACGCCTTGGACAAGAAGTCGACCGGGTTGCCCTGCAAGACTTGTTGGTAGTGTGAGTCGATCTCGCGCGTTTCCACCACCACCGCATCCTCAAATTCGCGTCGTTCAGCGGCATCTTTCATTGTGTAGATATGATCGCCCATCAGACGCCGTGATTCGCGTTTGCCACCAACGAACGAAACCCATTTCAATGTCCAGGGTGCGTTCTTGGGATGACGTTTGGCATTTGCAAACGATCCGTAGATCGCACGCAACATGTGGTCACGGATGGTTTCCGCATCGTTGATTTGGTCCAAATCGTTGTTGGAGTATTCCCAGTACCATTCCCCCGCGGTCGCTTCGTGATCCTTTGCCACCGGCATGGCCCAAGGCACATCGGGAAAAGTGCTGCGTTGGTTTGTTTTCTCGGCATTCCACAGCACCGACGTTCCCATCACACGTTTATCGGGAATCTCAGGACTCCAAAGATCGCCGTGTTTGTCCCATGCTTCACCGAACTCCGTGTGCGATTCGCGGCCGATTCGGTATTCGGCTCCCGCCCAATATCCCAGCCAACCGTCACCGGTCGCATCGACAAAGACGGGAGCATAAAAACGTTGCAAACGACCGGAGGACGCGTCTCTGGCTTCCACGCTTTCAATGCGGCCATCGTTCTTTGACAGTCCACACGCGATGTGTCCCGCGAAAAGTTCGACGCCCGATGCGGCCATGGCGGCTTCTCGCTTCTTTTGGTCCTTGCGAGCCAGTGCGCTGCCGTTGGGATAGTGTTCCGTATCGATCTTTTTCAGGATCCCAGCGGCACGACCGTGGATTCCCAACGTATGGACACGAACTTCCTCGGACGCATTGCCACCAAAGATCGGCCGGTCCTGGATCAACGCCACTTTCAATCCTTGCGAACGCGCCGCGAGGGCCGCACCACAACCTGAAATACCGCCGCCGACAACGACCAAGTCGAACTCGAGTTCATTGACTTCCAATTCGGCACGACCGGTGAGTTGATCTTTCCAAGCCACCACTTCCGCGGCGTCGTTGGGCAGCGTTGGCGAGGACGACTTGGAGAAATAGACCGCATCACAGCGACCATCAAAACCGATGAGGTCAGCAAGCTCGATCTTCACTTTGGCCGGGTCATCGATCTGGATGGCACCACCTTTTTGCCAATGCCATTTCGTGTCTTCCGTCCCAAACTCCGGCGTCAGCTTTTTATCGTTGACCGATACATTGAACCGCCCCGGAGATTTCCATTCGCCCTGGCACCAATCTCGAGTTCTCACCCACACATGCCAGGTTCCAGCGGCAGGAAGAGCCACATGAGTGCTCGCGTTGGCAACCGGCTTTCCCATGCCATGGGCCAGCAGATAACAGCCGCCCATTTGCTGGTAGTGCTGAGTATCCAGTTTCCAGCCACCCAAATCGTCGAATTGGCTGGCCTCGACCAAGACGCCTTCGGCCGCTGAACTCGCCTCCGAAGACAAACGTTCACTTCCCATGATGTAACCGGGAGCCGAGGCGGAAAGCACGCCCGCACCTCCGACCACTCGCAAGAAGCCACGTCGTCCAATTTGGTTGTTTTTCATCGTTTCTCTGGTGTCGCAAGATGGAAATCAATGGGTTGAATCGGCGACGTTGTTCGTCGGATTCATGCAACCACAGAGTCCAAGCCGGCTCCTTTTGGACAACTAAAACAACCTATTCGGTCTTTTATGCGAAAATTGTGTCCAAAACGAAGATTGCCCCCCCTCTATCTGAGCAAGGACACGAGTTTCGTCGTGTTTCTGGTGCCGCGTTCCAGGTGGCACGGTCATTGTTCGTTTATTGAAAGGAAGCGTATTGTGAAAACAGACATGAAGCGTCATGCGTTTACGCTCGTCGAGCTGTTGGTTGTCATTGCGATCATCGGTGTTTTGGTTGGGCTGTTGCTGCCCGCCGTTCAATCGGCTCGAGAAGCTGCTCGGCGGATGTCTTGCAGCAACAATTTCAAGCAGATCGGGTTGTCTCTGCACAACTACCACGCAGCTTTCAATCGGTTGCCACCCAATGGCACCGGCCCTCAGCAAGCAGCTCTGAAACAGCTTAGTGCCAACATTGGTCTGCTGCCGTTCCTGGAGCAGCAGGGTTTGTGGGAAATGATGTCCAATCCGTTGATGCCCGAACCCGGCGAAACTGCAACGGATGCTACTTCCGCTGGTTTGTGGCCGCCTTTCGGTCCACGTCCTTGGGTCGACTTGAACGAGTACGATCCGTACCAAATGCAAACCCCGGCGTTCCGATGCCCATCGGATCCAGGCATGTCACCACTGGGGACCGGAATGTCGAACTACGCGTTCTGCCATGGCGACGCACTTTTGCGAGTTGGTTATCCACCGTCGAGCCAATGGGCCGATCCAGGTGTCTTTCGGGGACTGTTCAAACGCGATCAGCCACGCAAGTTCCGCGACGTTCTCGATGGACTTTCTAACACCATCGCGATGGCTGAAATCATGACCGATCTTGGCGACCGCAGCGTGGGTGGATCCGTCGTCAATCGCACGTACTTTCCGAACGATGACTCGATGGGATCCGACTTGACCATCTGCACCGCAGTGGTTGATCCACAACGCCCTCAATTCATCGAGAGCAGTGTCACACTATGGAACAGCGGCGGCACTTCTCGCGGCGGACGTTGGTGGAATTACCACTTGATGATCACGGGCATGAACACCGTCCTGCCACCCAATTCCCCAACCTGTGCGATGCAATGGGGAACATCGTGGCAATCAGGCGTCTTCAGTTCCGCCAGTCACCATCAAGGCGGCGTGCATGTCTTGTTGGCGGACGGTGCGGTCAAGTTCGTCACCGATTCGATCGAAGCGGGCAACCAACAGGCGCAGAGCATCTCAAAGAACTATGGCACCGTTGGACAAAAGAGCCCCTACGGATTGTGGGGAGCTTTGGGATCCATTTCCTCGAAAGAAACGATTGAAGGATTCGAATGATGAAGTTCACACGAACGATCGCAATGTTGTGTTTCGCTTTGGGCATGTTGAGTTTACCCGCATGCTCACCCGAGAGCGGTGAGGCACAGAAGTTGACGGCCCCCGATGACATCGACTGGGCCGCGATTGAAGCGCAAGACGAAGCCATTGCTGAAGCGCAAAGCAAAGGCGAATAGAAACGCCTGCTTCGAATTGGCGATCATCTCGGTGCTTTGTGAACGAGATGACCGCTGGTTCGAAGGAGAAGCAATCTTGCCGTAGCCGGATTCGCCAAGAATTCGGATGCGACGCAACTGGAACATCTGAATTCTGGCGAAACCAGCCACATGCATTCACGTAGGCCAGGTCTCACCTGGCAACCAAGCCGATGCTTTGAAACAAAGCGAGGCGATTAGTCATTCATCCACGAGTTCGCGGAACTCCGGCCAGTCACCCAGCCAGGTGGAACCTGGCCTACGTCGACACAGAACCACCACGCAACAGGCCCAGACGCCCAACCGGAACATCTGAATTCTGGCGAATCCAGCCGCATGCATTCACGTAGGACTGGTCTCACCTGGCAACCAAGCCGATGCTTTGAAAAAAAGCGAGGCGATTAGTCATTCATCCGCGAGTTCGTAGAACTCCGGCCAGTCACTCAGCCAGGTGGAACCTAGCCTACGTCGACGCCTGCTGAATGCCGTCACGTATCGGCGATGAATGGGATGTGTGACGGATCAGGGTTTGATCCAAGTCACCGGCTTTCGCCGATTGGGATACAGCTCGCGGCATAGATCGCACCCACGTCCGTCACAGCCTCGCGCGGTGCAGAACTCTCGACCGTAGAAAATGATCTGCAGATGCAACTTGTTCCAGCTCGACTCGGGGAACAAGGTCTTGAGGTCTCGCTCGGTTTGCACAACGCTTTTGCCGCTGGACAACCCCCATCGCTGAGCCAAGCGATGGATGTGCGTGTCGACCGGAAACGCTGGAAAACCAAACGCTTGCGACATCACAACGCTGGCCGTTTTATGCCCGACGCCGGGCAACGCTTCCAGCTCATCGAATGTGCTGGGCACCTGGCCTTCGTGCAGATCGATCAGCATCCCCGATAGCTTCGCGAGAGCCTTGGCTTTCTGCTTCGACAGTCCCAGCGGACGAATGATTTCGAGGATTCCTTCTTCGCCAAGCTCACGCATCTTCGATGGCGTTCCGGCAACCGAAAACAACTCTGGCGTGATCTCATTGACCTTTTTGTCGGTGCACTGCGCACTCAACAAAACAGCGACCAACAACGTGAACTCGTCGGTGTGGTCCAGCGGAATTGGCGGGTCGGGATAGAGCGTGTTCAGACGCTCAAGGACAATGGCGGCGCGTTCTTTCTTCAACATCGCCACACTATACCGAATCGCCTGGGGATACCCAGTGATCAGATTTGGTAATTCACCTCGGGACGCAATTCATCGGCGGGCTCATCCGAGCCACGTACCTTCAGTTGCGGTTTTTCAAGGACCACCGTCGTGCCGGGCGAGACACTGCGAGTGATCCAAACGCTGGACCCAATCACCGATTCGCGACCGATCACCGTGCGACCACCGAGGATTGTTGCGTTGGCGTATACCACCACTTCGTCTTCGATCGTTGGATGACGTTTCTGGCCGCGGATCAACTGTCCATCGGCGTCCGTTGGGAAGCTCAATGCGCCCAACGTGACCCCCTGATACAGCTTGACGTGCTTTCCAATGTGGCACGTCTCACCGATCACCACACCGGTTCCGTGATCGATGAAGAAGTACTCACCGATCGTCGCACCAGGGTGAATGTCGATGCCCGTTTCTTTGTGCGCCCATTCCGTCATCATTCGAGGAATGAAGGGCACGTTGAGCTGCACCAGTTCATGAGCGATTCGGTAGACCGTGATCGCTTCGAAACCCGGGTAGCAAAAGACGACTTCATCGGTTGTTTGGCAAGCCGGGTCGCCATCATGAGCGGCTTGCACATCGGTCGCGAGCATCTCTCGAAGCTTGACGATGCGTTTCAGCAACTCGATCGCCATGGCTTGGCCTTTGGCTTCGAAGTCGATGTCCGTTTCGCAATCCTTGTGATTCTGCAGCACCCGGTGCTCGTGCCGTAGGGCGCGAGCGATTTGGGTGGTCAGCTGATCGTGCAAGGAATCGATCAACCCGCCAACGTGGTAGCGGATGTTGCCAGCATGCAAGTTTGTGTGCCGCTTGTACCCCGGGTAAAGGATGTCCTTGAGATCCAAAAGGATGTCAACAACAGCGGTGTAGCTAGGCAATGGGCAGTGCCCCAGATGATTGATTGAATCATCGGAGGTGTACGTGCTGACGATCTGCTCGGTCAGCTCTGGTAACTGCTCTTTCAGCCGAAAATCGGATGCCACGCCTAAACTCCCTCGGGCGACTGCGGAACACTCTTCACAGACGGAATCAATTCGAGAGACTCAGGCCCAACGGCCTGAGCAGACTCGAAATTCAAACCCCAGTGCGATCAGGGACCGATGCTGGGCGGATTGTCCAGCAAGAAGTCGCGAGGACCGCGATGGGTATAGTAAGGATACGCGACTTGGGCAGACGGCGCACCTGGTGTGAATGGCTGGCCCTGCATTTGAGCCGCCGCTCCGTGACCCAACAAACCTGGGTTCAGGTGCGAGCTGTAGTCCAAGCCACCTTGTTGCCAACCGAGTGGTCCGGCTTCGCAGCCAGTCCGACATCCGGTTTTGCAGCCCATCAGGCGACCGCGAGTTTTGCCCAACAGTCCACCGCCACCGACACGACCGCACGAGCCATTGCTGCATGCGCCGTTGCCGCACGACGAGTCACCACATCCGCAATCGCTAGACGCGACGCCGCAGTTGCCGGTCGAGCATCCGCCGCGAGTGTTGTGGTGAAGGCATCCGGTGCTGATCATCAGCATTCCGGCCATCGATCCGAGTAAAAGCCAACGATTCATTCCGAATCCTTCCATCCAATATGAATTGGGTGCCGAGGAGAAACGCCTCGACACGTGATACGAGTCTTTCTTTCACCCTTCGTTTCGGCCGTTGACACCGATTCGATGCACACAATCGCACCAACCGCGCCAGAAGTCGGAAGTGGTCGGCGGCAAGGTTTACCTAAATTGACAATCGCGGATATCGACGAGGCCGGCCCATCGGGGCAGGTCCTTCTGCGAGAGCGTGTCAATTGGTTGTTATCGCCGCGAAAACAGCCGTGCTGCGGTGTTTGGCCATCCAGCACAACAAGGCGGCAACAAACTAGCGACAACGCCTTTTCGTGACAGGTTCGGAGAAGCGTTTGCGGCAGACCGCTTGAGCTGCCGCGGATATGGCCTGTTTTCCGTCGGGAATCAGCGTGCAAAGATCGCGAATCCGCGTTACTCTGAGACGTCCAGCACTACCGGCACCGACGAGGTTGCGACGAATCAGTGTCGAGGATCAGCAAGTAGCAAGAGCCACCATTTGCAGGCGAGGATCATGACCTTCCAGACGCCCGCCTCCGTGCCATCGACTTCCCAGCAGTCCGCCGCAGAACAATCGAACGTTTCGCCAACCGAAGCGATGGCGGACCACTTCGCTTCGATCCAATCATTTGGTTCGGATCTGCCTGACGAAGCCCCAGGCCGTGTGCTGAATTGGTTTCGTCAAATGGTGACTTTGTTGGGCATCACAGCATTTCATGGCACGCTCAGTTTCGTTGCCAGCCTGTGCCTGCTGCTGACCATTCGTTTTGTGTTCTTCACCTCACGACCGGGCATCGAAGGCATTCTCTTATTCGTCGCCGCGGTGATCGTCGGCGGCTTGATCGCAGCGACACAACTGATGATTGTTTGCCGCTACGAAGAGTATCCGTTTCACCTCTTGCTGGCTCGCCGACTCCGCCGTGTCATTGCCGGACGTCGCAACCCGGTGGTTCACCCCAACGAAGAAGGCTCCAGATTCTGCGAGATCGTTCCGCAAGAACGTTGGAACCGCCTGCGACTGGAAACCGCGACGGACTTGGTCTGGGTACGCATCGACGGGGATGGTGTTTGGATGGAAGGCGATCGCCATCGCTATCACTTTGGGCCCAGTTCCATACTAGGTGCGATCCCGCAATCGTTCACACCCGCCGGCGGATGGACTCAATTGCACGCCGCCTTGATTTACGTCCGCACGCCGGACGGTCCAGAAGAGATCCCGTTGGTCTACCGCGACTTCCGATTTGCAAACATGAATTCATCCGACCGACGTCTTCAACGTGACGCGATGGTCGACGCAATCTGCGAAATCGCCCGAGGCAGCGAATACGAACCGATCTATGTTCCAACCGC
This sequence comes from Rhodopirellula sp. UBA1907, assembly GCF_002337565.1. Taxonomy (NCBI): domain Bacteria; kingdom Pseudomonadati; phylum Planctomycetota; class Planctomycetia; order Pirellulales; family Pirellulaceae; genus Rhodopirellula; species Rhodopirellula sp. UBA1907. The sequence continues at coordinate 166,762 of NZ_DDGH01000060.1, read as the reverse complement.
GACGAACCCATCGCAGGCGCCCGACACATCGGCCAGCAACAATCCCTATGCGCCACCGCGGATGACATCACACACCGGAGCGTGAGAACGGTCATCGACATCGCCCCGGTCGGGGCCGTTGCGACGATGCGGTGAGGAAATTGCAAAGTGCAAATTGATCAATGCAAATTGCAAAGTGTTTCTGCTCTGGCGAGGCACGTGATTTCACCGACCTAAAATTACCAATTTGCGATGTCCATTTTGCAATTTGCAATCACCCCGTCCCGCCCCGCATCACGTCGCAACCACATCAAATCGCCCCGGATGGGGCCGGCGTTGTCGATGCCGCGTTGTTGAACCGCGTGACGCAAACGGTTGAAAATGAATCCGGATGCAATGTGGCTTGGCATTCGAACGCTGTCCAACGGAACAGTTGGGGGCAACTGTTCTACTCTGATCTTCAATCGGAAACTCTGTAGCACGACAAAAACATCTCGACGGTGGACTCGATGATGCTGGCCCGTTTCTTTTTACTCGGTGGTGACTCGCCATTGACGATGGTTGGCCAGAACGCAAACGTCATCAGCATTCCGACAAACTGCTTGGCCGCGAATTCTGTGTTGGTGTGATTCAGGCAACCCGCCGCAAGAGCATCATCCAGCCAGCTTTCCACGCGTTTGTGAAAGCGACGATGATCGATCTTCTTACCCACCTCGGGCTCGGCCAAGACTCGCGAGATACCGGCACGCGCGAGCGCGACAACCGATGTCGATGTCATGAACTGAACTTCGGCCTCGGCCAGTTCAACCAACTGTTCTCGTAAATCGCGTGATGGATCGAACGAGCACTCGGGCAGCAACTCTGCCTTCTGGGCCAACTCCTCGATGATCGCGTCGAAGAGAGCCTCTTTGCTGTCGAAATGGTTGTAAAGCGTCCGCTTGCTCACATTCGCGGTCGCTGCGATCACATTCATGCTGGTCGAAAAGTAGCCGCGAGTTTGAAACTCCGTTGCCGCGGCCTGCACAATCGCAATCCGCTTGCGATCAGTCAGCCGGCGTGGGGCGGCATCGTCGGGCTCGGTTGGACGGACTGGCAAAACTTGCTCCGTGCGGTTTACTTTTGAAAAGCGTGATGTAGAGTACACCGATGGGTTTACTTATTGCAGTTTTGCGAACTGAACGCCAGGGGCAATCTCGCCGCCAACGTGGATGACCTCATCACCGTCCATCGAATCGGCTTGTGTTTTCCCCGTCGCCGCCCCAGTGACTCGAGCTGTTCCACATCGCGGCAACGCATCACAGCGACTCTTTTCTCGTTGACCTCTCATCGCGTCCACCTAACGAAACGAACCACTGTGCCTATTCGTTTTCAACCGTTTCGGTTTTTCGTGGCCTTCAGCACGTCCTGTTGTTTGATCGGAATGCTTGGATGTTCCAGCGAATCCGCACCCGACATCAATGAGGTCGACAAGCCGCCCAAAACCGTGACCGTCATGACGCTGCATCCGAGCAGCCCGTCTTACCAACATCACACCACCGCGTCCGTCGCACCTTGGAAAGCGGAACGAATTGCGTTTGAACAGGCCGGACGTGTGGTGCAGGTGATCGAGCCCAACGAAATGGTGACTGGCGTTGGGAACGGTCGCATTGGTATTCCACTCGCTCGGTTGAACGAAGAACAGTTTCGAATCGCCGTTGATGCCGCGCGTGCCGACCTGGCAGTTGCCGAACGCCGGCGACAAGCGAACTTGATCTCGATCGAACAACGATTGCCAAGTCGAATCCGTACCGCGGAGGCCGAACTGCAATTGGCTCGGCGAGAACTGGAACGGGCGCAGAAATTGTCACGCTCCAATGCAATGTCAGGATCGGAGCTGGACACCACTCGTACGCGAGCATCGACCGCACAACTTCAGGTCGACAGTGCGACCGCTGATCTGGCTCAAGCCAATGCGGAACAACTAGCATTGGACGCCCAGGTGCAACAGGCCAGCCAGAGGTTGGCCGAAGCTGAACGCAATTTGCGAAACACAACGCTCTACAGTTCCTTCCCTGGCCAAGTCACGGAGATCCACGCGGTACCTGGGACTTATGTCAAAGAAGGCGATCCGATCGTGACAGTGCAAATGGTCGACCCAATGCTGGTCGAGTTTGAAGTCACCGCAGCGAATTCTCGTCGCTACCAACGCGGCGACACCCTTGGTGTGACAGTCACCGATCATGACGGCAGTCAACATCGTGCGACAGGAATGGTTTACACGGTCGACTCCATCGCGGATGCCAACACTCGAACGTTCACAGTATCGCTGCACGTTCGCAATCAACAAGAAAGCAGCGTTGACTTGCACGAGTCTTCGGAAGCTCAATTGAAAACCAAGGACATCTTCCCTCTCAACATCGGACCAATCGTCACGGGCGATCAGCGTCTGCTGGTGGAGCAACGCTGCATCCATCGGATTGGTGAAGAGACGTTTGTGTGGAAGGTCACCAATCGTTCCTGGAACCAACTTTCAAACACAAGCGATCGAGGATTGACGGTCCAGCGATTGAAAGTGAACCTCGCCAGTGATGTGATTCCGTTCCTGGGCACATGGAACTTCGTCGCCATCGAGTTCGCGGATCCTTCGTCAATCAATATTGAAAACGACTTGATCACGGGCCAATTGCTCGCCCTCGATGGTTCGCCACTGGAACCTGAAGCTCTGCTTCGCAAGCAAAATGAACGCGTGTATCTGGAGCAAACGCGTTGGATGCTCCGTGCCGGCGATACCGTTCGAGTTGCATTGATCCCCGACAATTCCAACATCGGCTTTTATGTTCCCATGAAGGCCGTCCGTCGAGAGAACGGCGAAACGTTCGTGCATGTCGTGGACGACATGCGGTCAGAGCCAACGGCGAGACGTGTTCGAATCAATGTCAAAGAAGAAGACTCGTTAGACGAAGACTCATTGATTCTCTGCATCGAACCGGTCGATTCGGATGACTTGGTCGACGGTGCCCATGTCGTCGTCCGCGGCACGCACTACCTCGACGACGGCGATCGGGTTCGGGTTGTTCCAACGCAATCAGCATCGGTGAGCGTTCAATGAATCGTCTACCAGCTTTTGCCGTGGCACGTCCGACGGTTGTGATCGCCTTTGTGATGATGTTCGTCTGTTGGGGCATCATCGCCGCGCTGACGATGCCTCGACGTGAAGACCCCGAATTCACGTTAAAAATCTGTGTCGTCTCGGCACGCTGGCCGGGTGCGTCGGCGGAAAAGATGGAAGAGCTGGTCACGGATCCTCTCGAAGAAGCCATCGATGGGATGGAGGAAGTGCGTCTGATCCGGTCCACCTCCAGCAGCGAACAAACGGTCATCTTTGTCGAGCTGGAAGAGTGGTTGCCCGCAGCGAAGATTGACGACGCGTGGGATCGCGTTCGAGCAAGGGTCGAGAACGTCCCGATGCCCGATCCAGCTGTGGTTCCGTTCGTGAACGATGAATTCGCGGACACGAGCGTCATCTTGTTTGCCGTCCATCAGCAACCCGCCGACGGCAGCGATACGATTGAACCGCGATTTGCTTACTCTGATCGCGAATTGGATGTCTATTCCGAACGAATTCGTGATGCCCTGCGACTGTTGCCCGGGGTTGCCAAGGTTGAACGTCACGGCGTCCGTGAAGAAGCCATCTATGTCGAGACCGACGAACGCAATTGGTCTCAGCTGGAACTGACGATCGATCAAATTGCCGATTTGGCGCAGGCTCAAAACATCGTTGAACCAGGCGGCCGAATTGATGCTGGTGATGGACGGTTCTTCGTCAAACCAGCCGGGGAGGTCAATGCGCTCGCGGAAATCAATCGATTGGTCGTCAGCGGCGTGCCGTCACGCGGTGGAGTCAATCCCATTCACTTGGAAGACTTGGGGCTTCGCGTCCGACGAGGCTACGTGGACCCGCCCACGCGAATTTGCCGTTATGGCGACGTCAATTTGGAAGCGACCGCAAACGTGGTTGCCGTTCAAATGAAATCGGGTGCCAACATCGTCGACATTTGCAGCAGTGCGAAACAACGGATCGTCGAGCTTCGCAACAGCGGTGAACTGCCGCCGGACTTGGCCGTCCCAATCATCTCCGACCAATCCGACAGCGTGAATCAAAGGCTTCGCGAAGTCGTGATGAATATCATCTCGGCGATCGTGATTGTGGTCGTGGTGGTTTACCTCGTGGTGGGGTTCCGTACCGCGGCGGTCATGGCGGCAAACATTCCTTTTGTCGTGCTCACATCCCTCGCGATTGTGACGCTGTTTGGTGTTCAATTGGAACAAATGTCGCTGGCCTCGATGATCATTTCGCTCGGCTTGCTAGTCGACAATGCCGTTCAGATTTGCGACCAAGCGAGAACGAATCAAATCGCAGGCATGCCACCAAAAAAAGCGGCGGTCCAAGGGGCCCAAACTCTCGGCAAATCGATGCTGAACGGGACGCTGACAACCATCGCCGCGTTTGTACCGATGCTGATCGCGATGGACGGAGTCAACCGAGAATTCATCTACAGTTTGCCGACAACACTGTCCGTGATGTTGGCCGTCAGCTGGGTGCTGGCAATGACGTTTTGTGTGATCTTGGCGGCCTGGTTCATTCGTCCGCCAAAAGACCCGAGCAAGCCGACTGCGCCCTTGCCATGGTTGATGGGCAAACTGGGTTCATCCAAATGGGTTCGCCGGTTCGGAAGCGGTCGCGCATCCGCGTCTTCGCCAGAGATGCCCGAGGGACCATCCCATCTCGCTCCTCAAACCGCGGCAACCGACGGAATCTTCTTTCGTTTGTACGGTTCTTCACTGCGATGGGCGTTGAGGCATCGCTTCATCACAATCGCTGCCGCGTTTGGTGCATTGCTCGCAACGACTCAACTACCGATCTCGGCAGAGTTTTTCCCGTTGACTCAAAGGAATCAATTCGCCGTTGAAGTCTGGCTCCCCGAATCATCTTCGATTGCTCAAACCAACGAGCTAGCTCGTGAAGTCGAAGAGATGATTCGCCGCTGCAGTGCCTTCATTGACGAGGACGGGAACGAAGAAGAACGTCTCTTGAACATGCGCACGATGGTTGGTGGCGGCGGGGCAAGGTGGTATTTGTCCTGGGAACCCGAGGCCTTGAAACCAAACTTCGCCGAGATCCTGATTCAGACAACCGATGGGAAGTTGACTCACGAGTTTGCAGAAAAACTGCGTCACGTCATTGCCAACGGAGATCCCGATTTAGGATTGCAGCCAATCGTCGGAGCCCGAGTCGTGCCGATCGAATTGCTGCTGGGACCGCCCGCCGATCCCGTCGTGTTGCGGGTTGTCGGCAACGGTTTCGCAAACATGAAAACGCTGCGAGACGCCGCCGACCGCATCAAAAAGATGGTGAACGCGGATCCGGACACAATCTCACTCAGCGATTCATGGGGTGTCAGCAGCCAAGAATTGTATGTTGACGTTGAATCTGATCTCGCCAATTTGGCACGAGTGAGCAACGCCGAAGTTGCGACGACGTTGGACACCTATTTCTCCGGGCGTCTGCTGACCTACTATCGCGAAGGAGAACATCAGATACCGGTCTATTTCCGACTCGAACCGGAGAGTCGATCTCTGTCGGCGATTTCGAACGCCCATGTCGAAACCAGCCAGAGCAAGTTGCCGCTC
>NZ_DDGH01000060.1:53940-160976 GCF_002337565.1 Rhodopirellula sp. UBA1907 | reverse complement strand
ACCAGAGCAAGTTGCCGCTCGCGTCGATCGCGAGCATCGTGCCGCAGTGGCGTCCCGCCTTGATCGATCGCCGCGACGGCAACCGAACCATCGAAGTTCGATCACAAGTCAAAGTGGGTGCCTCAGGAAACGACATCACAATGGGCGTTTTCAATTCGCCCGAAATGAAGGCCCTGCAAGCTGAACTGCCCGACGGATACAAAGTCGAAGTGGGCGGGGCACTCGAAGAATCTCAAAAGGCCCAGATCAAAATGCTGAAATCGTTCGGCATGTCTTTTGTCGCGATCATCATTTTGTTGATCGTGCAATTCAACAGTCTCTTCCGAACGTCCATCATCATCGCGACGTTGCCGCTCGCTCTCGCCGGTGCTTTGCTAGGCTTGTGGCTCACCAACAGTGCCTTCGGCTTCATGCCTCAACTGGGCGTCTTGGCTTTGTTTGGCATCGTGCTCAATGCCGCCATCTTGTTTGTCGAATTCGCGGACATGTCGGTATCTGAAAGCAATTCAAAGGAATCAAGCAGTTCCAATGCGACCGAGGAGTTTCAAAACGCGATTGTGTCGGCCGGGCAGCAGCGTCTGACCGCTATCTTTCTCACCACGGCAACCACGGTTGGAGGCTTGGTGCCACTCGCCCTCGACGGCGGACCGCTTTGGGAAGGCATGGCGTGGTTGCTGGTTTCGGGGCTCAGCTTTGCAACCCTACTTACCTTGATCGTTGTGCCGGTGCTGTATTCGTTCGGTAGACGGTGGAGCCCTTCCTGAGATTCTCACCCATCGAATCTCAGCCGTCGTCCGTGTTGATCCGGTCATCGTCCTGCACCGCAAAGAAGCCCCAGCAATATGCCGGAACAAGCCGTCCGTAAATCTTGCTGTGGACAATCATCGCGATCAACCAAATCAGAATGAAGGTACCGATCGGTGGCGTGAACGTGATGTATCGATATGCCCGAAGACTGATTGGGACCACGATGATCCCAAGCAAGCCAAGCGTCCACGCCCAAGTGCGGCGATCCCAGTGACGGATCGTGAGATAGTTGCGGCAGTGCTGGCAATATCCCAATGGGAATGCAAAACGCCAAAAGCCAACCGGCCCCGTACAAATCGGACAATTGTGTGTTTGATTGGCGGGTGCCGATTCAGGTGGTTGGTACGGGTTGATCATGGCGAAGCAAGCGAACTGAACACGGATGGTGCTCGGCAATCATAGCAAGATGAACTGATCTATCTCGCCGCGAAGCCTCAACCTCATTCGTCGCTCTTGGGAGCCGGCAATCCGAGTGAACCTGACGTCAGATACGTGGACCAGAACAGCGGCTGATTGCCCGTGATGTTCTGAGAATCCTCATCCGCTTTTCCGAGCAACGGTTCGCCAGCGACCGCCAGGTCCGCTTGCCGAAGCAACGACACACCACGGCGTGTCGCGGATGCGAGCGATGTGTGAGGCGTTTCATTGATCAGCTCGCCAATCACCGTCGCGGCCGAATGACCGCCGGTGACCCACCGGCTCAGCGTGATCTCTTTCACACCACTGCATCGAAGGGCGGCCAGAGGAAAGAAAAGTTCCGATCCATCTCCAAGCTTTGCTGCTCCCGCTGCCGTACGGTACCCGGGAAGTGCCACCGTACGCGGACCACTGGCCGGAAGCCGAACCCAACCGAACAATTGATCCCATTGACCGCTCGCATCCGACCGCGGCGTGGAGGACGTGCTGGGGATGGTTGTCGTTGCCATCGGCGACGCGACGTTTGGTGTCAGTGGCGATGCGACAACTAAGTGTGCCACCCCCAACCCGACTCGGTCAGTCGGTGGTGCCGATCCGATGGTCCATCGCAAAGGATCATCCGCCGCAGCCAGCATCTCCTCGATCATTTGATCGTTCAGTTCCTTTTGCCGAGGCGCGAAGAACGTTCCTGCCATCACCGCCACACGATTCGCTTCGCTAGCCGCACCGACTTCTCGAAGCGCTAACCCCGGCGTGGACGCGTAACTGAGTTTGATCGTGTCCGCCCAAAGTTGCCCGGGCGAAACCGGATCGAGATCAGCGTCGCCATCATCCAACGCGTCATCATTCTCATCGGCCCTCACATCGGGACCATCGCTGGCGGGCAGCAATTCAAACGGCAAATACCAAAGAGGCCCATCGGGGACGATCACCAGGTTCTCCAGCCCAGTTTCGTTCCAGCCCGAGCTGGGCGGAAACAAAATCTCTTTCAGTTTCGCAGCCGTTTCTCGCCACGACTCATCATCAGGCAATCGCTTGCCGCGACTCCGGTTGGCACCAATGTCGGCCAACAATTTCGAGATCATTGTCGGGATGCGTCGCCCGGCGGGTGAAATCCAACCGGTCGTTTCACCATCTCTTGAAAGCGTGGCGACCAAGCGATTTCCATCCACCACAAAGGTCAGCAGACCAGTCCCCGGTGGCAACGCCGCCGCATCCTCCGATGCGACTGGCGGTGGACAGATCGAAGGAATCCGCAACCGCTGAAGTGCAATCTGCGTGACAAGCGATTCTTGCATGCTCGCGACGGTGGAGTCTCGTGGCTCGGTATTGTCCGCTCCTTCACGAAGAGACGCTTGGACTCTTTGACGCAAATCAGCGACCATCGGCGGCGGTTGCACGACCATGTCTTTGGTCGAGGGCCAAAACGACTCGACGGGGTCGGTCACCAACGACCGAACGTCCATCAAACGACCTCGCAGCGGCAAAGCGGAAGCCAAACGCGCCGCGTGAATTCGGTCGGTGGACTTCAGCACATCGAGTCCATTGTTTTCCGCCACGGCCAATTCCAACCGACCACGATGCAATGGCGTCGAATCGAGACCGATCAATGCGATCGCGTCCACTGGATCTCGTCGCCATGTCGTCATCGAAACAGGTGAGGTGAAGTAGTCCAACAGACTCTTAGTCGACTGATTGCCGATCGATCGCCCCATCATCGACTGCACCAAACTCAATTGGTAATGTGACGGCATCGAGATGACCGGCCGGTTGCGGTCTCGTCGATTGTTGACGAATTCATTCAACGATCCCATCGCGTTGGAAAGCTTGCCTTCCGGGCCGCCGAGCGATTCGCCACGCGCCGCCGCAATCCGAGCCGCAACATAGGCACCGTAGGCTTCCAAACGTGGGAAATCCACATCACGTCGGGATGCGATTTCGATCGCCAGTGTCATCGATTCCGCGGCCGCATCGACTCGTCCTGCACTGATCGCAGCGTCCGCCGCAACCAGATAGCAATGCAGCGAAGCCAGCCGAGATTCGCGAATCAGTGTGCGTCCGGCCAGCAACGCGGTCTGCTCCACCTTTCCGTATTGTTGTGGTCCGGCCGCACCAACCGCCAACTGCAGAGCTTCACCGATGAATTCGTATTGCTCCAGCGCCGCCGCGGAATTGACCGCTTGTTGGCTGGTCGCGACCAAGCCCGCTGCAATGTTTGGATCCAGCTTGCCAGTTGCGTCGCCAGAAACGCCGACCGTCATTCCCGCCAACAACATCAACGGAGTGATCGGATGCACGGCTCCACCAAGCGTCGCGTATTTGCCAACGCGATCGACAACCGTTGAATCTTCTGCAACGGCGAGCTGCCCAACACCTCGCATTGCACCGATCAGCGACCGGCCGCCGGGCGAGTTCAATCCACTTGGGTATTTGGTCGACTCCATCAGCTCCGCGGCCAACGGTTCTTGCGCGGACAATTCGCCCATCACAACTCGGCGTCGATACATCATCAACGCAATCGATCGCATGATCTCAATCGCATCGACGCGTTTTAGATTCTGATTCTCAATGCGGCCGCCTTGTTGCAACCGTTGTTCGGTCAGGACTTCGCCGCTATGGAGCATGAGTCCTCTAGGAACCGGCGCCAGTCGCACCGAGTTGGCTTCCGGCCACAGGTTGGTCGCTCCGGCTCTGATCGCGGCGCCTTGATTCAGACCGTTCCAATCAATCGCACCCAACCAGCCACGATTGCGAATCGTGATCTGCATTCCAGCGTCCAAGTGCGTGCGGCAAAGTGGCAAATGACCAAGATGCCAATAGCACTCGGCCAACATCGCATGCACCGGAATCGCATCGATCCACTTGCCGTTGATGTCCGTTCGCGAACTGCGAAGCGCCGACTCAAACGCATTGATGGCGTTCTTCATGTCCCCATCGCGATAGATGTCCAGCGCCGTGTAATAGGTTTGGGGCGGATACTGGTTGCCAGTGTTTCCTCCGCCGACGACTTGAGCCTCAGCGTAACTCGCTGCACCAAAGGTCAACAACGCAGCGATCGCAATCGAGAAAAGCGTCCAAGTTCTTTGTGGTTTGGGTGATGGGTGCACGGTCATGCCAGCAAAGCGATAGGAAGGGAACAAGGGTTCCATTCTATCCGCGAGCTCGGATCAGGACGAATGAAACGTTTGCCGCGACGCCAGAGAATTGGCGAGCACTTCCGTGTAAAGCAGCCGAACCGGTTATGCTGGTTGCATGAATCCCGACGCTGACAATGCCGCCCAGCCCGAACTTGCTGACCAACCCAACCCCTATGCGACGGGCCCTCTGAAAGAGGGAGGGGAGGACGATCAAGAGCTGTTGCTGGACATTCCGCTTGAGGAAAAGCCTTTTCCGACGCTGCCTCTCACCGTTCTGCGGTGGACATTGGTCTGCAGCATCGCAGCGGTCCCCAGCTTCGTCATCGGGCTAAACATCACCGAAGGACAGTTCCTGGGGATGGTCACCGGGATTGCGATCTTCGTCGCCGGCTACGTTTGGGCCGATCTGGTCACACGAAATCGGCCGTGGCGACGGTACCGGAACATCAGAATCACCTTGCGGACCGTCTACGTACTCCGCCTGATTGTTTCGATCATTCTTCCCGCCGGCATGATCGTCGACATGTTCACCGGAATGATCGCGGTCGTGACCGTCACCTCTGTCGCACAACTCGATAACGGCGCGGGTTTGGGATTCATCTCAACCGTCTTTACCACGCTCATCCAAGGCGTTCTGCTCAACATTCTGTTGATGGTGCTGGCACTGTGCGTCTACCCCACCGTGAGACTGACGGGGCGAACACGCCAAAGCAGACAACTTCGGAAACAAAGCGGTGACGATCAGACTCCGTCGGATTCTTCTTCAGAGTCGCTGACGAATCCATTGCTTTCCTCGTCCGAGTCGCCTTCCTCAGACCCTTCGTTGCGATAGTAGGTTCGCAAGTTCTTTGGCAGCGGATCGAAGGCCAACTGATCGGGCAGGATGCCTTGCGTTTTGGCCATTCGCAACATCGAAACCGCATCGCCATAGCCTCCGCCGACTTCCGTCAAACCTTCCAACACACCAGCCAGCGTGTTGTCGACTTCTGCAAAGGCATCGTCTTTGCCCGCTTGGAAACGGCTGATCCGAAGCTGCCCCGTTTCAGGAACCGAACGAATCATGATCCCAGATGGGCCTAAGAAGAACGTTTCGATCTGCAGCGGTTGCACATCGCCAAATAAAACGATTTCTGGCTTTCGACGCAGCGAAACCACAACGGCGGGTTTCGCGTTCGATGAGACTTGATAGAGCCGGTAGGTTCCACGAAGGTTTTGTCCCGCGAGTTTTTGTCGGCCATCTTCACGATTTCGCAGTGCGCTGAATCCGCCATAACGAGTCTCCAAGCTGGGCGAATCCATCAAACGCTGCAGTCCTTCGACAACGTTGTGATGCTGCATGTCTTCGAGTGCTTTGAGCGCCGGAGCACGGAACGCTGGTTCAGAACGAATTGCCGTGATCAAAGGATCCACCGCTTCTTCGCGATCCAAGTACGCCAAGGCCTCCGCGGCATAGAATCGCAATTCGGGGTTGGATGACTGAACCGCTTCCAGCAACGTTGGAATGGCTGGTTCGCCGAGCCCCTCCAATTGCAATGCCGCGTCGGCTGCCTTCGCAGGTTGCTTCATGCGCTCGCCAAGTTCAGTGAGGCGAACCTGGGTGTTGGAAGATTCGGGTGCCACTCCGATCGCTCGAACAACCGCCATCAGACGGGCGACGCTGTTGCGATACCGTGGATGGACATCCAATTGAATGAAGTCGTCTTCGATCGGCTCGGCGATGCCGCGACGAGTTGATCCGTCGAAGAAGTAAAAGCGATGGTTGATGGCTTGCGCGATCGCCGCTGACATTTTGACATGCTGAAAATCAGGCCGCAAAACCAATCCCAACTTACGATCGTTCTGCACAACTCCGCCGGACAAAACCGCACCTTGGACCCGCAACGCGCCGTCGGCTTCACCTTCGTGATCGCCTCGCGTGAGCACGGGTCCGGTACCAACCGCCAGCACATCACTGCTGCGGACGGCACTGTCGAGAACCTTTTGGTGACGCAGTCGCGTGTCAAGCAGCCAACCGCCGTGCAGGTCGGTCGCTTCGGTTTTGGTGGGAGTCAAAATTTCCAAATCGATCGTGTCGCCACGACGTGAACCTGGTGGGATCGTGCCGAGCACTTGAACAAGCGCCGTGGTGTTAAGCTCCAAGAAGTCGTTTGGATTTGGAATCTCTTTGCGTTTCATTTCCTCCAACAACATGTCGCGAAAACCCGAAGGCAACGCCGGGCCGCCGGTATCGGGCAACCCGTTGACGATTGCAACGCCGTTGACACGGACGCTTTGCATACCGTGAGGAATGGCCGCTTCACGAACCAAATCTGGCGGATCAGGAACCTTCAGCAATTTGGCCAGCTTTGGATTGTTCGACGGGTCGTCCTGATCCCGTTTCCAAAACGAAGTGCATCCGCCAGCAGCGGTCAGCGACAGCGTGATCCACACCAAACCGAATCGGCAGCGTTGGAGAGCGGTAGTTGCGTTCATGAGCGTACGAATGCGTTCGACGTAAGTTGGTTGGCCACGATCACTTCAGGAAGTAGCCAATCAAGAGAACCCGACACAAGAGCAGACCGACACTGGAGTTCAACGTTTCAACGTTCAACGCGATCGAACCGTTCCGCATCTTGGGAATCGCACAATGAGTTGGACTGCGACGGTGGACGCACTGTTAAACTGACATGGGGACGACGGTCCCTTTCCCGCTGTGCGGATTGCTTGCAATTTGGTTCCCGCACGTTGAATTCCCGGTCGCATCCATCCTTCCAGCGATTTGATTCGATGATTCGTTGTTGTTTTCCCTCCGATCGCCGCCACTTCGCAAAGCTGCGTCGGTTGATCGCCGGTTGCGTTCTGCTGTTCGCGTTGCCTGCCACTTGCCCGGGTGTTTTCGCCACCGAGCTCGGGAAAACTTCGGCGGATTCTGGCGGCAACGTTTCCCAGTCAGAAGCTCGGGCGATCGAGCTCGGCTGGGAAGTGCTGACTCAAAAGGCTTTGTTGCCCAGCGACTTTTCTCAGGATGTGATCGATGACATCTGGCGAAGCTGGCCCGAAGAAGCTCGTGCAAAGGTTGAGAATGCATCACCGGAAGACCGGCTGCGAGCGATCTATCATCGCTACGGATTTTCCCAACGCCCCGAATTGATTGTGCGAAACGACGGCGTCGCAACGTTTGAGTCTCACGAAGAAACAGGTTCATTCGGCCCCCCGATGCAGTACGTCGCCGATGAAGACGGCAACTGGACGATGAACTGCCTTTCCTGCCACGGTGGCTCCGTCTACGGAGTACCGACACCGGGAGCCCCGAACAACCGTTACGCCCTTCAAACGCTCACCGAAGAAGTCCGCAGCACCAAGTTTCGACTGGGCAAATCGCTGGGACGAATGGAGTTGGGTTCGCTGGTCATTCCCCTGGGTACGACGAACGGAACCACCAACGCCGTGGTCTTTGGCATGGGGCTGATGCAGTATCGTGATTCGCAACTGAACGTCGTTCCCAATACGCCTCAGACCTTCGTTCATCACGACATGGACGCCCCACCGTGGTGGCACTTCTACAAACGACCTTACCTTTACATCGATGGGTTCGCGCAAAAGGGCCATCGCGGGTTGATGCAGTTCACGCTGGTCCCTGAAAACGGCCCCGATTTCTATCGCGACCACGAAGACGACTTCCGAAACGTTTTCGCGTTTTTGTCCTCGTTGCGAGCCCCGAAGTACGACGGCCCGATCGATGAAGACCTTGCCGAAACCGGGCGTCATTTGTTCGAACAAACCTGCTCACGCTGCCACGGAACCTACGGGGCAGACGGCGGAAGCTACCCTAATCAAATGGTAGCGATCGATGAAATCGGTACCGATCCCGTCCGCTTCGAAGCTCTTTCCAGCGAAGGTCGTCAGAAGTACGCCGATTCTTGGTTCGCTGAACTTGAACAGGGAAAATCGCAAGAAACGCTGGTCAATCCCGAGGGCTACGTCGCGCCGCCCCTGGATGGCGTTTGGGCCAGCCCACCGTATTTTCACAACGGCAGCGTACCGACTCTGTGGCACGTGCTGCATCCCGAGGAACGTCCCACCGTTTGGCGACGATCCGAAGAAGCGATCGATCGCGACCGCGTCGGCTTTCAGATTGAACTGGCTGAGAAAGTCCCATTATTCCAGCCCGATGTTCAAATTCGACGCAGCTACTTTGACACCCGTCGGTTTGGAAAAAGTGCCGCTGGCCACGATTATCCCAACGAACTAAACGAAGCGGAGAAGCGAGCGGTTTTGGAATATCTCAAAACGCTTTGACACTCTTGCTGCGAATCCAATGAATCTGCTAATGACGAGTCAAACAACTCGCTCGTATCGTTTCGATTCAGGATTTGGTTCCGATGAACAGTTCGCTTCGCCTCGGATTGATCGCAATCCTCGCCGTGGCCGCCTCCGGCCTCGTTTCACCTTCGCCCGCAGTCGCACAGAACTCGCCGTTCTTGCGGATGTTTAAACGCGGGAACAAAGTCGAAGTCGATACGACCAAGACTTACGAACTGACTCAAGAGGACGGGCCCTGGTTGATTCTGGCCCACACTTTTGTCGGTGCGGGATCGAAAGAACGAGCCGAACGATTGGCACTTGAGATTCGCCAAGAACTCAACCTGCCCTCGTATGTCTACGAAGAGAACTTCGACTTCTCAGGCGAAGTCGAGACCCCAACCACAACCATTCAAGTCGCTGGTGGAACCACTCGTTCCAACCATCGCCGAATGCGATACGCGAACAGCATTCAGTATGACGCTCACGCGGTTTTGGTCGGTGAGTACGATCACGCGGAACACCCGCAAATCGCGGAAGACTTGAAACGCATCAAGTCTGCGAAGTTGCCTGTCTTTGGTGACAAGAAAGAAATGGAAGCCGAAACGGACTTCCGAAATCCAGTCACTGCGGTCAAAGCATTGCACCGTCAATTCGTTAGCCGCAGCGGCGACAAAGATCGTGGCGAAATGGGCAGTGCGTTCCTGACCCGCAACCCAATGCTTCCCGAGGACTTCTCGCACGCACCCGAAGTCGATTCCTTTGTTCGCAAATTGAACGAAGACAAACAATTCAATTTGTTGGAATGCGATGGCAAATTCACCGTTGTCGTTCGCACCTTCGAAGGCTACAAGACCATCGTCGATGGCAAGAAGGAAAAGAACTTCCAACCCAACATCAATCGCTTGGACCGCATGGCGATGGATGCCAATAAAATGGTGGTCGCCCTACGCAAAGAAGGCCAGGAAGCCTACCAGTATCACGACCGCACTCGATCGATCGTGACAATCGGCAGCTTCGAAACGTTGGGTTACGAATTGCCCGATGGCGGATTTGAATACGCCCCAGAAATCAAAGCGATCATGTCAAACTATCGAGCATTCAATGTCGACCCGAGCATCGCGAATCAGGTCAAGACCAAGACCAGCGATGGATTGGCGGCCAAGCACATCGAAAACATTCCCTTCGATGTTCAGCCAACACCGATTCGTATTCCAAAGGCTAGCAAACGCAGCTTCTACAGTGCAGCAGTTGGACGCTGAATCGAATGTTTGATCTCGTTCTCGGAACCGGCAACGCAAAGAAGCTCGTTGAGCTTCGGATGATGTTGCCAGAAGAAACCATCGCCCTGACCGCGTTGTCAGAAATTGAAAACGCGATCGAAGTCGTAGAAGACGGCGAAACGTTTTCCGCGAACGCTGCGAAGAAAGCGACCGAACAAGCCAAGCATCTTGGACGCTGGGTGTTGGCCGAAGACAGCGGATTATCCGTCGATGCGTTGAAGGGTGCACCGGGCGTTTACTCCGCTCGGTACGCCGGAACACATGGCGACGACGAAGCCAACAACGAAAAACTTCTCAGCGAATTGGCTGACGTGCCAATGGATCGCCGCGGGGCTCAGTTCAATTGCCATCTGTGCCTGTCTGATCCCGATGGAAACGTCCGGCTCGCCGAGTCAGGCATTTGCCGAGGCCGAATCGCGATGGAACGAAGCGGCGGCGCGGGATTTGGATACGACCCGCTGTTTGTGATCCCCGAATATCACAAAACGTTCGGGGAGCTGAACCTGACCGTGAAGCGTGCTCTTAGTCATCGATCGCGAGCACTGCGTCTTTTCATCCCGCAGTTGCTGCGATTGGTTCAGTCCAACTCGACTTCCGCGTAAGTCTCTTCGCTTTCCCAAAGGCGAACCTTGTACGCGGTCGCCCCGGAATCACCCAAAATGGAAGGGCAGATCTGCTCCAAGAAGTGCTTGGCCATGTTCTCTGCGGTGGGATTGCTGTCCAGTTCGTAGATCCGGTGAGGCTCTGAGCTGCGAATCGCGTCCAATCCGTTCTGGTCCTTTTCCCACAGCACAAACGTGTGGTCCCAATTCTCGTCGATCCAGTTCTTGCAGCGTGTCTTGAGTTGTTTGAAATCAAGGATCCGCCCGACGGCATCCTGCTCCGCACCGGTCACGTAGACCTCCAGCACGTAATTGTGCCCGTGCAGGTTTTGGCACTTCCCCTCGTGGCCGACCAATCGGTGCCCAGCGCAGAACGTGAAGCGACGCATGATTCGAATGGACAAGGGAAAATTTCCTGAATTGAGAAGTTGTCAAATATACGGATCGCGGGGCAAGCGGCGGCGGCCGACCGCTGGGACGCCTCGGCACGAATCGCCTCAGCAAACCGCGCGAGTAGACTGGTTGCTGGCGGGAAAAACGCATTTTCGCCGTCAAACATCCCACCGGCTGATCCGTCGTGGAACCAAGGCACTCCGGCAGCCCCAGCACCCGATATTTTCTGCGTTGGTCAATCTCTCTCTCGCGAAACGCCTCGCTTGCAAAGCCGATCACGCCTCGGAGTGCCGTCAGATTATTGGTGCCGTCGGACTTGTGCTTCCCCGCCGTCGGCAAAGGGTTTCTGATCCAAACGAC
This sequence comes from Rhodopirellula sp. UBA1907, assembly GCF_002337565.1. Classification (NCBI taxonomy): domain Bacteria; kingdom Pseudomonadati; phylum Planctomycetota; class Planctomycetia; order Pirellulales; family Pirellulaceae; genus Rhodopirellula; species Rhodopirellula sp. UBA1907. Next base: position 149,696 of record NZ_DDGH01000060.1, on the reverse strand, counting down.
TTTGTCGACCCCCACAATCAGATCGAGGAGAGGAATGCGATTCCAACCAACGACCGATTCGGGCGATTCTGTATACACTCGGTTGGCGAATGGTCACTTGGCTGCCATAATGAGCGTTCCCCCTTCACTGGACGTCCCTTGGCGTGAGCTGAACCAACCTTGAGCGTGTCAATCTTGTCACGCGTCGGTGGTCGCGTTGTCGCCATGGAGTTCCATCCTTCCTGCCCATGACGGAGCCCATTCTCGGTGGCCAAGTATTTGCTTTCCCCTTTGCGTTTGGCTGTCGGATGGGGAATCTCACCCCGGCTGCTCGGAACGATCGCGGTGGTCATGCTGACCCTCCTTCGTCTCACTATCGGCTGGCACTTCATCAGCGAAGGTATCGACAAATACCAGGCTGGAAACTGGTCCGCCAAGCCATTCTTCGCCAACGCTCGCGGCCCGTTTGCTGGTCATTTCCGCCAAATGGTGTGGGATTACGACGGCACAATGCGTCTGGACGTCGACCAAACCGAACTTAACTGGGCTTACTACCGCGATCAAATTTCCGATCACTACGGATTTGACGAGAAGCAGAAGATCGAAGCTCACAACAACTACAGCCTCGCGGCCAAGCAATTGGCCATGGTGCTCGAACTCAACGCGAACGAAATTCAGGAATTCCAGCTTGGCCTCGGCCGGATTGAGGAATTGGATGGTGATGCGGTCGCTTCGGGAGTCAGCTCACTGAGCGGACAACGAGAAAGCGTCCGAAAAGAGCTGTCACAGAAGATCGCCCCCGTGTTCGACCAAATCGATGCGATCTGGGAAAATTACGAAACCGCTCAAAACAAAGTCGCGACAGCGGAACAACAGGCCCGTCATCTTGCGTATCCACTGGTGCGGCCGCGTTTGAAAATGATGGACACCAGCGTGATTGATTCGATCGTGCCGTACTTCGACATGCTGGTGGGTTGGTGCCTGTTGCTTGGACTGTTCACACCCGTTGCCGCGTTAGCAGCAGCCGGTTTTCTCGGTTCTGTATTCTTGAGTCAGTACCCACCTTTGACTGGGCCGACATCCAGCAATTATCAGCTGATCGAGTGCATGGCTTGCCTCGTGCTTGCCGCCACGGGTGCTGGTCGTTTCGCCGGCCTCGATTTCTTTTTGCATCTCATTATTCGAAAATTCAACGGCGGCGACGCCGCAACTGCGTGACCGGGAGTCCTAGCAAATGGTAGATAAACTCAACGCCGATCAAAAAGAAGTCGGCTCACACAATTACTATTCCGCCGTTGGCAGTTACTACGACGTCAATCGTCGTGACTTCCTTCGCGGTATCGTCGCCACCGGAGCCGTCAGCGGCGCCGGCCTGGGTGCGGCGTACTTCGGCTACAGCAAAGTCACCGACCCGGTCCGCGTTGCGGTCATCGGAACCGGCGACGAAGGAAACGTGCTGATCGGTGGCTGCAACCCCGAGTACGTGGACGTCAAAGCGATCTGCGACATTCGTCCCTTTAGCCAATTCCGTGCTTTCCACGGTGACTGGTCCTCCTCGTCGGCTCTGAAACGTCGGCCGGGTTTGATCAGCGTTGCTGGCTACAAAGACGAAGCGGAAGCTCGCAAGAACGTCAAAGTTTATGACGGATCCAACGGCGGCATCATGGCCTGCCTAGACGATCCCGATATCGAAGCGGTGATCATTGCGTTGCCACTTTGGTTGCACGCTCCCGTCGCCGCACAAGCGATGGAACGTGGCCTGCACGTGCTGACCGAAAAACTGATGGCCCACAACGTGGCTCAGTGCAAAGTCATGTCGCGGATGGCCGGCAGCATGGAAGACAAAAACGGCAACCCGCTTCACTTGGCGACCGGTCACCAACGTCACTACAACGTGAAGTACCAGGACGCGATCAACCTAATCCGCTGGGGTTTGCTGGGCCAACTGCACCACATTCGTGCTCAATGGCACCGCAGCAACGTGCCGGGTGCTGACAGCTGGTCGATGCCGATCCCCGGTGGCGAGATGGTCAACGGAAAGAATTTCGATCGGATCGCAAAGGACATCGAATACCGCAAAAAGAAGCTGGACGAGACCACAGATCCAGACGAAATGCTTCGTCTGAGTATGGAGATTGATCAGTGGACTGCCTGGGACGCTGACAAGAATGTCGATCCAAAGGAGTTTGGCTACGAGAACTTCTCGGTCGGCGACAAAACGTTTAGCGCGATGGAAGAACTTCACCGTTGGCGATTGTTCGATCGCACCGGTGCCGGCCTGATGGCTGAGCTTGGCAGTCACCAACTGGATGCAGTCAGCATCTTCCTCAGCTCGTTGCGTGACGACAAGAAAAAGGTTCACCCACTGAGCGTTCATGCCGTTGGCGGGCGTCACATCATGCCACTGGATCGTGAAGTCGGTGACCACGTCTACTGCATGTTCGAATTCCCTGGACCAGAATACAGCAGCACATTCGACGTCGGTTACTACGACCGTGTCGAGCGTTATCCCAACCCGGAAAGCCCCGGAAACGGACCTGTTGCTGGCTACGAAACCGATCCGAACAAGAAGGTCGTTGTGACCTACTCGTCGATCAACGGCAATGGTTTTGGTGGCTGGGGCGAAGTCGTGATGGGCACCAAGGGAACGCTAATTCTGGACAAGGAAACCGACGTCTACCTGTACCGCAACAGCGACACCAGCAGCAAAGCTGGCGTTGTGAAGAAGGACGCCGGCTTCGCCTTGGACACATCCGCCAGTGGCGATTACGCCGCTCCGGTTGCCCAAGCCGCTTCGTCTGGCCCAGTCAGCCGCGGCTATCGTGAAGAGATCGAGCACTGGGCCTACTGCATCCGCAACCCAGACGGTGAAAACAAACCTCGCTGCTACCCCGAGGTCGCCATGGGCGACGCGGTCATCGCGCTAGGAACCAACGTGGCCTTGAAGCGATCGGCCAAGGGCGAAAGCGGATACCTGCAGTTCAAAGAAGAATGGTTCGACATCGACAACGATGCGACTCCAGACGACAGCGACATCGCAGCGGAAACGAAGTTCATGAAGAAACCTGTGGCATAGTTCGCAGGACTCTCGAAATAACAAACGACACGGCGGCCATTTGGCCGCCGTGTTTTTTTATGTCCCCCGCCCTAGCGTGCTGTTGATTCAAAGAGCCGTACCGCGATAGCAGCGGCTAGTCAAACGCCAACCGGAGCGAACGCCCATCGGCTAATTGTCGTCATTCGGTATACGGCTAAATCAACAGGCTGCTCGATCAACCACTCCCCCACCGATACCCCGCCTCATCACGCTTGCGGTCTGCTCCACTCGCTCTGCGTGCTGCTGGTGAAGCACGGCCCCATCAACAAGAGAACGGAGCCTTGAGGCTCGATGAGCGAACGGGCGTCTCCTACCCCGACGGTCAACAAAACGCGGACGGCGTCATTCATATCATCTACGACTGCAATCGCACCAAAGACCGGCGCATTCTCTTCGCCAGCTTTCGGGAAGAGGACGCCGCGAAAGGAAAGCCAATCACAGAGGCGGTGAAATTACGTCAAATGGTCAGCCATGCGTCCAACGAATGATTCAGCGAGCCCGCCCTCGCGGCGATGAAAATCACTCGTGGCGGAACCCGCCTGATTTCAAAAACGATTTGCGACACGGCGGCCTTTGGCCGCCGTTTTTTTATGTGCCCCGACCAGCCACTGCTTCGGCGATGCACCGGTGCTCGCTAGGATTGAACAAGGAACATTGAACAAGGAACGCAGCCAACCGGCAAAAGCTCTGCCGGTCCATCCAACCACCACGACAAGCCACTCGAGATTTTGAAACATGCTCTCAACAAATCGCCAGAGCTTTCCCGCCATCATGCGAGCCCGCATCACCGTCCTCTTTGCGATGGTGGTTGGCCTGAATTCCTTGCTCGCCGACTGGGCCATCGCCGCGGACAAACTGCCCAACATCCTGATCATCTACGCCGATGACCTCGGCTACGGCGACCTGTCGGCCTACAACGAAAACTGCGCCTACGAAACACCTCATCTGGATCAACTGGCGGCCGAAGGCATCCGTTTCACTGATGCTCACAGCCCTTCGACCATTTGCTCCCCGTCACGCTACGGATTGATGAGCGGCCAGTGCGTCTTCCGCACGGGACGCCGAACGACTGCGTTCGAAGGAGCCAGCGGCCCCAGCTACCTCCGACCAGATGACTTGACGATCGCCGAAATGCTTCAGCAGGCCGGCTACAAAACGGCCATCTTTGGCAAATGGCACCTCGGTTTGACTTGGTATGGCAGCGACGGCAAACAACTGCGAGGTGGATTCAAGGACGTCACCAAAATCGACTACGAACTCAGCACGCCGTTGATCGACGGCCCCAACAATCAAGGCTTTGATGAATCGTTTGTGACCCCCAACTGCCCCACCACAGATCCTTTGTATCTGTACATCGAAAACGGAATGGTTCCTGTGCCAGCGAACCAACGTCACAAACGCGACACGCTTCCCAATCCAGGCGGCAAGTGGCGATGGGACAACGACGAAGGCTGGAAAGCCCCCGGCTACAAATTTGTCGACGCCGACATTCTGTTTTTTGACAAGACCCGCGAATTTCTTGACCGCCACGTCGAGGAGGCTGCGGACCAACCCTTCTTCGCAGTGGTCTCCACCCAGATCGCTCACGCCCCCGTGCTCCCCGCCGACCAATACTCGGGATCAACTCAGGCCGGCGCTCGCGGTGACTTTGTTTGCGAACTCGATTCACTCACCGGTGATTTGCTCAATCACCTGAAAGAACTGGGAGTGGATGAAAACACGCTCGTCATCTTCAATTCCGACAACGGCCCCGAAACCATGCACACGGTTTGGATGCGTGAAGATCACCAGCATGACGCTGCCGGAGGATGGCGTGGGATGAAACGCGACGCATGGGAAGGCGGTCACCGCGTCCCCATGATGATGAAGTGGCCGGGCCACATTTCGCCCGGTCGCTTGTCGGACCAACTGATCAACACGACCGACATCTTCAAAACGCTCGCGGCCGTCGCAAACGTGGACTTGCCCGAAGACGTTGCCCTGGACAGTTTCAACATGCTTCCGGAACTGCTGGGACAAATCCCCGAGGGCGAGTCCGTTCGTCCTCACATGATCACGCAAAGTTTTCGCGGCGAATTCCAACTTCGGGTTGGCGACTGGAAGTACCTCGACCACGCAGGCTCAGGCGGCAACAACTACAACGACCCAACGCTTCGGCCCTATGCCAAAAAGGAACCCGAGCCAAACTTCCCCGGCCAGCTTTACAACTTGAAGCAAGACCCGATGGAAACAAACAACCTCTACGAACAAGAAGCTGAAAAACGAAAAGAGATGCAAGCCTTGCTCAAATCCATCGTCGAGTGAAACCGAACAGAGTGAGCTCCTCCACAAAACTCACTGTTCATCCGAGTGGATCTCAAACTTCTTGAGCCGAACGCTTGATTCACTGCCTGCACCTCCGCTGTGCAACATCACGATGACCCTGTTGATCGGAGCGTTCGAGTGGTCTGACATCGACACGATACGGTCGTGCTGTTCACCTTCAGGACGCACCATCATGAAGAATCGCTTGTCCCGACGAGCGATTCGCAACGCCGTGGCGGAGGTCACGGTATGTCGTTCGGTACCGTTGAACCAGTCACTTCCATCCGGCATCCTCACTCTCGCGTAGCCTTCCGCTTCAATGATCCCGGGTGCATTCAACCCCAGCATCGAATTGACTCTGGTGATTGGTTCGGACGTCGGCTGAACCTCGATCGCAAAGATGGCCTGCTGGCCCTCTCCCGCGCTCGCCAAACGGAGTTCATCGAATTCCAGACGAAGATCGAAATCACCATCGAATGACATTCGCGAGACGAGAGCACTCGCCCCCCAGTTGACCGTTCCGATGTTTTGCAATCGAAGACCGCCGTCAGCTTCATTCCAAGGTCTTGTATCACTCAGTCTTGCAAACATCTCCGGATCGGGTGCGGCTTTCGTGAAGTCATGCACATACGACTTCTTCAACTGTTTCCTTGAGTCGTCCAACTGGTTTCGCAACGCTTGCATGTCCGGCAGAGCAACTCCCGTGATCTGCTCTGCACGCACACTCACGCTCGTCCATGTCGTTGATGCAGAACCACCTTTCGATGCAAACGCTTTCAAGGTGATGCCTCCGGCGTTCAAGGGACCACGGCCGACTTGATCAGTCGACAGAAGTCTGAAAGTTGCCGAATCGTTTTCAGCGAACAAGTAATGAACCGTGGTGCCCAAACGAACCATTCGAAACACTCCCGATGTCGCTTCGTTCGCCACCCAATGATCTTTTGCGCGTTGAGCTTGGTGGCCGGCATCCGTCATCGGAGAAAATCGGGTGCGTAACTTTTGCTCCTTGTTATCCCAACGGTGCCGAGCGACCCGAATTTTCTGACCGTCACTCGGCAAGTACGCAAGCATCTCGAGAGCCCCGTCTCCAACGTTTGCATGTTCAAAGTTCTCGAAACTTGCTCGCAGATCAAAGTCGCCGTGAACCTCAAGCCAAAGAGGCAGATCGGTGCTTTGGCGATCGCCCGCTGTCATCGCGATGCCGTTCTCCTCAACTGTGATCGGGCCGCCTCGCTGAATGAAATGGCTTGAGTCAAAATCCAGCTTGCGAAAATCCTGTTCGTAAAATTGTGGCAGCTCAGACGCCAACTCTTCCATTTCCGCCGTATCCGGCCTCACGCGGTGATGCTCGCTAAACACTTCGTCTGCATTTGGCCAGTCACCTGACCATCGCAAGTTTCGAACTCGAACGTTGGTTTTGTCCGCGAAATGAAACAATCCGAACTGCCGCTGGTTCCACGGTTCCAGCGTTCGCTCGATGACCGGGACTCCATTCAGCAGCACCTGAACCTCGTCACCTCGAAGCTCCAATCGAACACGGTTCCACGAGTCGTTCTTCAAGGGAACCTGGGAACGCCTCTGATCTTGCTTTGCCACAACCGCTCGATTCGCGGGTGAAAGATTGCCCGGCTGAAACGCACCGTCCGTCACCCAGTGAACATTGACGCCATCGGGTTCGAGCATCAGAGCCATGCGATCGATCGTCGGGTGGACCGACGCTTCTCCCTTTGCGTAGAAGAACTCGTAGTCGATCGAGCCGTCTTCCATCATTGGCCGGTGATACACCAGCAGACTCTCTAAATTGGATCCCGCGAGTTCGCGTTGTGCTGCGTGTTGAACCTTGAACGATGATCCCGATTCTTGAACCGCAACGGATCGCCATGCAGCCGAGTCGCTGGGATTGTCAACAGGCTCATCGTAGTAGCTGTACCAACCAAGCAATTTCGATGAATTGACCATCTCAATGGATGAAGGAACTTCAGGCGTTCCTGTGATTGTCAGATTTCGAACGGCTCCGCGGCTCAATCGATGTGCTCGCAGTGCCAACCAAGGGAACTGGCCATCCACCAACGTCCGCTGCAAGATGCGTCTTCCGTTGATGAAGTGACGACAAACACCATCACGAACTGAGATTCGACAACTCTGCCAATCGTCCGGCGGACTTACCGGTGGATCCAGCGGCAACATTTCCTGGCTGCGAATCCCGCCGATCTCGGCTTGATTTAAAGAGGAACGAGGTGACGCGAAAATTCCTGCGTAAGCCACCTGCGTTTCGTGAAAAGGAGAACCAGTCACGTCACACTCGACTTCAAAATTCCCGGTCAGCGGAGAAGGGAAATACAGGTAATCGTTGTTGTGGCCAGAGACTTTGTGCACGGCATTGCCCAACGCACGCCATGTTGCAGCGGTGAATCCGTTGCCCCGAGAGTTAGCAGACAACACCGAGGCTCGCTGCCAAGATTCGAAGGACGAAGTCTCGGAAGCATTCGACGCGGGCCGATGCAACACACCGCTTTCATTGCTCGAGGTGAGAGCAGCAAGAGAACCAAAGGCGTAGGCATCCCAAACTCCGATTGAGTCCCAGTCCAAGTCCTCCATTTGCACCGAACAAATACTAGCGGCAAGCTCGACGAGTTCACTGCGATCCAAGCCACTCTTTCTCCCATAGGCGAGAGCCAATACCTCCGGCCAATCCTGTCTGGCTGCCTCGGGAGCTTGTTTCCGAACGAGAGTTGCCAACGTATCCAAAATCGCTGTAGTAGATTCCGGCGGTGTTGCCGATGACTCCGGCGTGAAATTCGCGATGTCAATCATGACTAGCAGAGCCAGCTTCGCTCGAATTTGATCCGATTGCGAGGAATCCGGAATTTCTTGCACACGCCCGCGAAGTTCGCTCAGACGGTCTGCCTCTTTGGCCGCCGCTAGAAGATAGAAGACTGGCGATGTGATGCCTTCGGCAATGCTTGCTTTGGGAGCCACGTCCGAGTCTGCCGTCGGAGCAATCTGCAAAAACCGCGACTGCATCCGGAAGTTCGGCCGTGTTTCTGACGGCAACACCCAATCAGCCAAAACATCAAAGCGATCTACTGGGTCGAGCTTCGACGCGTGCAGAACTACGCTCTCAAAGCCTTGCGAAAGAACATCTTGTTCCCGCGTGAGCAAGAACTCCAAAACAGATTCGTCAGAACTTCCGGCATTCAAGCCCCGAGAATCTCCAATCGACAGCGACAGAAAGATCGAAGCAACGATCAACAACAGCCGGCAGCGTGTTTGCGACTTCACCAATCTTCTCCCTTATAGAGCGCACTATTTAAGAGCGTCAGAGCGTCCAAACGAGACAATTGTCTCGTTCATCTTGCCTGAGGGGTCTGATTGTACGCCAGTGCCCGCATCCGCGTCACAGAAAAGAGATCGTTGGTGACGAAACACGACGGACGAGTAACAACGCTACAAATGTCGGCCGCGTCGAAAATAACCCTCACACCAACAACTCGAACAACATTCGCTGCTCGTTGACGACTTGGTATTCGATGTTGCTGGCCGTCATGCGGTCCAGCAAGCCTTGGTAGTCGTCTCTTTTGGCGACCTGCAAACCGACGAGCGCCGGTCCCGTTTCGCGATTGTGTTTTCGCGTGTACTCGAAGTGCGTGATATCGTCGGTTGGGCCGAGCACATTGTTGAGGAACTCTCGCAAGGCTCCGGCTCGCTGCGGGAACTTGATGATGAAGTAGTGCTGCAACCCTTCATACAACATCGCTCGATCGCGAATTTCTTCGGTGCGAGTGATGTCGTTGTTGCTGCCGCCGACGACACACACGACGGTCTTGCCGCGAATTTCGTCTGACAATTGCTCCAGAGCCGCGATGGAAAGCGCGCCCGCAGGCTCCACCACCAGCCCTTCGTCGTTGTAGAGCTGCAACATCACGCTGCAGACTTTGCCCTCGGGCACAAGGATCATCTCATCAATCACATGCTGAGCGATCTTGAAATTCAGATCTCCAACACGTCTAACCGCGGCTCCGTCGACGAAGTTGTCGATCTTTTCCAGCGTCACGACCTTGCCTTCACGAAGGCTGTCATGCATGGCCGGCGCGCCCATCGGTTCAATTCCAATGATTTTGGTTTCGGGCGAAAGCTGTTTGAAGATGCTTCCCAAGCCAGAGATCAATCCGCCGCCTCCGACCGCGACCAGCACCATGTCAATTGGTTCCGGATGGTCTTCCAAGATCTCGGCGCCGACGGTGCCTTGGCCTTCGATGATGGCGGGATCATCAAAGGGAGGAATGTAGGTCAGTCCTTCTTCGGCAGCGCGATGTGCTTCCGCCGCCGCATCATCGAACGTGTCCCCGGTGAGAATGATTTCCACATGTTCTTGACCGAACAGCTTGACCTTCTCGACCTTTTGTTTCGGCGTGACCGCAGGCATGAAGACTCGACCATGAATCTCCATCGCATGGCAAGCGTACGCGAATCCTTGCGCGTGGTTGCCGGCACTGGCACAAACCACTCCGGCAGCACGCTGCTCGTCGCTGAGTTGCGACATCCGGTTGTAGGCACCACGGATCTTGTAGCTGCGAACCTCCTGCAAGTCCTCCCGTTTGAGCAGAATCTCCGCGTCATAGAGTGCGGAGAGTCGAGCGTTTCGCATCAACGGTGTGTGGCGAACCACATTGGCGATTCGCTTGCGAGCCGCTTCTATTTTGTCGGCGGCGATCAAAGGGGACATGGTGCTAATCAGGTAGGTGTCAAACGTCGGTCACGCGACGCCGAGGAACTTGCCGTCGCGGTGTTCCGGTGGCAGGTGACGCAGGTGGTGGTTGTGGGTGAGCCGGATCGACTCGAAATTGATTCGCGGCAGGTGAACTCGAATCAGGCGTCGCATTATCGACCGATGTCCCGGCGGCGGCATCGAGGTCACCCAAGTATTCCTCACGAACCTTGGGGTGACGTTTGACTTCATCCGGTGTGCCGTCGATCAACACTTGCCCCTGATAGATCACATAACAGCGATCGACGGTGGTCAAAATTTCGCGAGCCGCGTGGTCGGTGATCAACACGCTGATCCCAGAATCACGAAGTTGTTGAATGACGCCCTGGATGGACTGCACGGTCACCGGGTCGATCCCAGCGAACGGCTCATCAAGCATCACGATCCGTGGATTGGACACGAGGCAGCGAGCGATTTCGAGCCGGCGGCGTTCACCGCCGGAAAGTCCCGCCGCACGACTCTTTCGAATGTGCGTGATGTTGAACTCTTCGAGCAACTCGTTGGTTCGCTGCTTGCGCTGCTTGCGATCCACACCCAGCAACTCAAACAATGCCGAGATGTTTTGTTCCACCGTCAGCTTTTTGAAAACGCTGGGCTCCTGGGGCAGGTATCCCATCTGCCCGTCACGTGCACGACGGAACATCGGCCAGTCAGTGACGTCTTGTCCGCCCAAGTACACACGACCTTGGTCAGGCTGAACGAGTCCGCATATCATTCGAAAGCTGGTTGATTTCCCGGCACCGTTTGGTCCCAGCAAGCCAACGATCTCGGCTTCGCCCACATGCAAATTCACGCCATCGACGACGCGGCGACGACCATAGGTCTTTTGCAAACCAACCGCTTCGAGCACCGGTTCGGGAGATTGCGGCATGACGCCATTTCCCATCGTCGATTCGGTGGGGAAGGATGTCGGTGTAAATTCGTCATTCATGATTCGATTCCTTTCAGTGAATCACTTGATTCGTTGCATCCGGTCCAAGTTGGGCCAAAACGGCAACGGCGACTTCCACGGGTGCGGCCAGAACACCAGCAAAGCCTTGCCAACCAACAAGTCTCGCGGGACGTACGAAACATCTGCGAATTTGTAGGCATCTTCATCGGGACTGTGGTAATTGCCCAACCGAGTCTTGTTGCCGGCCCAGCACCGCGCGTCCAAACTTTCGGGACTGTTGTCGCCCATTGGAAAGAACTGGTCTTCTTCCATACTGAACGAAACCGTGCGGCGATTCTGCCAACCGGGGAAGTCCGACCAGATAGTCGGCTCTGCCATCAGCAATTGTATGTCGCGAACGATCTCGTTCGTTTGCGATCCGGCACCGACGAAGCGTCGCAATGCACCCATGTCGTAATCAAGCATGCCATCGTCGCTGCTGTCGACCGCGATGTAGTACTTGTCCCGATGAATCACCATTTGATTCAGCGTTGCGGATCCGCCGGTCACACCAACGGCGACCGGTGCGGCGTCCAGCGGATTGCCAGGGCCACCGTAACGTGGCTGGTTCTCGGTGACCGGGACGATCGAGTCGAAGTCGAAAGTGGTCGGTGTTTGGAAAGCAACAACTTCGTCATCAATCCAAAGCGTGAGTTCGTTGTCCGCATTGCTGAACCGAAAATCATGTTGTTGGCCGGCACGCACGGATGTTGTCGCGACGGGGTGCTGATTGCCATCGCCATCAAACGCGCGAACTTCTCCATCATCGAGCGTCAGCTTGGCTTCGCCGGTTTTCAAATCAATTTCACAAAGATGCCGCACGCCAGCTTCGACGATTTCAAACGTCAGTTGCTTTGCGTCGGCAGAGGTTTCGATGTTTTGGGAAACGATCAAATCACCAACCCAGTGCATCCCATCGGCACCATGATAGGAACCGCCGAAATCCACCATGCCGCGAAATTGAGCCAGATCACCACCGGATTCATAATCCATTCGGAAAACGCCATCGGATCGAGTTTGTCCAATGAGACGTCTGAAACGAGAAACGTTTAACGGACTGGGCTTCTGGTCATAGACACGATCGGAATCGACATGCAGATACGCGTCGTAGGCGTAGAAGTCGGTCACGAGGCGGCCGCTGTGTGGGTTCACGTCTGCCAATGACTGTCCCGCGATCGCTGCAGCCCATTGTTCTTGGTCTGGGAAATGGTGGAAGTAACGAAGCCACTTGGTTTGTCCGTCTGCGGCCTTCACCGTTGCGGTAAGACCTTCGGTGGACTGGTTGACCGACCAAGAATCCTTCGGAACCGAATCGCCGCCCGGTGTCCAAGGCTGCAACCGTGAAGGGTATCCCGCCTCGATCAACGCCTGTGCCTGATGCTCGCTGTCGTAAACCAAATGGCTCATCGCCATCAATTTCTCAGGTGACTTGCGTTGGATCTCGCCGATCCCGGTCGACGCCTCTTCCGCGTTTTGGCTCGCGTAGACATCGCCGTATCGAATCGAAATGGTTTCGCCGGGCAGGCCAACGAGACGCTTGATGTAGTTTTGCTTTGGATTGACCGGAACCTTGAAAACGATCACGTCCCAGCGTTTGGGTTCTTTCAGCGTGTAGGCAAATTTGCTGACCAGAATCCGATCACCGCTAAACGTTTGGTGATCGGGATCGTTGACCAGATCCAACGGGTTCACGTGCCGACAATTGGGACAAATGCCGCCGACAACGGCTTTTTCCAGAGCGGGCGTGCGATTTTCCAAACTCGCTCCGATTGGGAACTGTTGCCCACATTGGTCGCAAAAAACGTCTTTGTGAGCCCCCATCAGGGCCGGGGCCATCGATCCGGTGGGAATAACGAAGGCTTCTGCAATGAAAGCACGGAATAGCAAAGCCAAGATGAACGCCACCGCAAAGGCCTCCACGGTTTCGCGTCCGCCCTGCAATCGGAAGACGGCGGCTCGTTGCTGCGGAATCGTCAATGCATCGAAAGCCGCCTGGGCCTCCGACACGGGACCGTCCTTACCGGACTTCGATTCGGTCGATGATTTCATGATGTTGGAAAATCGGGGTATTTTGCGAAGGACGCAGTCTAGCGAAAGATCGTCTCGACCGGACCATCGGTTTTTTTCGTCCAAACCGGTGCAATCCCGCCAATGCAGTGGTGGGAACCTCGGCTGGTTTTGGGCGCAGAATCCGACCGAACACACCTGAATAGAGGAAACTGCAAAACTCTTTCACGGACGAAAGGGAGCCTCTGTTCATTCCAGGGATGATTTCTGCCGTGAAACCCGCGATCCAAGCCGCTCGGTCCCCGGCCCACCGCTGGATCCTTCCGTTGATTCTCGGCGTGGCGATGATGGCGGTCCTCTCCGCTCAATCACCGGGCGATCCCGTCGTGGATTGGCCGTCGGTAGATTCTCCGACAATCGCTTCCCCCAGCGATGCAGTCCGGACCGCGGGAATGACGTTGACCTCCAAGGAGGTTTCTTCGCTCGAGCTTGAAAGTCCAGAGCCGATCGAAACGGTTGTCGTCGAAAGTCTCACTGAACCGGTCGGAGCGGAATCGTCGATCAGCTACACGCGGCACCAGGTCATGCAGTGGGCGTATCAGAACTCCCCCGAAGCCAACATGATCGACCAAGAATCCCGGGCGGTCGCTTGCGGAGTCGATTGTGATGACGACGATGCCGTCTGCCAACTTCGCTTGATCCGGTCAGTCTTGGCCGAGATCGCTCTGGGTCGCCGTTCGGACGACGCGGCAGATGCGGCAAAAGCTTACGACCGATTGCTGGCAGCACAGCTCGGCAAGCAAATCGCTCGACAAGGGATCGAGGTGCAAAACCGATTGATCGACTTGGCAAACGAAGCCGATCGATTGGGCGTCCCCGATGGAAACGTCTTGCAACTACAACAAGCCAAACTGGTTTGGCAGGACATGGAAGTCCAACAAACGTTCGCAACGCAAAAGCTGAGACAAGAACTGGCCCGACGCACCGGCCGCCCCGAATCCGAAGTCGCAATCGCGGTGACAATCGATTCGTTGCAATCCACCGAATCCGTCGACGCCGGCAGCAGCGTTGCAATCGCCCTGGAAAATCGCAATGACTTGAAAGCAGTCAAGCAACTGTGTGCAGGCATGCGAACCTGCAACTTGTCCTCGGCACGGCAACTGATGGGTGCACTCAGCCCGGGCGCCGGTTTGGCCATCGCGTCGGCCACCGGAAAAAAGCTGTTTTCGTGTTTCTCACCAGATTCGAACACAAGCGATCTAAATTGCCGCCGTCAACAATGTTCGCTTCTCCGCGAATCGTTGTCGGATGTGATCCGCAACGAAACATTGCAATCGGTCCTCGACGTTCGCCTGGCGAACGCTCGTCTTGGACTGATCGATCGACAATTGCAATGGGCCGAGGAACGGTTGGCTGAAACGACGGCCGCAATCGAACTGGACCAACAACCCGTTGGCTCGGATGACCTGATTCGTTTGGAACTCGCGAAGTTGCGTGGCGATCAACTCGCGCGGCAACTGGATGTTTCATTGGCGATCACAGAGTGGAAACGTGTGCAAGGGATCGTGTTAGAGTAGCCTCTCACGACCATTCCACGATTCGACCACGCCGCCTCACGGTGCGTGGCAAACCGATAGGCCATCGCGATGAATTCGATCTCTCACTACAAGGGAACTGCTGCATCACTCTTTGGTGCGGCACTCCTGATGTCATTGATCAGTGCTCCTGCCCAAGCCGCCGAGGGTGATCCGGTTGCGGTTCGCGTTTCGCCTGGAGGAACAGTAACGATTGAATCGCACTGGGGTTTGAGTGTTGCGGTCAAAGCTGAACTGAAGAACTCGAGTGATTTGTCGCAAGGCGATGCGTCCGCGATTCCAGAGACTGACGCGACGGTGACGGTGGGTGAGACCGGCACCTACCTGCTCAGCCGACCAGCCAACGAAGCCGAAGTCACTTGGCAACCAGTACCCCAGAATGAATTGGAAGCAGATTCAGCCAGTAAGACACCAAACGACATCCAAGTGAGCCATCTGGGCGATACAGCCGTTCATGTTCAGCTGGACGGTGTTGACCTCGTTGTTGCAGGCCTCGGTTGCACTTCCGAAACGCTGGCATCAATAAAGAACATTGATGCGGTCATCGGATCGGACCTTCAACGTTTTGTTGTCGAAGGCCAACCAAAGCCCCCGAGCGTTCGGAACTGGATCTCAGTTTCATCGGCATTGCCCGAATCGGTCCAAGTCAAAACGCAGGATCACAACACGGTTGCCATCTCATCCAAATCGGCTGATTCCGAAACGAAGCCGGCTGTTGTTTGGTGGAACGTCTCGACGAAACCGTGGCAAATGCCCGAGGAGATGGACAAACTCTTCGCCGCGATGAAAAAGTCTCGTGCCGAGTCTCAGGCGGTCTTTGCGGAGCTGACAACGGCTCAAATGAACTTCAAACCCGCCAACGGAACTCACACGCCTCGCTGGAATGTGGAGCACATGATGGGGCGTCAGTTGCTGTTTTTCTCTCAGATGTATCACGAGGCTGACGCGTCGATTCCTGTGATGGATCTAAATCCCGCCCAAATGCCGCCCGACTATAAATTCGCCAACGCGGATTGGAGTGGAGCTGAAGAAGCTCGTCAGATGCAACGCGTCAGCGACTTTTCGCGTCGGTTTGCTTATCTGCTGGATGGATACTCCGTCGACGACAAAGTGCCGGGCAGTCGTTGGCCTACATTGAAGGCTTTGCTGAAACAAATGGATCGGCACTACAGCGAACACACAACCAATACGAAAAAGAAATTTTCGCTGCCCGGATGGCCTAAAAAGTAACTCCGCCGAGTTCGGGTTTGCGGAATATCAAACAGAGGGGCAGTGGTCTTCTATAAGTGCATGCGCCCATTTGTCATTTTTACAATCGCGGCCGGCCGCCTAATCGTTATGACCGGACCAACCCGGCAACTTGCCTCGCCGTTAAGGTTCGGCCAACCGATCTTTTTTGACACCTTCGTTTTCTGTCGTAGTGTTCGGTAGTGAGAAAGTGAATGGCCCAAATGCGGCGGTTCACTGCCACGTCGAACATTCGAAGGTGTGTTGCCTTGGACTGCTCGACTGGGTCAGCCGAAGTTCCCTGACAAAGGCAAACCGTTCGAGAGGACGGCACGCAAAACCACGGGTCCGTGAGTCGGTCGATCGCATTGTTTGCGTTCGGCTTGGCTTCAGGAAAGCCGAGTTGCCGTGGAAAGAACTCTTCGTTGTTTCAACCTGAAACACGCTCGAGTTTGAACCGAGGCTTGTCAGTTTAATTTTCATTGACGAAGGCTGTTGTCACCTGGGTCGGTTCACATCGAATCGACTGACATTTTGTCGCCGGGTTAACGAGACATAATCGTGGCCCCCGTTTTTGTCTGGAGTTAGACATGAAAAAGTTTGCTGAAAACGTTGTTGCTTTCCTGAAAGAAGAAGACGGACCAACGGCTGTTGAATACGCCGTCTTGTTGGCCCTGATCATCGTCGTTTGCATCGGTGCTGTTACCACAATCGGTAACAACGCCAACGCAAAGTTCGGCGAAGCTGGCGATGCAATTGCTGCCAACTAAGTGCTGATCCGGCGGGTCCGTCCCGTCAATTTGGCGACATTCCGAATGGCGGCGAGACCACTCTCGCCGCCTTTCGGTATCGCCCGTGGGGGAGCCCTATTGCGACGACGATGTGGATCGACATGAGACGATCCGCCATTGAGAGATTCGATGGATGTCTTAGCTAACACTCATTTCACACCTTTTAGGTTTGCCCCCGGGCATCGAGCGAATGAACTACCCACTAATTCCCGCTGACGCTGCCGCCCATGTCTGGCAATTAGCCTGCTGTGGCGTGACTTTGCTGTTCGCAATGTTGAGCTGGATGATCGGTCCTCGCTGATCCATCCGTTTTGACCGGAAACCAATAAAACGTTCACCGCCAACTCAAACACCTTCCAATTTGAAACCACCAACGGACGACTCGTTTCACGGACGACTCGGCCGAAGAAACACGGGGAAATCACCATGGACACTCTCCTTCACGGCATCACCGAAAACTGGACCATTTGGTTCGTGACGGTTGTCCTTATCGTTGCTGCTGTCATCGACGGCATGATTTTGAAAGTCCCCAACTGGTTGACTTTCCCGTTCATAATCTGCGGATGGGCACACTGCTTTATCCAAGGCGGCTTTCCCGAACTGGGATACAGCTTGCTCGGCACATTCGTCGGCATGATGTTGCTGTTGCCACTTCGCAACGTTGGCGGCATGGGTGCAGGCGACGTGAAACTGCTCGCTGGCATCGGAGCCTGGTGCGGAACCATGATCACGCTGAAAGCCTTTGCTGCGACCGCCATCGTCGGCGGAATCATGGCAGTCTTCATGATCTGGAAGAGCGGTGCATGGATGAAACACTACGCTCAATTCCTGAAAATCATGGAAGAGTGGCGAACGATTCGCAAACCTGAGCAGCTCGCCGCGATTGCTCGAGAGCGAAAACCGACCATGTACCTGTTGCCATACGGAATTCCGATGGCCATCGGCACGATCATCTACTTCGCCGCCACGGGCCAATTGGTCTGATTCAAATTGAAGATCGAGGGCCGCATGGTACCCCCATGCGGCCTGTCATCATTTGTGCCCCATTTTTCGGGGATTTTCCTCCTAGCGTTGGAAATTCGAAGCAAAAACTCCGTTTGGCAATCTGTAGCGATTGCGCAAAGGGACTCGGTTGCCCCAAGTGTGTTTAGCTCTTGAAGACTCACACCCGATACCGTGAGTGACGCTTCCATTGCGGGCGGTCGGTCATCGATCGAATTCAACGCGAGCAGTCTGTCACCTCTGGTTACCCACTCGATTGCCATGCGAAACAAATCAGTCTTCCTCATCTTGGCCTGCGTTTGCGGCACGATTGCCGCGATCGGCGTTAGCCAATGGATGCAAGCTCAATCGACGGGTCAGAGTTCGGTAGAAACGGTCGAGATCTTCGTCACCGCGAAAACCATTGACATTGCCGAAGAAATCACCGCTGACAAAATCCGTCTCGAACAATGGCCCGCCGATCGTGTTCCGACCGGTGCGAGTGGCAAACTCGAAGACGTCGAAGGCAAATTTGCGCGCCAGCGTTTCTACGAAGGCGAACCCGTGATGCCGGTCAAACTGATGGCTGATGCGAACGGTTCATCCCAAACCATTCCAGTCGGTTTCAGCGTCGTGTCGATGCGAGCCGACCCGGAGAGTAGCGTTGCGACCCTCGTCCGCCCCGGCGACCGAGTGGACGTGATGGCCTACTTCGTCAAAAGCGAATTGATTCCCGAGACGACCGCGAAAACCGTTTTGACGGGTGTGCGAGTCTTCGCCGTTGATGGCCGCACCGAACGCGAAGTCGATTCGGAAGCCGAAGCCAAACCGGCACGTTCAATCTCGCTGCTGATTCAT
Organism: Rhodopirellula sp. UBA1907; assembly: GCF_002337565.1. NCBI lineage: Bacteria > Pseudomonadati > Planctomycetota > Planctomycetia > Pirellulales > Pirellulaceae > Rhodopirellula > Rhodopirellula sp. UBA1907. Next base: position 131,158 of record NZ_DDGH01000060.1, on the reverse strand, counting down.
AAAAAAGACACTCCCGCTTGGACCTACGCTAGCGAACTCGGAAAGATTCGCCTGACGCTCGGTAACCCAAGTGACATCAACGAAACAAAAGACGGCGAGACCGACGGCGGTGCCGGGCAAGAATTCTTGCGATGGCTCTCCGATTATCAGATCGCTCAAGCTCAACGCGAAGAAGATAACAATCGCGTCGAAACTCCTGTCGTGAAGCCATCCATCCAAGCACCCAAAAAAGAGAAGAAGCGGGGCTTCAAGATGTTGAAAATGTCCGGTGGCGTGCTGACTGAATACTGGATCGAAGAAGGCTCCAGCGTGCCAAAGGTATTGGCAGAATCAGGACGTGAAGAGCTGGAAGACACAAACACCGACCTGCGAACTCGTCCGGGTGCAGATTATCCCCTCCCTAGCGAGAACGAACTGGATGAACCCAGTGCACCGACCGATTACAGCTACCTGAACGGATCGCAAAGTCCGTTTTACAACAGCGGACCAACGAACCGATCCGAAGGGGACCGTTCGCAATCCGATGAGTTTGGTCCGACCAGCCGCTAACGGCCCGGACGAAAACAAGATCCACCACTGATGCCAAGGCAAGTTCGCTCACAGCGAATCGCCGCCCAGCCCGCCGCTAAATCGACGGACTGATCGCCGAGAGTTCATGGATGAATTCTCGCGGAGATGAATGAATAACTCGACCCGCCCCGGCAAGGATGCCTCAGATGCGAGTGTGCACTTTTCTTATCCGTCGCGACCTATCGGTCTGCTGTCTGCTCGCCACCGCTTTTGGGTTGGTGATGCTCTCGGTTGCTCAACCGGTGATGGCTCAGTCCGCGACGACGCTTGCTTCAGCCGCGGGCGACCATCAGATCAACCAAACCGTTGAGCGGATGGATTTGATCGTGAAGAGCAGTCGCATTCTCTCGCTTGGCGAACGCATCCCGCGGTTCCAAGTTCACAACGAAGAAGTCCTGGGTGCGACCCCGGTTTCTGAAAATCAAATTCAGGTCTTCGGCAAGATCCCGGGTACCACCCAGATCAACCTCTGGGACACCGAAGACAAACTCTACACGATTGACGTCACCGTCGTCGCAGACGCTCGCGAAGTCGAAGGCATCCTGAACTCGCAGTTGCCGCTGGCATCGCTTCGAGTCACGCCAATCGGTGAGTCGGCCATCATCTCCGGCTATGTCACCAGCGTTGACGATGTGGACAAAGCGGTTGCGATCACCGAACAGTTCTACACGACGGTCATCAACAACATTCAAGTGGTCGGTATCCAACAAGTTCTGTTGCATACCAAGATCATGGAAGTCAGTCGTACAAAGCTTCGTGAGCTCGGCGTCGACCTGGCAATCCTCGACGACAATTTCACATTGCTGAACGGCCCCAGTGGAGTCCTCGATGTCGGTGCCGGAATCGTCGAAGGTGACGTTGGCTTTGGTCCCGTTCCACTAGGCGATACGAACCTGCGTTTCAACGTCAACGGTAATTTCGAGGCACTCCTCAATGCCTTGCACGAACAACGCCTGACCAAGCTGTTGGCAGAACCAACTGTTGTTGCCACTCACGGTCGACCAGCACGATTCACCGTCGGTGGTCGAATCCCAACGATTGTGCCCGGACAAAACGGACAAGTTCAAATCACTTACGAAGACTACGGCACAAGCATCGACTTCTTGCCATTCGTCGTCGGCCCAGGACGTATTCGCCTGGAAGTACGACCAGAGGTCAGCGAGCCCGATCCGTCGCGAGCCGTCACCGTCAACGGTACCAACGTGACCGCTTTCACGACTCGCTATGTTGAAACGGCAGTCGAAATGCAAGCGGGCCAAACGTTCGCTCTGGCTGGTTTGCTACAAAGCCGTACCGAATCGACCACTTTGCGCACACCATTTTTGGGAAGTTTGCCTTACGTCGGGACATTGTTCCGCAAGATGCAGGAACGTCGCAACGAGATCGAATTGCTGATTCTGGTCACTCCAGAATTGGTGGAAGCCATGGATCCGCACGAAGTGCCTCGCGGTGGTCCAGGCATGAACTCACACTCGCCTGACGACAAAGAGTTCTACCTCTATGGTCACATCGAAGTGCCAAACTTGAAAGCCAACGATTGCGACAACGAAAACTTGCAACCTGGCATCAACGGCGGTTTCCACGGAGGACAGATGAATTCCGGTCCGATGCTGCACCAGGCACCGATCTACCAGGATTCACTGAACGGTGTCCCTGAGCACGTCTACCCGCAAGGTGAGATTGTCGATCCAACCATGTCGACTCCGCAAGCCTCACGGAACGTTACGCAACGGGCAATGCCAAACCCATCTGGCTACTACCCACAGCGGACTGCACGAAACACCGCGTCGCCAGCGAACAATCGTTTCGGTGCCGGCGAGTTGCTTCCACCGAACGCGATCGTCCCCGGTCCACAACCGACGAAGGTTGCTGAAGGCGTGATCGTCAGCCAACCGGACTACAGATGATCGTCTGAGTGAACTCGATACGCCCCACCATGTCGCCCGCTGGACAAGCGGGCTGTCCCCTATGAAACCTTTCTCCGTCTATCGAAGCTGCCTGCTATGAGTAACGTCCTACGATTGGCCTTGGTCGATCCAAACGACTCCTCCCGCGAAACACTGAAAGCGATGCTTTTGGGGATGGATACTGTTTGGTTGGAAGCGGACTGCTCACGCTACGAGTTCTTTCCCGACATCGTTGATCAAACGACTCCCGATGTTGGAGTCATTTCGCTGGACACCGATTCCACCGCCGCGATCAAACTGATTGAGCGGATCACTCGCGAAACGCCTGATACGGCGTTGCTCGCAACCAGTGCTGTCAGCGATGGACAGTTGATTCTGCAGGCGATTCGCGCAGGAGCACGTGAATTTCTGACACTGCCTTTGGTGGAAGAAGAACTGTCATCGGCGCTCGGCCGGATCAGCCAAACCAAATTCGGTGGTGGCGACACTCGCAATCGATCTTGCGAAGTCATCGCGATCGCTGGAGCAACCGGTGGAGTGGGAACGACCAGCACCGCCGTCAACTTGGGCTGTGTGCTTGCCGAAGAAAGCCGCAACAGCGTCGCGTTGTTGGACCTGGATTTGGCTCTCGGTGACGCCGACGTTTTCTTGGATGCCATCCCGGACTACACGCTCGCCGACGTCGTTCAAAACATCGGACGATTGGACATTCAGTTGCTGAAGAAGTCGCTGACGAAGCACTCAAGCGGTTTGTACTTGCTGCCGCGACCAGTGGAGCTGCACGATCTCGAAGCAATCGACACCGAAAGCCTTCGCAAGGTCGTTGGTTTGCTGAAAGCCTCTTTCACGCACTTGATCGTCGACCTGTCGAAGACCTACAACGCGCTCGACATGATCGCGATCGAATCCGCATCGAAGGTGTTGCTGGTCACTCAATTGGACTTGCCATGTCTCCGCAACGTGGTTCGTCTGATGATGAGCTTCGATGAAACCGAAGGCCTTGCCGAACGCGTCGAAATCATCGTCAACCGTGCAGGTTTGGACGCTGGTCAAATCAGCCTGAAGAAAGCGAAGGAAACACTCGGACGAGAGATCTTCGCGTTGCTGCCTAACGACTATCGCACGATGGTCGAAGTCCGCAACAACGGTGTGCCGTTGATCACGCAAGCCCCGAAGGCAGCCTTGACCCAGGCTTTCCGGGACGTTGCGTATCGATTGACCCACCGAGAAAGCGCAGTGGCTGAAGAAGAAGGTGCTGGAGGGGACGACCACGCCGGCAACGAAAGCCGCTGGAAACGATTCTGGCCGGGCGCCGCGAAGGCGTAACACTTTCGCGGAAATGTGAAACGGGTTGCCGGCCCGCGGTTGGGCTGGTATTTCACGGGGATACCAACCATCCCGCGAACGTGAGCCCGTCCGTTGAGCGAAAACATATCCGCCTCTGACACTCCCGCGTCGGAAGTCGCCACCAAGCCACCATCGCCCGAATCAGCCTCCATCGGATGGCTTTTCGCGGCATCGTCCGCGTTCGCGATGGTGCTTTGGCTCTCGGGACCTCCGTTTGCGATCGGTCCCTTGGTGTTCATCGCACTGGTTCCGCTGCTGGCGATTGCGGAAGTGGCTCCAAGCTCTTCTTGGAAACGTCCCCTCTACGCCGCATCGCTCGCGTATTGGTTGGTCAGCCTTCAAGGGCTTCGCTACGCCCACCCACTGATGTTTCTGCCTTGGATAGCGCTGTCAAGCTACTTGGCAATCTATCCGGTTCTCTTCGTCGCATTGCTTCGACGCTGCCGTTTAACTGAGAACGATGGGAGCACGCAATCATGGCGTCACCGCATTCCCGTTTGCCTTGTTGCCGCGGTCCTTTGGGTTGGCTTGGAATGGATCCGCAACTACTTCTTCACCGGAATCTCGGTGTTGATGCTCGGCCACGCGCTCGCCGACATGCCGATCCTCATTCAAATCGCCGATCTGGGTGGAACCTATGCGGTCAGCTTCGTGGTCGTCTGCGTCAACGTAGCGATGTTCGATGCACTGAACCGATGGGTCGTTCGACGAACATCGAGTGCGTTTGACTCTCCAACGAAGTCGATCGTGATCGCTGGCGGTTTGCTGATCGCCACGCTGGTCTACGGGTCGATGACGATGAACGTCGCTACGGAACCAACCGGCAAAACAATCGCGCTTCTGGGTGGCAATGAGCTGACGGTCTACGAACAAGACATCGTGCGAGAACAAGAGATCTTTGCCGCGTACGGTCAGATGGCAATCGATGCGGTTGCCAAATCGAAGACGCCGGTTGATGCAGTCGTTTGGCCCGAGTCGATGTTCTCAGGCGGATTGCCTTGGATGACCACCGGCGCCGATCTGGTTGTTCCTGACTTCATGCAGAACCCAGCGGCAGCACCGCTGCAGCCTGAACAACTTCGATTCGCCGTCGAAAACAACCAGATCGATTTCCTGAATCGCGCCACCAGCATTCAGCGAGCGATGAGGGCCAGTTCCACAATTCCGATCGACGCACCGCCGGCGATCATTGGCGGGTGTGAACTGGTCCAGTACGCGGATCGTCCCAGTCAATACAGCGGCGTCATTTGGGTGGATGCGACCGGAAAGATGTCCGGCACCTACTCGAAGAATCACCTCGTCCTGTTCGGAGAAACCATTCCGTTGGTGCACAGCTTGCCATGGATCAGCGACATCGTCCCACCAGGACTGGGATTGGATCGCGGGACGGAGCCAGAACGCTTTGACTTGAACGGAATTTCGCTGATGCCGAACTTGTGCATCGAGACCGCGGTGGAGCGGATTCCCGTCAACCACATGTACCAACTGAATTCGCGAGCCAACCCAAAGTTGCCGGACGCAATCGTGACGTTGACCAATGACGTTTGGTTCCACGACTCAGCGGTCGTGGATCACCATTTGCGATGTGCACAACTGGTTGCCGTCGGATGCCGGCGCCCGGTTTTGTCCGCAGCCAATGGTGGCCCGACCGTTTGGATTGATTCGGCCGGTCGAGTCGTCGAGCGATTGGCGAAGGGACAAAGCGATGTCATCTATGCCCAACCAAGGCGAGATTCGCGGACCAGCCTGTATGTTCGCATGGGGTCTTGGCCGGCCGGCCTGATGGGCGCGGCCACACTTTGCGGACTGGCATGGATGACGTTCGATTGGTTGACGCGTCGGCGGAAACGAAACGCAATCGTCGAAGCCACTCAACCAAATTGATGTTCAACCGGTCACCGCGAAAGTATCAATACGCTTTCGCGAAAATGGCTCGTTGAGCAGCGGGTTTGCCGGTCAAGAAACAGGTGCCTTCGGTGGCGTTGTCCGTTCGCGGAACGCAACGAATCGTCACCTTCAACTCCTTCAGCAATGCCTGCAAAGAGTCCTCATCGCTGTAGTGACACCAAGCGAATCCGCCGGTGATCGCGGTGTCGCCTTTGTCAGCGAAGAAGTCACGGAACACAGCTTCTGATTTGAGTTCGACCGTGTTGTCTTCCCGCATCTTCAACGCGGCGTCGAACAACTCTTGCTGCAACGTCGCCAGCTTTTCGCCGATCGTTGCTACCAACTCCGCTCGGTCGATGCCGACACTCTTGGGTTGATTACGGATGCCGCAGAAGACGGTGCCCGCGGCCATGTCCTTCGGCCCGACTTCCAATCGAATGGGAACGCCACGTTTGACGTGATACCACTTCTTTTCTCCGCCACGAATATCGCGATCGTCGATTGTCACGCGGACAGGAGCATTTGCGTAGGTTTGAGCGGCCAATTCGTCGCGAAGCGATTGAACGTACTCCATCACCTCCGCACGCGAATCGTCTTTGTAGATTGGTTGAATGACGACATGCGTTGGTGCCAAGCGAGGTGGCAGAACCAACCCGTCATCGTCGCTGTGTGTCATGATCAAGGCACCGATCAATCGAGTGCTGACGCCCCAAGAGGTCGTCCAAGCAAACTCAATGTCGCCGGATTCGCTTTGGAATTTGATTTCCTGAGCCTTCGAGAAATTCTGCCCCAGGAAGTGGCTCGTTCCCGCCTGCAAGGCCTTGCGATCTTGCATCATGGCTTCGATCGACAGCGTCTCGACCGCGCCTGGGAAACGCTCCAGTGGAGTCTTGCTGCCGACGATGACCGGCATTGCCATCCAGTTCTCAGCAAAGTCGCGGTAAACCTCGACCATCTTCTCGGTTTCTTCTACCGCTTCTTCCGAAGTCGCGTGGACCGTGTGGCCTTCCTGCCAAAGAAATTCCGCGGTGCGCAAAAACATTCGGGTCCGCATTTCCCAACGGACAACGTTGGCCCATTGGTTGATCAGAATTGGCAAATCACGGTAACTCTGAACCCACTTCGCGTAGGTCGCACCGATAATCGTTTCGCTGGTCGGACGAACGATCAATGGTTCTTCGAGCTTGCCCGCAGGACGCAGCCCGCCGTCGGGATCGGGTTCGAGACGGTGGTGAGTGACAACCGCACACTCTTTCGCGAATCCATCGACGTGTTCTGCTTCCTTTTCCAGGTAGCTCATCGGAATGAACAATGGGAAGTAAGCGTTTTGGTGGCCGGTTGCTTTGAACATGTCATCCAAAGCACGCTGGACGTTTTCCCAAAGTTGGTAGCCCCACGGTTTGATCACCATGCAACCGCGAACTGGCGAATTCTCAGCGAGGTCGGCTGCCCGAATGACTTGTTGATACCACTCGGGATAATTCTCTTCGCGAGTTGGGCTGATGGCTGTCCTGGGGGCTTTGCTCATGCGGTCACCCCGCACTTCTCGTTCAGTTGTTCCTGGAATCGCGAGAACAAGTAGTGGCTGTCGTGAGGACCGGCCGCGGCTTCGGGGTGATATTGAACGGCGAACGCACCGGTGTCTTTGTGACGCACACCTGCGATCGTGTCATCGTTCAAGTTGCGGTGGGTGACTTCCAAGCAATCTGGCAAGCCTTTGTCATCGACCGCGAAGCCGTGATTCTGGCTGGTGATTTCAACCTTGCCCGTTTCCAAATCGAGAACGGGTTGGTTGGCACCACGGTGACCGAATTTCAGCTTGAATGTCTTGGCACCGCAGGCAACCGACAGCAGTTGGTGACCGAGGCAGATCCCAAACACGGGAACTTGGCCCAGCAACTCACCAATCGCTTTATGAGCGTAGGTCAGTGGCTCAGGGTCGCCAGGTCCATTGGACAAGAACACGCCGTCAGGATCCATCTTCAAGATGTCATCGGCGGAGGTGTTGCCGGGAACGATCGTGACTCGGTTTCCGCGGGAACGCAGGTGCCGTGGGATGTTCCACTTCATGCCGAAGTCCATGCATACGACGTGCGGCCGGCTGTCGTCACCGATCGATGCGTCTTTGGCCGCTTCGCGAATTTCGCGGATGGTCCAATCATCCAGTTCGTTGGTCCATTTCTCCAACTGAGTCGGCATGACTTCTTGAACCAAATCTCGCCCGACCAAACCGGGTGAAGCTTTGGCTTTGGCGACCAAAGATGCGTCGTCCAAATCGGTCGTCGACAAAACGCCTCGCATCGCACCTTCGCTGCGGATTCTTCGCACGAGGGCACGCGTGTCGATGCCGGCGATTCCAACCACACCTTGCGATTTGAGGTAGTCGCTCAGCGAACCTTCCGATCGGTAGTTGCTGTGCATGCGACTCTCGTTGCGGATGATGAATCCGGACAACGATGTGCCGCGATTTTCGAGGTCGATTGAGTTGATCCCGTAATTGCCCATTTCGGGATAAGTCATTGTCACCAACTGACCGCGGTAGCTGGGGTCAGTCAGGATTTCCTGGTACCCGGTCATCGAGGTGTTGAAGACGACTTCGCCGGTCGTTTCGCCTTCTGCCCCGAGGCTGGTTCCGGAGTAGACGGTGCCGTCTTCGAGAGCGAGTTTGGCAGCTTTGGCAGGTGAGCTCATCAATGCACAATGGGAGTCGCGGAAAAAATGGGAGACCTTCGACGTGGTGCCCTGTTATCGCTGTCGAATCCATTTTCTTCCAGTCCCCCGAGTGTGCGTCCGCCCCCTTTCCCGCCGATTTGACGGGGTTTCTTGGCGGCTCGGAGCGATCTCACCGGTCTGACGCCGCATCGGCTGTTCGACGAGCCGACGATGGGGAGTTCCGAAGGACCATCTGACCGGTTTCGCTGCCTTGGACTTTGGGAAAGACAGGCGAACTATTGCGGCGGTTGAACCAGAGCGATGATCCGATCGACCGCCAATCGCAACGACTTCGCCGCCATCGCGAAATTGGTGTGCCCGCTGACTTCTGGCTGGATCGCCTCGTACAGCTCCGTGGCACCTCGGAGGCGACGGAGCTTCTTCTTGGCCATTTTCATGTAGACGGCGGTGTCGGTTTCATCCGTCACAGGACCGACCGCCAAAATGAAGTCGTACAGGTCTCGAACGACTTCTCGCAGATCCTCATCCTCTTCCGATTCATCGGCATGCTTGAGGAACGTGCGGACCATCCAGACGTGAGTCAGCTCCGCATCGATGGCTCGAATCACCGCGAGTGGATCACTGGGAGAAGTCATTTCGCTCTGTTTCTTCGTTCTGTTTATCAGGACGCTTGCGTGTCTTCGGATTCAACCGGTACCGCGGCATGCGGTTCGGCTGTTTCAGTGGCATCGGTCGCAGGCTTGGTCGGTGCGTGACCATGAGGCGTGTTCATCGCCACGATCACGACGCCAACGACGGTCAATGCCATGCCCACCCAAAGCACGGGGCTGATTTGAACATGTCCTCCCAGCCGAATAACGGAAACCAGGGCCGTCACCGACACCGCACCGCCAAAAACGATCGGCATGACCAACAACGCGTTGCCCTTGCTGGTCATCATCGCGGTTGTCAAACAGAGTGCTCCAAAGGCCCCCAGAGTGCCAGCCAAGAATCCCCATTTGACCGTCGCAAAGTGCTCGCCCGAAAAACTGAACGAATCCCCTTTGACGCCCATCATCGCCAGACCACCAAGGATGGCGATCACCAGGTAAGCAATCCCAATGAAGACATAGGGTTTGAACGGCGACCACAGCGGGGCACCGTTGACGCGGGGCGCCTGAGCGTTGCCGATCGTCGGGCCATAACAGCCCCAAAACAACGCTGTGCCGATAGCGAAGAGAATTGGAATCAACATTTTGTTCATAGAACCGTCAGTAGGAGGGATGGCGGTGGGACCATGGGCTATCAGCGTCTGGGCACCGAAACGAATCCGTGCCCAAATATCAAATGCGTGCCGGAATGACGATCAAACGTTGAACAAGAAGTGACAAATGTCACCGTCCTGCATCACGTACGACTTTCCTTCCACACGAAGTTTACCGGCTTGTCGAATGTCTTTCTCTGTTTTGTATTCTTCCAGCTCCGGCAACTGGTAAATTTCGGCGCGGATGAATCCACGCTCGAAATCGCTGTGAATGACACCAGCGGCTTGGGGGGCGGTCGCTCCGATGCGAACCGGCCAAGCACGAACTTCTGTTTCACCGGCCGTGAAGAAGCTTTGCAATCCAAGTGTTCGGTAGGCTTCGCGAGCGATGACGTTCAGCGATGGTTCTTCCAGACCGACGTCCGCCAACATTTCCGCACGATCTTCTTCGTCCAGTTCAGCAATCTCGGACTCGAGCTTCGCGCAAACGCAGGCCACCGAGGCTCCGGTCTTTGCCGCGTGCTCACGAACCTTGCCGACTAATTCGTGCTCGCCGTTGAGATCGTTTTCGTCGACGTTGGCGATGTAAAGAATTGGTTTCGCGGTCATCAATCCATAGCTGCTGATCGCGACCTGCTCAGCCTCGGGCAATTCCAGCGTCCGCAACGGTTGCTCGCTTTCCAAGTGAGCGTTGCACTTTTCGATCGCCGCGACGCGAAGCTTGGCTTCTTTGTCTCCACTGCGAGCGGTCCGCTGGGCCTTGCCCAATGCGTTTTCCAGGGTTTGCATGTCAGCCAAAACCAGCTCGGTTTCGATCGTGTCGATGTCCGCGATCGGATTGACTTGGCCGCTAACGTGAATCACGTCGGGATCTTCAAAGCAACGCACGACCTGCATGATCGCGTCGACTTGTCGGATGTGACTGAGAAACTTGTTGCCCAAACCTTCGCCTTCGGCCGCACCTTTCACGATGCCGGCAATATCAACCAGCTTCAAAGCGGAAGGAATGACCTTTTGAGGCTTGATGAAATCGGTGATCCGTTGCAAACGCGCATCGGGCACACTGACGATCCCTTCATTGGGCTCGATCGTGCAGAACGGATAGTTGGCACTTTGAGCCGCGACGCTGGACGTCAGAGCGTTGAACAGGGTGCTTTTGCCGACATTGGGCAAGCCGACGATTCCGGCTTCCATCGAGTTGCCTGAAAGAATGGGGGAAAAAAAGTGGGAGACGGGCCGCCGTGATCCAGCGGTTTTCGCAACGGCCACTGTTATGGCGATTCCAAGCCGATTCGTCGAGACGACGCGGAAGGATCCAACGACTCTCGACGACTGCGGATCGCTTTGCCAACCACTTTCGTCGCCCGCCATGGCGAGCTGACCGGTGCACAGCGGACAAAACTGGACCCCCATTCCTTTTTCATTTGGCACATCAGCTTCCTCTGTCGCATACGTCGCGGATGCCGCCTGCAACGGCACCGCATTGCCTGGCCCCCGATCCCGGGTGAATCCTCCATCTCACCTGGGCTGAAACCGCGAAGCGATGCTGTGATCCCGGAAGCTGTGCTCGCGACAATCGCCGATCGTCCCTATGCTGTTCGATCGATTGTTTCCGACACTTTTCCTCCGTCCGTACGCGTCTTTCCGCATGCCATCCCTGGATCTCTACGACTACGAATTGCCTCGCGAATTGATCGCACAGGAGCCGCTGCAGAACCGCGTTGACGCGCGGCTGATGGTGATCGACCGAGCATCCGGCGAGATCGAACATCACCACGTTCGCGATCTGCCTCAGTTGCTTCGGGCCGAAGACGTGATGGTCAAAAACAACTCACGAGTCGTTCCGGCACGGTTGTTTGGCAGACGAACAAAAACCGGCGGACGCTGGCAGGGTTTGTTTTTGCGGTCCGATCGGGCAACGGGCGTTTGGGAATTGCTGACCAAGACTCGCGGTACCCTTCAAACTGGTGAAACGATCACGCTAGACGACCGCGACGCTCGCGCTGGCGGCGAATTGATGGTCATCGGGCGAGACGACCAAGGACACTTGCTCGTCCAGCCCGTGCCCAATGAATTTTTCGACGGACCACCACAAGCCATTGAGCCCGGCAAATGGTTGGACAAGTATGGCCGCGTTCCAATCCCACCGTACATTCGCGACGGACACATGGTCGACGCGGATGTGACGAACTACCAAACGGTTTTCGCCAGCACCAACCCCGAAGACGCCGGCAGTGTTGCCGCCCCCACCGCAGGTTTGCACTTCACCAAACAACTGCTCGATGAAATTGCGAAGGGCCAAACGGCATCCGCCGAAGTCACTCTGCACGTCGGCATTGGCACGTTCCGGCCAATCGAAGTCGATGATATTGACCAACACCAAATGCACGAAGAATGGGGCCGCATCGAAGAAAACGCGGTCGAAACAATCAATGATCGTCGCAGCGGTGGCGGTCGATGCGTCGCAGTGGGAACGACTAGCGTTCGTGTACTGGAAAGCTGTGTTGCCAAACGCAACGAAACCAATGGCCGAGGCGTTGCAGCGACCTGGACCGGCGCAACGGATATCTTCATCAAGCCGCCTTATCGCTTTGGCGTGGTCGATGCATTGATGACGAACTTTCATTTGCCCAAGAGCTCGCTGCTCGTACTGGTCAGTGCCTTCGCCGGGCACGATTTAATTCGTCGTGCATACAAAGAAGCGATCGCAAACGAATACCGCTTCTTCAGCTACGGCGACGCAATGCTGATCGTGTGATCACAGGAGGCTGACATGCTTGTCAGGGGAACGCGGGCATACGCTCGAGGAAACGGTTACATTCGTAACCTCTCCTTCGTTTGTCTCACCCTGGAGTCCCTCCTCGATGCCCTCCCTCTCGATCTGCCGAATAAAAGCCGTCCACTTCTCACTGCTTGTTGCCACCGTGAGCGCGATGCTGCTCGGCGTCTGGAGTGGAAACGTTTCCGCAGCAGATCGTCCCAATGTCATCCTGTTGATGGGAGACGATCATGGTTGGGACGAAACCGGATACAACGGCCACCCACACTTAAAGACACCGATCCTGGACCAAATGGCAGCGACCGGACTGCGACTGGATCGCTTTTACGCCGCACATCCGACATGCTCGCCGACGAGGGGCAGCGTCATCACGGGACGGCATCCAAACCGATATGGAACGTTCACGCCAAACTATTCGATTCGCCCCGAAGAGATCGGTATTGCCAGCTTGTTGAAACAAGCGAACTACCACACTGCCCACTTCGGCAAATGGCACCTTGGCCCGGTCAAAGCCTCTTCACCAACCAACCCAGGAGCGTTCGGCTTCGACGAGTGGTTGTCACATGACAACTTTTTCGAACTCAACCCGTGGCTGTCACACAACGGAGGCCCACCAGAGCAGTTCCAAGGCGAGAGCTCAGAATTGTTGGTCGATCAAGCGATCAAATACCTTCAAACGGTCCCAAGTGACGAACCGTTCTTTCTCGTGATCTGGTATGGATCGCCGCATGAACCCTACAGCGGCTTGCCAGAAGACCTGGCGTTGTACGACGACCTTCCCAGCCAATATGCCGACCAGACGACACGTTTGACCTCCAACGAAACCGGGCTACCAGTGCGGCGACCACTCGGCGAAGTGCTCTGCGAACGTTATGCGGAAATCACGGCGATGGATCGTTCGATTGGAACCCTGCGTCAGTGGCTGACCGCGAATGAACTTCGCGACAACACCTTGCTGTGGTACTGCGGCGACAACGGCACATCCGGTGACGGGATCGTCACCTCACCACTGCGTGGTCAAAAGTCGGACCTGTACGACGGCGGAATCCGGGTCCCGGGATTGATTGAATGGCCCGCGAAAATCAGCCAGCCGACCACTTCGCAGGTTCCCTCCGTCACAACGGACATCCTGCCAACGCTTTGTGAACTCGCGGACGTCGCAGTGCCGCAAAGGCCACTCGACGGCGTGAGTCTGGTTCCACTACTGAATGGCAATATGAAGCAACGCAATCAACCGATTTGTTTCTGGAGCTTCGACCACCGCCGCGACTCCCAGCAAGATCCTTACCTACCCGAGGAAGCCCAACAGGGCACCACGCCGCTGGTGAAATTAATGCGGGGCACTGCGACGCGAAATTTTGTCAATTTCCATCACCCGAAAATTGAGCCCGGAGACTTCGGTGGCAAACGAGTGATCATGGACGATCGCTACAAGCTGGTTGTTTCCGCGGATGGTTCCAAACAACTCTACGAGATGCAGACCGATCCGAACGAGACCGAGAATGTGCTCGCCGACCAATCTGAGATTGCGAAAAGCCTGACCGATCAATTGCAGACCTGGCAACAATCGGTGCTAGAAAGCCTCACCGGCCAGGACTACTGAGCCGGTTAGCCCGAGCGTTTTAATCAGACCCCGAGCGTTTTAATCAGACGCGGTGCAGCCACATGAATTCGTACGGGCCGAGTGTCAGTGGATGCGATGTCGTGATGGTCTGACCGGAGTACAAGTCTTCGAAGAACCGCCCCATCCCAGCCGTTCTCAATCGATTGCTATCGATTTGCTGAGGGTGCTCGCAGAAGTTCGCGACGACGATCACTCGGTTGCCTTCGTGTTGGCGGACATAGCCGAGCAAGTTGGGTGACTCGAGCACCAACAACTCCATGTCCAAACCACCAAATGCCGGCGTCATCTTACGAATTGCGATCAGCTTGCGAATGGACCGATAGATGCGTCCACGGATGGAACCGTCGTCACCGAGTTCTTCCAGAAATTCCCACTGCATCTTGGGACGGTGCACCCAACGAGTGTCACCTGCCTTTGCGGGGTCTTTGACGAAGTCGTAGTCGTTCAGCGCTCCCCATTCTTCACCCAGATACACCAGCGGGATTCCGCCGACGCTGAGCATCATTGCATTGAGCAAAAGAATTCGGCGAATGGCGAGTTCCTTCCAATCATCCCGGTCGGACTCGATCGCCTGCTCCAGTCCCGCGAGCGAAGCCAACGTTCCGCTGATTCGCATGTCACCGTTGTCAGGGTTGTGCTGAAACGGCACACCACGAGCGAACGACCCTTCAAACTGGCCGGTATAAAACGCGTTCAAAAATTGGCGATGCCCAAACGCATCGATGCCAACCGCTGCCGCGTCCGCATCATCGAACGTCCATCCAATGTCGTCGTGACAACGCAGGTAGTTCACCCACGTGGTCCGCTCAGGCAACTTATGGCGTCGAGCCAATGAACGTCGCAGCAACTTGGTATCTCGCGTCGCGAGCGACTCCCACATCAATGCCATCAACGTCGGATTGTACGAGGTCTGGCATTCTTTATGGCTGATATACCGAACGACATCGTCCGGGTGAACAATCGCCTCACTTTTGAACACCAACCCTGGTGCTGCGATTCGAACACAGGAATTGAAAGCTCGAATCAGCGTGTGAGCCTCGGGAAGATTCTCACAGTTCGTTCCCATTTGCTTCCAAATGAACGCCACCGCGTCGAGTCTCAACAGGTCGACTCCAGTGTTGGCGATGAACAGCATTTCGGACAACATCGCTCGGAAGACTTCGGGGTTTCGATAATTCAAATCCCACTGGAAGCTGTTGAACGTCGTCCAAACCCACTGCTGCATTCCATCGTGCCACGTGAAGTTCCCACGTCGAACGGTCGGGAAAATTTCACGCAGCGTCCGCTCGTATTGGTCCGGCACGGTGCGATCGGGAAAGATGAAGTAGTACTTTTGGTACTCCTCGTTTCCTGATTGGGCCTGTTGCGCCCAGTAGTGATCGTCCGCGGTGTGATTGAAGACGAAATCCAGAACCAACAAAATGCCGGCTTCGCGAAGATCGTCGGCTAGTAATCGCAAGTCGTCGATGGTACCCACGCGAGGATCGACGCTGCGATAGTTGCTGATCGCGTACCCACCATCGTTGTTGCCGGGACGGACGGCGAACAGCGGCATCAGGTGGAGGTAGCTCAGCCCAAGGTCTTGAAAATACGGAATCTGCTTCCGCAACTCGCCGAGGTTCTCGCTGAACAAGTCGACATAGAGAGCACCGCCGACCAGTTTTTCAGACTGGTACCACTCGGGGTTGTTGATGCGATGCTCGTCGTCTTCCTTCAACTGATCCGGGCGCATCCGCCACCCACGAATGATCGTCAGCAATATCTGTTCAAGGTGGTAAAAGAAATCCCATTGGTCGCCGTACAAGTGCAGCAGATAACCAAACAGATCGTCCCAGTGCTGGACGATCCGCAATTGGATTTCATCGGCCTCCTGCTGGGAAACATTCTCCACTTCCCAAAACGATTCCAACTTCGGCAGCAAACGACTCAGCGCACTCTGTGCCCGCGAATCCTTCACGCCGTTGCGAACCGCGTGCATCAGCGTGTTGGTGAGCATTGCGTTCATGGTTTCTGCTGGTGCGGATTCTTGTTCAGGATGCAGCGGCGGCTTCGGAAGATTGACTTTGGTTGCGGTCGTCATTCGTTTCGCCTGCGGGTTGGTCGTCTTGTTGTTCGTTCGATTCCTCACCCGCCTTTTCGCTTGTTCGATGCTTCCCGGGCTCGTGTTCGATCTTATCGTTCGGAATCCGGATATGATTCAGGAAATCGTAGTATTCGATTCCCTCCATAATCCCGCGAGCGTGGTTGCCCTCGGCAAAGTAAATCCGTGGCAGACGTCGCAGCTTTTCAAGCTCGGGGCTGTAGTTGCCCACCACGACGCCCAACGTGCCCCCCTTCAGCATGCCTTCATCGTTGCCGCAGTCGCCCGCGACCAACAATCGCTCGGGTTCAAACCCCCAACGATAAGCCAGGTGCCGCAGCGACAATTCACTGCCGCCACGCAGCGGGATGATGTCTAAAAATGATCCCAACGACAACACGACTTTGACGCGGAGCCCCGCAGCGCGGAGCATCTTGCGGATTTGAGCAACCGAAGGTGAATCTTCAGGGTCGATCCGGTAGCTGATTTTGAATTCCGTTTGATCCTTTTCGGTCTGCAAGAACAAACCAGGAACAGAATCGAGCACTTCGTGCACCAGTTTCGGCTGCCAGTGATGTTTGATCTGTTTCCGCCACGACAAATCGGGTGTCAGCCCTTCGCCGTAGTACAGTTCGGTTCCAACCGCCGCCGACAAAACATCGGGTCGTGGCAAATTGAGTTTCGTGATCAGCGACATCGCTTCATCGAGCGAACGCCCGGTATCGATACCAAAGCCGACATCACGTCCAGCCGTATTCAACAGGTCAACGAAATCAGCGAGAGCTTCATCGTCGCCCGTCAACGTGTTGTCGAGATCCGTCATGATGATGCGATCGAACTCGGGCAATCGCCGCGTCGTTCGTCCCATCGATTGCGCCAACGCGGGAGTCGCGGACTGCTCAATGATCTCAGTGACATCACGCAGATAGCGATCGACGTGGTTGGCCCAACTGTAATGCGTCCGAGACCCTTCGATCCCGTTTTCAGACCAAGTTTGCCATTGTTCGGGCTCAGTCAGACAGCGCATCAACGCGTGGTCAATGTCCTCCGCTGATAGCGGGTCGATCAGCAAACCATTCTGACAATTCGCGATGATGTCGCGTGGTCCGCCATCGTTGGTCGCAACGATCGGCACGCCGCTGGCCGCGGCCTCCAAAAGTGTCAAACCAAATGGTTCAGTCAGCGCTGGATTGACGAAGACTCCCTTTCGCCGCGCGGTCAGACGATATAGCTCAGGCACGTCACTGGGGCGGTGTGCTTTTGGATAAGCGACGTGACCATACAGGTCGTACACATCGATCAGGTGCAGGACATTGGTCAAAACGCGGCGCTGCCCAGTAGGCATCTCGCGAAGATCGTCTCGCGAACCAAGAACGAGAACCAAGTTCGCCATTTCGCGGAACTTTGGATTTTCACCAAAGACGCGGACGAGCATCTCGATGTTTTTTCGTTCGTCCGGCCGAGCCATCGCCACGACCATCGGCTTCTCCGAATCTTTCAGAAACGGCGTCAGCAGATCGTGGATTCGCGGAAGAGGCTCCGATTCGTCGACTGGATAAAACTGATCCAAATCGACGCCCGGAGGAATCACTTCCATGCGGTCGGGCTGATAGTGATCGTAAACGGCGTATTGTTCTTCGACTTCTTGCCCGGTGCTGGTGATCACCATCGATGCGGTTTCGAGTGCAAACTCTTCCGCTTCTTCGCGAACAGTGAATTTGAACTTTTTGTCCAATTCGCGAGGCGGCTTCGGAGACTTGGACTCTTGCGATGCCGCGATCAGCCGCTGACGTTTGACGCGTCCGAGCGAGTGGCCGGTGAAGACGTAGGGCACGTGAAGCAACCGAGCCAACTGGGCGCCCGCGTAGCCGGCGTCGGCGTAGTGACCGTGGATCAGATCTGGCAAACCGACTCGTCGGTAGTGCCCCAGCATTTGATCGATGAAGGTCTCCAGGTAAGGCCACAAGCCTTCTTTGCGGAGATATCGTTTTGGCCCAAATGGCACGCGAACGATTTTCGCTTTTGGATTGATGACTTCTTCTACTTGGGCGTAGTCCGGCCCGACTCGTTCGTCAAAGATTTGCCGCGTGACCAATTCGACGGATTCAACTTCTTCTCGTCGCGAAAGTTCTTCCGCTAGTTCGAGAACGTATTTGACCTGTCCTCCCGTATCCGCGTCTCGTCCAAGTTCGCAATCTCGAGCACGGATCAATCCGTGCAAGCTAAGCAAAGTGACGCGAAGTGTCCCGCTGGCGGGCATGCTCATGGTAATCCTGTCGATAGAAGGTCCGAGTCCGCACAACGCGTTCAGTCATCTGGAACGCAATGCGGATCTTCGGTGAAATCAATCCGATAAAACTCTTTTTGGTCGCTGGTGGCTCCCGGCAGGCCGCACACCTGAGACGCGAAACGAGTCGCGGTCTTCAGGGTTTCTTCCACCAGCAGCTTTCTCAAATGCCCGGCGATCATCACCGACGCAAACGCGTCACCGGCTCCGACGGGATCAATCAATGGATCTGGTGCCGGAGCGGCCACGGTGATCGGTTCTGGACCACCGCCGACGTTAGCTTGACTGCATTCGCTCAAATGACACTCAGCACCATCCGCGCCGAGCGTCACAAGCAGGCATTTGAGGCTGCTGAAGCTACGAAGCAATTCACGTGCCGCCGCTCGACGATCGTCCGGACTGGACAATTCGCGACTAGCCAAATCGCTCATTTCGTCTTCGTTCAGCTTCACCAGCCCAGCACCTGGCATCAAATCGTCCAACCAAGCCACATCGTAATGCGGTTTGCGGACGTTGATATCGAAGAACACATCAAGGTCAGTCTCGTCATCGCCAAGAAATTGGTCGCGAAGAGCATGAATGGTCTCGCGATTGCGTTGGCTTCGGTACGCCAGCGTTCCGTGATAAAGCAACGAGGGGAACCCTGCGGCGGTGGCTTCGCGAATTCGAGCTTGGATGGATTCCAGGACGGAATCACTTGGCACCGGAATCTGATCGTACGCGACACCACGAACTATTTCGTATTTTGGTTCGCCGTCGACCAGAGTCACCGCAACCGTTCCCGTCGCGATGCCTGGCAACACCGCGACCGCGTCGGTGGACAGTCCCCACTCACGCATTCGTCGAAGAATTTCGTTGCCGAGGTCATCATCGCCGACAGCGCTGACGAACAATGGCTGCAACCCGAAACCTGCCAAATTCCAGGCGACGTTGAGCGGTGCACCGCCGAGGACTTGACGGTCGGGGAAACAATCCCACAACACTTCTCCCACAATGATCGCGACGCCTGCCTGAGGAACTTGACTGCGGGCAATCGACGAATCGGTCATCGTGCGTTGTAATCCTTGAGCAGCGAACTGATTGAAAATTCAAACATCATCCTCACGCGACAACGCTGATCTTACACGATGAATTCCACGATCGCATCCAACCCAACGTCCTCGCGAATTGTTTCCATCACGTCCTTGCCACCAAAAGTCTTGGCAACGGATTTGGACGGAACGTTCTTGCCGCTCGACGGGGATGATGCCGCCGTAGCGTCAATGCAACAAATTCGTGAGCAACTCGAAGCAATCGATGTGCCACTGGTCTTCGTCACCGGTCGTCACTTCGATTCGGTCCGCGATGCGATTGGCGAATTTGATTTACCAAAGCCGCAGTGGATCCTGTGCGATGTCGGTGTCAGCATCTACAAAGCCGACGGTGAAGGCGGCTACATTCGCGAATCCGCCTATGAGCAAATCCTCGACGAAGTGCTCGGCGATATCGATATTGAGAAACATCGTCTCGCTATCGGTGAACTTGAAGACTTCACTTTGCAAGAGTCGTTCAAACAAGGCCGGCACAAGTGGAGTTACTATGTTCCCGCCGAACAATTGGAAGATTGTCACAAAGCGGTCGAGTCCTATCTCAAACTTCACGATCTTCCCTGCAGCATCGTCAGCAGCATCGACCCATTCAACAACGATGGCTTGGTCGACGTCCTTCCGCACGGAGCATCGAAAGCGTTCGCGCTGCATTGGTGGTGCGACCAACACGAGTTGCAACCAGAGCAAATCGTGTTCTGCGGCGACTCCGGCAACGACACCGCTGCATTGATCGCGGGATATCGATCAGTAGTCGTTGGCAACGCGGATCGCAAGATTGCTCGCAACGTTGCCGACGCTCATCACACCGCGGGTTGGGTGGATCGACTGAAACTCGCGCACGGCACCAGCACATCCGGCGTGCTCGAAGGCGCTCGCTGGTTTGGCTTGTTTGAAACACCGGCTGAAAACGAAACGGCAAACAGTGAAGGAACCAGCCTGCCCGAATCGATTCCGTGGGGAGCACGACTGATCGGTGCGAATCGTGCCGAGTTCACCTTGTGGGCTCCCAAGCAAAAACAGGTGGTCCTGGAGCTGATGCCTGACCGACTGGTTCGCATGCAGCGTGAAGACAGAGGCTTTCATCGCTGCGTGGTCGACGGCGTGGTCGATGGCACCCGCTATCAGTATCGATTCGTTCGCGATGAGCACGTCGCTGCATTCGCTGATCCGAATATCGAACTGAATGTTGACATGCTATTGCACGCTTTGCCAGATCCGGCATCTCGGTATCAACCCGAAGGCGTCCATGGTCCGTCCTCCATCGTTGACACTCAGTTCCCTTTTCAAGCGACAGCGGAATCAGCCGCCGACGAATTGGATGAACTGATCATTTACGAGATGCATTTGGGGACCTTTACCGAACAAGGGACCTACCTGTCGGCAATCGAACGATTGGATGAATTGGTCGATCTGGGAATCACGGCAATCGAGTTGATGCCGATCGCCGCGTGTGCCGGTCGCTGGAACTGGGGGTATGACGGGACGCACTGGTTTGCCCCCATGACCGCATTCGGAAGTCCCAATGAGTTCCGACAATTCGTCGATGCAGCGCACGCTCGCGGACTGCTGGTGATGGTCGACGTCGTCTACAACCACTTTGGCCCGGAAGGCAACTATTGGTCCGAGTTTGGTCCGTACACATCCCGCAAACACAACACGGTTTGGGGAGCGGCACCGAACTTTGATGATCCCAAACGCGGTGATCTGGTTCGCCGATTTGTGATCGACAACGCGATCATGTGGCTCAATGAATACAACCTGGATGGACTTCGCGTTGACGCGATCCACTGCATGAAAGACGACTCGGCCAAACACATCACAACTCAGATGAGCGAAGAGATTCGGCGATGGTCAGACCAAGCCGGTCGTCGCGTTTGGCTGATTGCGGAAACCAACGTCTACGATGCCGCGATGGTCAAACCATTGAACGAAGGCGGCACCGGATTCGACGCTCAGTGGAGCGATGACTTTGTCCACAGCATGTTCGCCACCGTCCGCCCCGGTGAACAATTGACCCAACGAATCTACTCGCCCGGAAGTGATCTGGAACAAACACTTCGTCGAGGCTTCGTTTTCGCAGGTAACGTTCGTGGCGACCGAGGCCGTGAGAGTGAGCCGACGCTTGATACCGATGGAATGCTGCAACGCATCGACACACGATCGTCCATCGTGTGCATCCAAAACCATGATTTCATCGGCAACCATCCGACGGGGATGCGTCTGCATCAATTGACTTCACCGGAAACGCAGGCCGCCGCCGTGACATTGGCGATGTTGCTGCCATCGATTCCGATGCTGTTCATGGGAGAAGAATTTGCATCGCCCAATCCGTTTCGTTTCTTCGTCGACTTTGGCGATCCTCGATTGCAACGTGCCGTCGTCCGAGGTCGCAAACGCGAATACCCACAACACGACTGGAGCGATGGTGTGCTACCGACGGATGAAGAGGCAATGCGGTCTTCGGTGATCGGCAGCGTTGAATCGGGCAGCGAGACGATGCGGAATTGGTACAAGACATTGATCTCGATCCGAAAGCAGTTCGTCGGTTCCGGATTGCTGTCTCCTGAGAATTTCAGCGTCGACGTCAATTGCGAAGCCAACCTGTATTCACTCAGCTATCAAACTCAGGATGAGGCATTACAGGTAATGGTTCGTTTGTCACCGCTCAAAGAGGACGACTCGGTCGACGAACCTACCGCGATCGATCCATTGCCCTCCGGCCCCGAAGGCGCTTCGCCCGAATCGTGGCGATTGCTTGCCGATTCAATGGAAGCATTTGGCGAACGCCTGACAGACGGACTGCTGCCGAATCACGCTCGCATCTGTTACTTCCAGCACGACAACGCAACCGCCTGAGGTAATGGTCAAGAACGCGACGCCAGGTCTCGCTGGACCACGCGGACCACCTAATCTGCCAAACCGACGTCTTCATTTTGATGCTGGTTTATCAAATCCGTCGTTTGATTGAACTTGAGCCAAAAATGCGATTTTCCTAAAGTCGCGGCTTCAGGACCGAAAATCACCCGGATAAAGGAATGTCCGAAGATGACGAATCAATCACGCATGGCGTTGCGACAATCGCCCCTGCAGAACCTCACTCGCCGGCATCTCTTACTCGCCGCAGCCTTCGTGGCGATCCTGAGTGGCTTCTCGACCATGCGAGTCGAAGCGGCCGAAAACTCGGTCGTCGCCGTGGTCAACGCCGATCCAATTTCGCGAGATTCGT
The DNA here is from genome assembly GCF_002337565.1 of Rhodopirellula sp. UBA1907. Lineage (NCBI taxonomy): Bacteria > Pseudomonadati > Planctomycetota > Planctomycetia > Pirellulales > Pirellulaceae > Rhodopirellula > Rhodopirellula sp. UBA1907. The sequence continues at coordinate 108,447 of NZ_DDGH01000060.1, read as the reverse complement.
TGGCCACCGCCAGCGTTCAGCGTTACGGAACGGACGTGCTGGACAACCTGATCAACCGACACTTGATCATGCAGGAATGCAAACGTCGCGGCTTGGGTGTCACGACCGAAGAAGTTCGCACCGAAATCAACCGAGTTGCAAAGAAGTTCGGCCTGAACGTTGAAAGCTATCTGCAACTCCTGAACGAAGAACGCGACATCACGCCTGACCAATACAGTCGTGAAATCATTTGGCCCATGCTCGCATTGCGAAAATTGGTCGCCGACGAAGTTGTCGTTTCACAAGACGAATTCAATCGTGCGTTCGTGTCGCAATACGGCGAGGCCATCAAGTGCCGCATGGTGATGGTGCAAGACAAATCACAAGCAACCCAACTGCGTGCCCAAGCAGTTGCTGAACCAAGCAGCTTTGCACGCCTCGCAAAAGAGTTCAGCGAAGACCCCACCAGCGCCAGCGTCGGCGGATTGATTCCACCGATTCGCCGCTACATGGGTGACGAAGCCATCGAGAATGCCGCATTTGCTTTGAAGGTGGATGACGTTTCCGAACTGCTGCCCGTCGGCGACCACTGGATGTTCTTGCAAGCCGTTCGCCGGATGCCCGCCAGCCAACCGTCACCACAAGCGATGCCAGCGATCAAAGAACAAATCAAGGACCGAATCCGCGATGAAAAAATGAAGACGGCCGCTAGCCAGCTCTTCGCACAGCTTCAAGAACAAGCTCAAGTCGTGAAGATTTTGGGTGATCCACAAGCATCCGTCAAACACCCCGGCGTTGCCGCAATCATCAACGGTCAACAAGTTTCCATCTCCAGCGTTGCAGCCGAATGCATCAAGCGTCACGGCGAGAGCGTCTTGGAAGGCGAGATCAATCGCAAGCTACTCACGCAAGCTCTTGCCAAAGCTGGAAAGAAAGTCACCAACGAAGATTTGAAAGCCGAAATCGAACGAGCTGCCATCAGCTTTGGCTACATGACCGACAACGGATCCGCTGACGTTCAAGGCTGGTTCGATGCCGTTCTCGAAGGCGGCCCCGGAACTCGCGAAGTCTACATCGAAGACGTTGTGTGGCCGAGCGTTGCACTGAAGAAGTTGGTGGAAGACGAAACGACCCTCACGCAAGAAGACTTGCAAATTGGTTTCGAGTCCCACTACGGACCTCGTGCCGAAGTCTTGGCTTGCGTCCTGTCCGACCAACGCAGTGCCCAAAAGGTTTGGGAGATGGCTCGCGACAACCCAACCGATCAATTCTTCGGCCAGTTGGCAAACCAGTACAGCATCGAACCGGTTTCCTCCAGTAACTTTGGCAAGGTCCCGCCGATTAAACAACACGGTGGTCAGCCTTCCGTAGAGAAGGAAGTCTTCCAAATGAAACCGGGTGACCTCAGCGGGATCATCGCAACTGGTGACAAATACATCATCCTGCGTTGCCAAGGATTCACCGAGCCCATCGTTTCCGACTTCGAAGCCGTGCAAGAGGAACTCAGTAGCGTTTTGATCGAAAAGAAGATGAACGTTGCAATGAGCTTGAAGTACGACGAACTCAAACAAACCGCTGAGATCGACAACTTCTTCGTCGCTTCCAAAGAGATCCCACGGGTCGCCAGCGGAACTCGCTGATCGACACGTTCGCTTGACGAACTCTCAATTGAAAATCGAAAGCCACGCCTGGATGCCCATCATCCGAGCGTGGCTTTTTTTTTGGCCCAAAGGGTTTCGCAACGACTGCAATCAATGCCAGCACATCCAACTCGTCACCAATGGCGTCTATCTAGGTTGGACTATCTCGTCGCCGTGGTATTTGTTGCGTGCCGTTCATCCGCCAACCACTCAACGACGATCGGGATCCAGTGTTCCAAGCCATCAGTCAGTTCCGGGTGCGGGCCAAAGCAGAACACACGACCGTCGCCGTAGGCACAACGAACTGCCGCGGAGGTTCCTTTCATCACGCCTTCCGGTGCTCCCTTCTTAGCAATCTCGGATGCGTAGATGGCCAAACTTTCATAGTCCGGCACTTCAGGATCGTCCCATTCCCGACGGCCCAACAACGGTCCTTGAGCATAGTGAATCTCTGCAGCGGGCTCGTCCAAGGCAAAGAACGCGACGCCTGGTTCTGAAAGCTCGAGATCTACCGCACCGTTTCCGCGTGCCCAATGCTTGCGATCGACCACTTTCGCATCGATCAACCCCAGCGACCACGAGTAGTCATTGGTCGCCAAATAAGCACCCGCACAAACGCCCAGAAAACCACCACCTTCGCGAACGAAATCACGAACCGTCGAACGCCCCTCTTCACCGAGTGCACGTCCTTGCTTGCCGCCGCTTCCGCCGGGATGAACCAACACGTCAAACTCCGCCAGCTTTCCTTCGGCGATGTCATCCACCGTGATGCGATCAATTTCATATCGATCACCGGAGTCCTCTTTCAACGCCTTGATCAACTTCTCCGAGCTCGGTCCAACGCCACTTCCTTCAAAAACGGCCACGCGAACGCACTGCTCGCCAAACGCGGAACCGGACACGAGCAACAGGCACAACATGCCTCCGAAGTATCGCATCGCTCGCCCAAGGGATTGCCTACGATCGACCAGCTGTACATGTTTCATCGCGTTTGGTTCCCGTCTTGGATAGTTCGTCGCGGCATCGACTTCAGTGAGCCTATCAGTCAGTTCGACCGGCAGTTTACCTCGACAGCGTCGGTTTGAATTGGCCGCCTGCGAGTTTGTCCCGGTTTCAGGGAAGGACATGTGGCGATCGCCAACACGGCGCATGCAATCGCAGAAGACACTCATCACATTCAATCCTACCCAAATAGAATGCTAGATTGTTCTCCCCGCAATTGTCATTCGGCATCTAAAAAGCATCCATCATTCCACCTCGAGCATATTCATGAAGCCAGCAACGATCACTCTGGTTGTCTTGGTAGCCACCTGCCTGTTCACCACTCATGGCTGGAGCCAGTCCGCACCGACGAAACAGCAACTTGAGAAATGGCACAAACAGTTTCCCGCAGCGGATGCCAACCGCGATGGAACGTTGTCGCCCGAGGAAGCAACCGCTTACCGAAAGAAGTTGCTCGGAAGACGCGGCAAACAATCAAACACCAATCGTGCGACACGAGGTGCACCGAGACAATTCGAAGTAGATGCAAGATGGGACCAACCTCGATTCCCCGACGAAGCGGTGTGCTACAAAACACCGGCGGAGATCAAAGCGATCTACGAAGACGTCAAACCAGCCAATCAAAACACAGTGGTTTCATTCCCTGAACCAACCGGTCGTGAGCGACGGATCGTCGCCACCGGCCACAGCTTCATGGCGCCGGGATTCAACACGCTTCCCAAAATTTGCAAAGCAGCGGAGATTCAACCGATGCTTTACACACACACCGGCGGAGGCATCACCGGAAGTGCGCGGTACAAGTGGGAACAAGAGAATGGGATTTTTCAGTTTGAGGGATCTCCGGTTCCAAAGTTGCTCGCATCGATCTCTAACGCTGATTGGGATGCGATGATGTTCGGACCCTACTTCAATGACAAACCGGAATACTATTCATGCTGGATCGACTTCTGTTTGAAATTCAATCCTGACATGAAGTTCTATCTCTCGGATGCTTGGCCTCAGCTTTATCAGCTGGGTGAAAACCCAACGTCGGAATCATTCTTCACCGAAGAAGTCTTTGAACGACTGGGGACGGAACGCCGAACGATGTCAAACGAAGTCGTCGACGTCCTTCGAAGGAAATACCCGGACAAAGTCTTCGTGCTTCCGACCTCCGACGCGATGGTGCTTGCCGCCCAAGCCTACCTGCGCGGCGACCTGCCGGGAATCGAAGGCGTCCACCGAGTGATCGGCGGAAAGCAACGGTCACTTTGGAAGGATCAACTCGGGCACCTCGGTCCCGGTTTCGAACGACTGGAAGGTTACGTGTTCTATGCCACGCTCTACGGCGAGTCTCCCGAACAGATCAAGAACCCAATCGCATTCGGTGGAGATGCCACTTTCCCAAACGTGGAGCTGGATCAGATGTTTCGCAAGATCGCTTGGCAAGCCGTCACGGAACATCCGTACTCGGGCGTGAAGGATGAAGACGGCGACGGAACTTCCGATGCCCACCTTCAAACTAGCAATCGCACGGAAGGAGAGACCGATGCAAAGTGACGCGAAAACCGTCAAGCAATACCTCGCCGAACTACCCGCGGATCGCCGTGTCATGCTCGAGGCGGTCCGAGAGATGATCCTCAACAACATCAACGACGGATTTGAGGAAGGAATGCAGTACGGCATGATCGGCTACTACGTGCCGCACAGTATTTTTCCAGACGGGTATCACTGCAAGCCATCCGAACCGCTTCCATTTCTGTCACTCGCATCGCAGAAAAATTACTGTTCGCTCTATGCCATGTCTCTTTATAGTGACGCCGAGTCTCTGGCGGCTTTTCAAACGGCTTGGAAAGCCACCGGCAAAAAGCTGAACATGGGAAAGTCTTGCATACGATTTAAAAAGCTGGACGATTTGGCTTTGGACCTGATCGCCGATCACCTCCGAGACATCACGGTCGACGCCTACGTCGAATCATACAAGCAGGCGATCAAGAAATAGACGACTCTCGACGACCACATACATCGAGCACCGTTGGCAGAAAGATTGTTGGCGACGAATGCGATCGAACATTTCGTCTGTCCCAAAATCACCGCCGAACGTGAGAGCGTTGACATTCAAGAATCCAGCAGACTGACAATGGATAAAATGCCCATAAAACCGAACGTAAACCCCGCCTTGGATGATGACGCTCCAATCTTTGATTCCGGTTGTTTGGCCTTGATCGGAAAGACTCTTTTTACCTCCGTGATTGTTGGGCTGATCGCCGCCTTCAAGTTCCTCGGACTGGCTTTTCTTTCGATCGCGATCATCTTTCTTCCACTTCGTCTGTTGAATGTGGACACTGGATTCAGCCTGATCATCGCAGCGGGCGTAACCTTATTGATGCTGAAGATCATGGGTTGGATCCGCCTGATCAAGTGGCTGTTGTCAGATCCCGCCCCCGAAGCAGTCCCGATGGCGATCGAAGTATGTCCGAAGTGCTATCAATCGCAGGTGTCTCCCAGCATCCAAAATTGCCCGACATGCGGGACTCGATGGCACAACTGACTTGGTCTTCACCAAATTTCTGCCCTCCATTCAACTCAACTCTTGCTGGCGTTACAGAAAGCTAATTTCCGCCCGCGCCGCAATTCAACCAACGACCAATGGAATCCAGATGACTGACGCTGACATCTCCCAGAAACTCTCTTGGGTTGTTCGATTGCTCGCGGCCAACTTGTTGGTCATGGCGGCCGCGACTGGCACTTTGCTGTTTGGACTATTACCGAAGGTTGAGCGTGGCATCCAGACAACCGAACGCGTCGAAGCTCGCTTCCAAGCCTTTGCAGACGAAGTCCAGCCCGTGCTCGGAGCAACCGCCGACAAAGCAATCGAGACTGTCAAGAAAATGGATGCCGAGAAGCTATCCAAGACCGCGACAGACAAAACAGATGCGCTGCTCGATACGGCAGCGGAACGAACCAAACGTTTTCTGAATCGAGACATCACCGACGACCAAGAGTGAAACAATCAAACTCGACGCGGGAACGAAACAGTGACCTCGGAACCGGGCGTGTAAAGAACGTTGGCGGGGGTCGCATGATCGAGGAAAGCGAATTCCTCGCCGTATGTTCGGCCAAAGTCAATTTCGATGCGGTGGCCTAAGACTTCGCTGCACGGCCACTGTGGATGAGTGACTTCGTACTCAAGCGTTCGCTTTGGACCTTTCGCATAGCCCCAGTAGTGTTCCGTGATGAATTCAGAAAATGAACCGGGAGCTGGCAAACTGCGTTCACTGCCGATGGTCGCTAAAAATCGTTGTGACTGCTGGTCTCCCCATGCATACCAACAGGACTGTTCATCCACACCGTGGCTCATCGGAAGCCGAACGTAGTTCTCGTCGAAGAGGTTGTTGGCTACCAACGGAATGATTCGGCTCGGGACAATCTCTTTGATAAACGTCACCGCCCGAAGCGACGGATCTCGGTCTGGTTTGACGTAGAACCGAAGATTGGCTTCTTCGAACCGCCGGTGAAAAAGAGCTGGAACACCAACGACGGATGTCTTCTCGAACCGGAATGCAACGAGACTGACATAGTGCCGCCCTTCGAAATCGTCCAGCGAAGTGCGAGCGGGCACAAACGGCTGAAGCACACCGGGATCGACCTCGTAGTTCGCTAGCAACAGGTCACACCAAACCGCTGACAAAAACTTCATGACGTTGACCTGAAAGAAAGCGACGAATGGCTGAGAACATGATGATAAGGCAACCGTTTCGCCCCAATTGTTTCCTGCCGGCTATCGACGCCGACGGGTGCGACGACCAGCCCGGCGAGCGTGTTCGCTCATCGCACCAGCCGCGGCGTGAGCCATCGCATTGACCAGAACTTGCGTCATCGGGTGCGTCGCGACATTCGTAACCCGATCCATCGCGGTCGGCCCCCAGCTTTGCATCCGGCGGATCGAATTCCAAAGATCATCCACATCGTGTGCTGAGCGGGCTCGATCCAGTGGAGTCAACACGTCGAGCATGTCGGAGAACTGGCAACGAGCCTGCTCGTAACCCGATGCACGAAATCGCTGGATCAAGCGACCAATCGCTTGATGGATTTGTTGCTGCTCCATCATCTCCTCTTGATGACGATTGCTCGACAATTCCGTCTGGTCCATCCGGGTCTCGATCCCACGCAACGACGCAACAATTTGATCATCGGTGATCTCAGGAGTCCGCCGGGCTTGCTGCCGCAATTCGTGCGTGTCAGTCCGATCGAGCATTTCACGAAACAACTCGATTGCTTCTTGGTAGTAAGAACACTGCGGCGTCTCAAGCTCGGTCAATTTGGCTTGCGTTTGCTCACAACGCTGCGTCCACTCGTCAAGATCCTTCAGCGTTGCATCACGCTGCCGATTCAGCGCACGCACCTCACGAAGATGTTGATCCAGACCGTGCTCCGCGGCGGCGTCATCACGATGCCGCTCCAATTCCTCCATCACGGTTTCGAGAGCCTCACGGTCTTCCGCGATGATCGTCCGCATCGTTTCAGGGGTCGTCGTGAGGTAGTCGTAGTTGCGTTTGGATTCTTGATAGTTGTTGAGCTTTGCGATCCAGCGATCCATCCGCCGAGTGAATCCGCGGTGGGCATACTCCGGCGTCCCAAACTTCCGATCCCTCAGATAGCAGAACAGGTTGCACTCTTCGTAGGCCGGCAACTTACGAGCGGCGTCCTGGCTGATCTCGTCCAAGTTCGCTTCCGCTCGTTCGAGCGCAGCCTCGGCCATCGCGGCTCGGTCCGATAGGGCGACAAAGTTTGGGTTGTCTCGAAGCGTTTGCTCCACCGCCGCGATCAATTCTTCCTGCTTGGCCTCCGCTGCTGCGATGGATTCATTCAATTGCGAAAGTGCGGCTTCCTGCGTTTCGCGCCCATGTGTGTCGGCCTCGAGATCCTCGTGCAATCGCCGCTCGTGATTTTGTTTGCGAAGCAAGATCTCGGACATCGATGCCCGCACCTCGGACCACGTTTCCTGAATCGCTTCGGGAGTCAATTCGGGCAAGTAGTGCTGAGCCAAACTGCGCAACGTCTCGTCACGCTGGTTCTGCAGCGAGTCCTGCTCCGACTGGAATTGCCCCAACTGAGAACGAAGCTGCTCCAGTTTCGCTGCGGCTTGGTTGTAAGCCGCCAGCAATTGTTGATGGACGGTGGGTCCGGTCAGCGGCATGGCGAGACGAGGGGGCGAAAGGAACGTTTGCAAATGTTGTGGCGTGATGATCGGATCGGAACCGACCGCGTGGAACGTTTACGTAAAAAAATACCAAGCTCCCGCAGCGGCGGCCGCGGTGGCTGCCATGGCAATCCGTGTCCGCCAGATCCAGCAATAGGCGACAAACTTTTTCAGTCCAGGCTTGGGTTCTTCGTAAGTGTGAAGATTCGAAAGGTATTGATCGATCGCGGCATCGATCTCCGCTTCGCTGACGTGATCTCCCGACATCGCTGCGGTTCGCATCAACTTTTCACGCAATTGAATACGGACGTCGTCGGAACGAAACATTTCCTCCGCGGTGGTGCGGCGATCTCGCAATTCACGAGCGACATCCATGACCCGCAGTGTTTCTGCAATCGTCAGGTCTTCGCCAGGCAATTTGGTCGCGGCGCGGCGTTCGCGCAGCTGTTCCATGGTCGACGGTGCGGTCGCTTGTGCTTGAGCGTTGGCCATGACGAAAAGAATTGTGAAGAGTGGTTGGCGTTGAATGAAGAAGGCTTTTCATTGCCAACTTCGGGGCGCTGATTTCGGCTGTCGAACCGAGGATGCGGCTTTCGACAATGATTGGATTGTATCGCCCGGTTGCGTCATCGCGGGAGTGGTCTGTTCAGCTTTCGTATGATTGCCCCTGGTTGCACCGCAACGTAATCTAGGAACCGATGCCCATGAAACAACTTCGCCGGCCCAATGACTTTCGAGATCGAGGGCCATTTTGTTTGGATATCACGTTTCAACTTTGAGATCAGTTTGATGCGCCCCGATTGGTGGCAAAATTCGCCAATCACGGCAGTGGTACAATCGTTCGGCGGACGCTCCTGAAACGGATCGTTCCTCCGCGGCAGAGTTTCCTTTTCACGTTACTAATTTTACGCACGAGTTCTTGGTCATGAGCCAGCAAGCCAAAGCCTCCGCTCCGGCAGAGTCCGCCCAACAAACCACGTCGGCCGCTCCGGCGACGCAGCGTGACACTCAGTCCATGCGGCAATATCTGGACAGTGCTCTCGAAACGCTGAAGAAGTTTGGGACGTCCGAGAACACTGCTCCGCAAGAATTGATCAGCCTGCTCGAAGGTGTCCGGCACCTCGACGAAGCCAAGGTGCTCGCGATCGCAGACGTGATCAAACACATGAGCGCGTTCAACGCACTCGTCCGAGACAACATCGAATCGGTTCAAATCGGCAACCGCTACATGGACATCACGCAGATGTTCGATTCAGTACGCGAGGACAGCAAACGTCTCATCTCGCAGCTGGACGACGGAAAGATCAGCGGCACCGAAAAAGTGTCGAACTGGTGGATGAAAATCCGCCGCGGTACGCCGAGCGATCGTTTCGAGAAAATCGCGGAAGTCTACGGCGAAGTCGCCAAGGACACCAAAGACGCGTTGCAGGTCGAAGAACAAATCATGGACGCGTACATCGACTTCCGATTCGCATTGAAAGAAGCCGAGGTGCTCGCTCGCGAATTGCTGGACACCCACGCTCCGATCTTGGAAGCCGCCAAAGATGGGTTGGCGACCGCACAAGAAGCTCTCGACAACTACACCGGTGAAGATCAAGCCGGCAAGAGCCAATTGGAACTTCAACGTGACGAAGCTCGCCATAAATTCGAAGAAGAAGACAAGACGTATCAGTTGCTCAAAGACATCGCCGAAAACCTCGAGATCGGCTACGACGTCGGAGAAACGCTGATCACAAAACTGAAGCAAACCCACGACGTCAAAGAACGTGTGTTCCGCCGCGCCGTGACCTTCTTCACGACCAACGAACACGTCTTCACGATTTTGGGAACGGTTTACACCAGCCAACATGGTTTGCACGAAGTCACCCAGGCCACGGAGGCCATGAAGGACGGCGTCAACAAAGGACTGGAAGACATCGCTGGTCTGGGTCGCGAATTGGAACGTGCTGCATTGAAAGCGGGCTACGGAAGCACGATCGATCCCGAATCGGTGCAGAAACTGGTCGATGCGATCAGCGGGTTCCAAATCGAATCGCTTCAAATGATCGCCGAACTTCGCAAAGAGAGCGAGGAAAGCACCAAAGCGATTCGCCAAAGCGTCGAAGAGGGCAAGAAGAAATACCAGCAAACCCTCGGACGCTACGCTCGCGGCGAATCGTTGCTGTAAAGCGGTTTTGCCGACGGTATTGGACGTGAGCGTGACGCGTCGATTAACTAGCCCGCGGCGTTAGTTTAGAGTTGCGCTTTTGCATTCGGTTTTGTTGGCCAACGGCCTTCGTCATCGTAGCCTGGGGCATCGCCCCAGGGATCGAGAACGAAGGGAAATTGGTTGGCCAACGGCCAACATCAACCCAAACGTTCTGAATTGAATTGGGCCGTTGGCCAAAGTAGGGGCGTGTTTTTCTGCGTCAGGGGCGATGCCCCTGGCTATGTTGAACGAGGCCGTTGGCCATTCGAGGAAAAAACGCAACTTTAAATCGCGTGAGCGAAGAGCACGCTGTGCGAATGCTGTTCGCAAAACGATTGACAGGTGAATGCATTGCCACAGGATCTCCTCACCGACGAAGAAGGCAATGCTCGTTGCGGATGGTGCGGCACCGACACGGACTACATCCGCTACCACGACTTAGAGTGGGGCGTGCCCGTCCGGGATGATCTGGGTCTGTTTGAAAAGATCTGCTTGGAAGGTTTCCAGTGCGGCCTGTCTTGGATCACGATCTTGAAACGCCGCGAGGCGTTCCGGGAATGCTTTGCCGAATTTGATCCGCGTCGGCTCGCAAAGTTCACGCCATCCGATGCCGAGCGACTGATGACCGATTCTCGGATCATCCGAAACCGAGCCAAGATCGAAGCCACAATTCAGAACGCTCGGACGATGACCGTCATGTTGGACAGGGACGAGTCGCTTGCCGAGTTGCTGTGGCAATTCGCACCAAAGAAGCGTCGGCTTTATCGAAGGCTTGATCAAATCCCCGCGATCACAGAAGAGTCAACCAAGATGAGCGGCGTACTGAAGAAGGCCGGTTGGAAATTCGTCGGCCCCACGACCTGTTATGCTTTGATGCAGGCGACAGGCATGGTCAACGATCATCTGGTCGGCTGCCATCGACACAACGAGGTCAAGGCTCTTCGCTGAGGACATTTCCATTGGTTTTTGATAACTCGGACAGCGAATCGGAGCCCGTAAAATCTCTTGCCAACAGGTTCCTTTCTCGATGGACAGAGGACTTTGAATGCATCGACACAAAAAGCTTTGTGCATGGGATGGTCGGCATATTCCTCTTCCCTGCAATTTGCATTGTCTGTTTCTCAATTACCTTGGCTTTGCTCGATTACTTCGGTGTTCCTCAGCCATCTTACGCATTGCAGTATGCCATCTTTGGGATGATGAATTTGCCGATGCTCGCTTCCGTCTCGCTATTGGCATTCCTCCCATTCCTGCTGTCACAACGCCTCCTCGCAAAATCACTCTTTGTCGCAGTCATAATCGGGTTGGATCTCGAATTGCTTCTATTTTTGTTGAGGCTATTGGGAAATGCGCCCGCCGGACGCTCTGAGACATGGACTGCCATCGCGCCGTCAGTCTTCGTGTTCTGCGTCTCGGTCAGCTCGATTCCCACGGCGCTGCAATGGATCAGATCTCAAACACTCCGACCAAACATGCTGTTTGTGAAGCGAACGAGACCGATATCCATCGGAACCTCGCTGGAACTTGCCCTCACCGTTGCGTTGGCCTGTGTTGCCTGGAAATTCTTTTTTGGATCCTACGAGATCACCCCCTTAATCTTTATCTTGGCGGCAGCGGGATTCGTGTCAGGACTAGCATCCGCCGCGATGACCTACGCCGTCATCCCAACTAACTATCAAGTTCGAGTCGGGTTTCCTTGTATTGATCCGGCAATCAAATATCGCCCCGTGATCATCACTTGGGCAATTGCTGCGATCAGCAACCTGGTGCTGATGGCATCGACTGCCGACTTTGCGACATGGTCCATCGGTGGATTACTATCCTGGGTCATGACGTCTATGTTCAACGCAGCCGTGATGGTCGCAATGCTCGGCACGGGCCTCTATTGGCTGCGACGCTGTGGCTGGACGCTTGAGCGGCCTCATTCCAGAGACCTGAAGATTTCGCCATCGGAGACACCCCCGGTCAACGGACTGTTGTCATGACAGATAACTCAGATGCCACCCCAAAGCCTCACGCTCCTGATTCACTTCTCGGGGTTCGCCTCCTGGACTGGCGAAGCTTGGCGTTTGGCTTGCTGGGGATGGTGGCTTGGCTGGGCGTTTGTGTCGTCTGGGGGGCCGCAGTTCTCGGTTTTCTGAGTAGCAATTCCGTTCCGCAACCCTCCTCTCACGCGTTACTCATCGCAATCATCGGCGTCATGTGCACTCCGATGATCGCCGCTTTTGGCCTTGCCGTATTCGTTCCTTTGCTCTTGTTTCAGCGTCTTGCATTCACTGCGGTTTTCGTTGCGGGCACCGTCATTGTCAACCTATTGTTGATGGCGATCGCACTGAGTCTTTTCGATGCGGTGCCTACCTCCAGATTCATCAAGGACATCACTCCGCTGCTTTTCGGTTTCTGCGTCACCCTCAGCGTTTTTGCGACGGCGTCGCAGTGGATTACCTCAAAGTCCTTGCGTCCGCAAATGAAGGTCGCGTCGGCACCCCGGCACGTTTCAATTCGCGATCTAATGGGTTTGATGTTCGCGACTGCATTGATCTTCGGCATAGCACGATTTGCCTTTCGCGAGGTCTCGGTTGAAGCCGATTTCTACATTGCCATCGGATTCGGAATCGCCACCGCGGTGATCATTTCGATAATGGTAAAAACCATCATCCCTTTTACCGCCATACCGATTGACGGCAATCGAAAGCCCGCAACAAGGTCGAGTCGAAATTTTCGGATCGCCTTGCATCTGCTTGCGGCCGGGACGGTTGCAGCAGCAACTACGTTCGCGTGGGCGCTTTGGATAGAGGTTCGTTTTGTGCTTTGGCCTTTGAGATGGAACCTAGTCGTTGAGTTGGCTGCCTTGGCAGCGGCATCTGTTTTCAACGCGGCCCTCATGCTGGCATCTGTCAGCGTCGGGCTGTTTTGGATCCGAAGGTGCGGTTGGACCATTCAATCGTCACGCCAAACCACTGCTCGTGGCGAGGCCGGTTCCAGCGTCGTGGCTTATGCAGAGACCGATTCGGCTCGCTCCACCGCTGAGACCGGCAACTCGGCGTAGAGGTGCGGGAACAGTTCGCCTCCGCGAGATTGTTCCCAGCGTAGGTTGTCGTCGATTTCAGTCACTCGAATATACAGCACGACCAAACCGCTTTGGCCGGCGAAGTGAGCCGCCAATGTTCCGGGGACTTGCTCCTCGGTGGACAAGTGAATGAAGCCGTCCGCGACATCGATCGGTGCCGGGGGAAGCTTTCCGGTGGTTTGCATCTGCTCCCATTGCTGCTGGGTCGCGATTTTGCAAACGATGGATGGTGAGTCGCTGGACACTGGTTCGTTAGACATGGCACTGCGCATAGAAAAAGCCGGCTGAAGATATCAACCGGCTTTGTAGTCGTCTGAGAGACGTGGTTCAATTGTGGCCGATGTGTGATCTCGCCACCAAACTCAAATTCAGTCGCGAACGATGACGCGGCCCAATGGCGTGAAGACAACGTCCACGCAAGTGTCACAGCAAGGGAAGCTGAAGGTCATGACTTTGCGACCCAAGAAACCTTTTTTGCAGCAAACCAATTCTGGGATCACGTTTTCGCAGCAAGCAGGAACGCAGGCGCTGACTTCAACGGGACAGCAAGTCAAAGGGTTCTTGACGCACCAGGAAACCTTCACGGGTGCTGGTGGGCAGCAAACGGGAGCTGGTTCGCAGCAGACAGGTGCTGGAGCTTCGCAGCAAACAGGAGCCGCGTCGCAGCAGTCGTTGCCACAGCCGAGAAGGCCACAAGCACTGGCGGACGAAGCGGACGAGATACAAACGGCAACCGCAACAGCGGCAATGGTACGAGCGAAATTCATTGGAAATTCCTTTCGGGTAAGAGTTGATACACTCTGTAACCTTCAACGCAATTGTGCGTTTGGGGTAAACGTTGCCATCAGTTTGAACCCAATCGCGGTAGTCGTCGCGGTACAATTGACGCGATCGTCACTAGCCGAAGCGATTCGGCGGTGGAATAATGAACAGCAACCGCCGAAGCCGTCGAATCTTGGCGACTTTTGGGCGTGCAATGGCGGACAAATCGTTCTGATCGTCATTGTTTAGCAATAGACCTATTTCCTGCGAGGCATCGGACAACATCGTCTGATCTCGCGAAGTATCCCCGCTTCAAACGGAGAAGCTTGATGTCGCGTTTGTTTTTGACTGCTGCCCTGGCCTGTGCAATGGCAATCCCTGCTGCGTTCGCCGCAGACCCTGCCACTGCTGACAAAGGACTGTGCCAAGGTGATCCAATCGGCGCGTTCTACGTGACCAAGGTCGCTGGTGCAGAAGATGATGGTGTCGAAGCCGGCGAAGCATTGTGCTACCGCTGCAAATACGGCTCGCGTCCGATGGTCATGGTCTTCGCTCGCCAAACCAGCGAACCCGTCGCGAAGTTGGTGAAGGAACTTGACTCCGCCGTCGCCTCCAATGGTGACGCACAACTGAAAAGCTTTGTCACTCTGTTCGGCGAAAAAGCTGACAGCATGAAAAGCGAAGGCAAAAAGATGGCTGCTAAGAATGTGCCGGTCGTCGTTGCCAAGGATAAGAATGGTCCTGCAAACTACAAATTGTCCGAAGACGCACAAATCACTGTCGTGATCGCCAACGACTCGCAAGTCGTCGCACGTCACGAGTTCGATGCTGACAAGATCGACGTCGCTGCTGTGATGTCCGAAGTCAAGCAAATGCTGAACTAGTTGATTTTTAAAACTCGGGGCCCGAGTTTTCTACAAGCTCGGGCCCCGATCTTCTTGACCAGACAGACATGTCGGAAACTCGGGCTCCGAGTTTCTGTCCAAGAAACAATTTTCGGAAGCTCAGGCCCTGAGCTTCATCAACAGTATGACTGAACCGGCCAAGTGTTGATCACTTGCGGCGGTTTTTTCATGCGCGATCATACACTCGTTGTCCGCACAAAGAACTACCGAATCAGCCGCCCCGCCTAGCCGCCAATCGCCTCGAACGCCTGCCGCCCCCGGAGACGATCGCGGGACGATGCACTAGGATGTCTCGCGATACGAACCGCGAGTACGGGTAGCTGTCTTGGATTGGACTTGGCCAGACGATGACGATGAATTGGTGACTGCCTATCACGAGGCCGGTCACGCGATCGTTGGTTGCGCATTGGGTGCCCAAATCGACCGAGTCACGCTTTCCCAAGCGTCCATGTTCGATGATGAAGACGGTGACTTGCCACGTCGATTTGGCGACTGCATCGTCAATTGGGGACGCGTCGACCCAAGTGACAACTGGCAACGCCAACGTGAATTGCTGACGATCCTTGCGGGACCCGTTGCCGAGTTTGTGTACCAAAGCGGTGACGAGGAGTTGTTGGACGTACGGGCTTGGCAGAGCGATTGGCAGCAAGCCCAGTTGTGCGCGGCGGCCCTCAAACCGCAAGCGGCTCAACAAATCCGATTGATGCGAGAAACCATCGTCCGTCTATGTAAAATCGTCGCGTCAGATCCGTGCTGGTCGGCAATCGCAGCACTCGCGGACGAGTTGATGCTCGGCGATGAAATCGAAGGCGAGCAGGTCGCCGACCTGGTCCGATTCTGGTGGAGCCGCGCGTGATCGACGCATGGGTTACGATGTCGGCCTGTCTTCCAAATGAATCCCACTCACAGATTTGCTCGCAATGAAAACGACTGGCTTGGCCAAACGAAATTGGCTTTGGAGCTTCGCTCTGATCGCGATGATGGCGTCCGCCACTGGTGTCTGCACCGACTGTTATGGAGCCGACCCAAGCGACGTACTTCCCGTCTGGCCATCGGATCCACCGAAGTGGGACGCACCAACTGAACCGGAAGCCGACCTCACCAAACCGACAGACAACAAAATTGGTGGAAAACGCTTGATGCGTTTGGGCAATGTGTCCACGCCAGAAATGCATGTTTTTCCCGCCAAAGATGCAGACGGCAATCCGTCCAAGACCGTCATTGTCGTCTGCCCGGGTGGAGGGTTTTCGATTTTGGCTTGGGACTTGGAAGGCACCGAGATCGCCGAGCAGTTGGTCGCGGGCGGCGTGACCAGCGTTGTTCTGAAGTATCGCGTGCCGACTCGGACAATGGAACCGAGATGGAAACCACCTGTCCAAGACATCCAGCGGACGATCGCCCTGATCCGAGCCGGCAAAGTCACCGGCGAAACTCCGGACAAAGTTGGCGTGATGGGCTTCTCCGCTGGCGGCCAGGCGGCGTGTCGTACCGCAACGATCACGGAACGTCAGTACGATGCGATCGATGATGCTGATCAACAGATTCGCTTGCCCGATTTCGCCTGTCTCATTTATCCCGCATGGCTTGTCAAAGAAGACTCACCCGATGAACTGAATGGAATTGAGATCACTGAAGATTCACCACCCATGTTCTTGGCCCACGCAGAAGACGACCGATTGACGGTGATGAACTGCGTGACGACGTTTACCAAATTGCACGAAGCCGGCGTGCCATCGGCATTGCACGTATTCACGGGGAGCGGCCATGGTTTTGGCGGTCGCATGGACGGTCGAGCCGACGACCTTTGGCCTGAACTGTGTTTGCGTTGGCTGCGTGACGAAAACCTCCTGAAGGGAAAATAGACGTTGGATCACACCTTTGATGCACCACCGATTCAGCCCGAACAGGAATGGGCCAACGCATGGACGCACGGCTTGTCGGCGGCGCTTTGGTGTATTGTCGGCGCCGCGCTGGTCCGATCATCGGCGGGCGAACCTGGATTGGCGATCGCTTGTGGTGTCTATGCCGCGTCGGTCGTGACCACCTTTGTTTGCTCGACTTTGTCGCACGTGTACTTGGAACAACCTTGGCTTGATCGCTTTCGTGCGTGTGACCAAGCGGCGATCTATTTGATGATCATCGGAACCTACACTCCGATCGCCTACGCCTACTCACCCGATGGCTGGCGAATCCCATTGCTGACGGCGATGTGGGTGGCCGCGTTGGCAGGCTTCTTCAACAAAGCTGTGAGGATGCACCGGCTGCATTCAATCAGCGTCGTGTCTTACTTGCTACTCGGATGGCTGCCTGCCATTCCGTTGATCCGCAACGTTCCGGTCGAACTCGCATACGCGATGTTCATTGGCGGTGTCCTCTACAGCTTAGGAACCGTCTTTCTCATGAACGACCGACGAGCTCCTTACTTGCACGCGGTTTGGCATCTGATGGTTTTGCTCGCCTCACTCGTCCATGCGGTCGGGATCGCTTGGTACGTCGTCGTCCCCATACAAAACCCATCGTTGTAAGCATCGCCAACGCCATCGAAGGTTCGGGAACCGCAACGACCCTGATCGAAAAACCATCCGCGGCGACTTCGGAGGCAATCAAATCCACGTAGGGCGAAACGAAGTTGTTGAAACTGAACTTTTCCGACGTATCGGGATCGGTGTAGATGCCCATGTTCGTCCCCGTGAAAAGATACTCGCCACCATGTTCAACGAACGAGCCTTCACCCGAGTCACCACCAACCAAGGTGAGTTCATCCATGCCGCCTCCGCCCAACGGATGATCCCACCGATAAATGACCGACTCGGTGATTGCACCGGTGTTGAGCCTCACCGTTTGAGTGAAGTCGATCGTGTCGGAACCGAACTGTGAGTTTTGACCTTGGACGATCATGCTCCGGCCCAGCATGTCAAAGTACCCACCTCCCAAAACGGGCATTGGCGTGATCCCGTCGCTCGCCGGCACAGGTGCATCCAATGTCACCAGCAACAAATCGCTGTTATGAACCGTTCCGGCCATGAGTGTTGTGCCACTCGACAGCACCAAATCATTTTGCAATGTTGTTTGCAACACAGTGGATGACTCCGCCGTGTAAGTGTGCCGCGTCCCATCAGCGGCCACAAACGTCGGATTGATCATCCCCGTATGAGTTGCGGTGACGTAGTGCAGCGGCGTGATCAGCACGGCACGCCGGACTGCCACGCCGGTCAGCAAAGAGTGATCCAACCAGAAATCGGGATTCAGAGAATCGTCGCCTAAAAAACGATTGTGGCGGGAAGCGGAGAAACTCGCAAAAGTCGCCGCACTTGCCAATTCCGCCATCACGAACCACAGCAAAGTGGAAACGAGACAGAATTCGGTCCAACGGCGAACAGACATTCTTTGCTTATCCAAATGCAGCTTTCCAGTGACGACAACAACCCTGTCTATTTCGGGAAAGACTGAGAATCAATTCCCCGAATGGTTGGATGACGTTGGACACCAAAAAGTTTATTCGGCGGAAGCACTGAGCGCGGCTGCATCTTGAACATCAATCGTGATGGGAAAACTAGCCACACCACCGTCAGTCTCTGCGATCAGGAAGAACGATCGTTTTCCCAAGGCAGCGACAGGATCAGCCGTGATGAACATCTCTCGTTCGTTCTCGTTGGGCAGGACCAGCAAACCGCTCAGTCCAATGTTGTCGACGTAGACACCATGGGCGGCATTGTGTCCGCTGCCCTCCTTCCCGAATCGAATCTCGCCGTTGTTCACCTTACCTTTCGTATCCTTGCCGCGCCGAAGCACAATCCGCGCTGATACGGTTGTGCCGCGAGGAATCACGAGCGTCCAATCTTCGTTTTCCGGAACGTCTCGATCGACGGGCTGAATCATCGGAATCACGCTGGGTGGCGTTCCAACGGTCAGCCCCGTGATCGTTCCCGCATGCCGCTCAACGCGGCGATCCAAAATCTCCGCTTTGGCCGTGACTTGCAAATCGACCTTTCCCGCAGGAGTTTGCGTTCCACTTGGAATGAAGATCGCGCCTTCGGCAGAACGCTGGTTGGCTTCGACAACCACGGGGAAATTGGAGTGCCAACCCGACGGCAAATCCCCAATCTCAAACGTGACGGGTCCGTCGAATCCATCGATGCGCTGAACACTTAAGTCGATCTTGCGGCCTGCCCCGGCCGGAATGCTGGCGTTCATTTTGCCAATCGACGCCGAATACGATGGTGCCGCCGGTCGAATTCGCAGTCGATACCGAAAATCATCGCCGGAATGCCCACGAGTATCGCCAACACATACGGTGAAATCCCCATCGCGTGGAGCGACGAAATCCAACCGGCTGGACTCACCCGCCATACGACTCGGATCGTCATCGTTTTCATAGAACACATCGAACACGGGCAATCCATTCGGCTCCGGTTTCTCGCCCAGTCCCAATTCGCGAACGACATAGGCGGGTTCCCCCAACGCATGAGTCGTGTGAGTGGTGCCAAAATAGGTGTGCCGATTTCCCGCCCCGGGATACACGTCAAACCCGGAGTCCGGACCACGCGGATGTCGCCATGTCTTCGTGACCTCACCACTGGAGTAGAGGTATTGATTCAAACCAATCTCTTGCCAACCAAACAATCGAAAGTCATTGACCTGGCCGCTGTTCTTGCCGCGAAAAGTGAAGTAGGTGTCTCGAATCGCTTGCAACCTGGTTCGCAACAGCGGATGACCAGCTTCATCCAACAAAACGATTTTTGGATCCAGGTCCCCCGTAGTCGCATCCGCTTCGATCATCCACGCTTCACCACGGCCAGCGGAAAATCGATAGCAGTCTTCTTCGCCCGTCGTTGTCAGCGATCCGGTGACCTCACAACCACGCCCGACGTCGGCGACACCATCGATAAAATCGAGCTTCGACTCCTCCAAAGAAACCAGCGGCCCGAGATCCAAGTAAACCGGCTCCAATGTTGTGCGTTTCGGTCCGGAGCCTCGCGGTATGATCTCAGGCAGGACTCGGTCCACAACGCGGCCATCCATCAACGCGATGGTGGCCTTAGTCCCATCCGCGGACACAAACAGTTCACTGGGTGTTTCGCCCAAGGGCTCCATCGCTCCGACCACCGACCAATCGTCGGTTCGAAGCAACTTGGCATTGCCCGCTTCACTGACGATCACCAAACCGCGGCCATCGGGAGTCAGCGTCATCCCCGATATTGGTGACTCATCAACAAACCGGGTCTGCACAATCGGGTTGATCGCGGGCTCTGACTTTGAGACCAACTTCCAAACTCGAAGACGATTGTCGGCGCTGCCTGCCAACATCCACCGTCCGTCCTTTGAGAACAGAACGCTATTCACTTCGCCTTCGGGTTGGCTGAGAGTGTCCAAGCGTTGTCCGGTCGCCACATCCCAAACCTTGACCGTTTCGTCAGCGCAAGCTGAGATGAGCAACGCGTCATCCGGAGAAAACGCGAGATCAAAGATCGCGCCGTTGTGGCCAAGTAATTCCTGAACGACCTCACCGTTGCTCGTGTCCCAAATTAGAATTTTCCGGTCGTAGCCCGCCGTTGCGATTCGTTTTCCGTCAGGCGAAAACTCAGCCGCGTACAAAACGTCACGGTGACCAACCAACTCCTGACGCACGCTACCATCGGCCACGTTGAACAAGGTCGCTTGTCCGTAACCACCGGTCAGCCCCGATGCGGCCAGCAGTTGCGTGCCATCACCATTGAATTGAAGTGAATTGACTTTGCCCCAGGGATTCGCAACTTCCATCGACTCGCCACGGGCGAGGTTGACCAAAGTGATCGCCCCAAACTTCGCAGTCGCATGCCATGCACCATCGCTAGAGCGAGCAATCGCGGTGACTGGCAAATTCGCATCGGAAGAAGTCGCAATTTTCGGTGTTTTCAGTTCGCGACGAATCGGCATGTCTCCGTCCGGACCCTCCGCACCTTCTTCGATCCAATCAGCCAAGATCGCAAGTTCTTCTTCGCTTGGGCCTTCCATGTCATCGGGTGGCATCACCGGTTCGAGCTTGCCCGATGCCATCAGAAACATTCGGCTGCTCGATACAACACCCGGGGTGAGTGCCAACCCCGAGTCACCACCGCTGATCAAAGCAGCGTGCGTGTCCATCGCCAATCCGCCCTGCGCATCATCCTCGGCATGACAACCGACGCAATACGTTTGCAGAATCGGCGCCACGTCTTCGACAAAGTCGACCGCGAAAGCGTTCATCGAAGAACAGCAAACAGCCAACAACAAAAAGATGCAGTGAGTTCTCATCGGGGATCGCTTCAATGGTTGTAGGTGAACTCGACGCTGGTCAAAACGCTCCAAGCGACGTCTCGCATCGCGGTGGTTTGGTCCTCTCCGTATTCGTCCATCACCGAAACAAGTGATTGACGCTCCGCCGCCGTCGGGACTCGAGACAACGCCCTTTGAAACAAGACGTCGAGGTACTCGTCACGATCCCACCTTTCGGCTGCCGCAAGACTGGGCAAACTCGCCGGATCGTTCAACTTGGGGTTCAACGTTTCACCATTGGACAAGTGAAGGACCTGAACCATCGACGGCTCGGCATCACGCTCGCACTCACAAACAATCTCGCGAGGATTGCGGCCAAAGGTTTTCAGGAAATACGAATCGACAGCGGAATCGTAGAGCTCAATCGCTCGTGTGCCGGCGCTGTAAAAATCCGTCTTCTGCTTGTCGGCGCCCGCAAAAGCAATCTCGGTGAACGACGTTGATGTCCCCAAAACCTGATCCATCGAATCGAGCAATACTTCCGCCATCAAACGTCGAGGTGCGTAGTGACTCAGATACTTCGGATCTTCGCGGTTTCCCTCGACCGTCAAACTGCTCCGCTGATAGGTTTCACTTTGCAAGATCGTTCGCATCAACGTCTTGAGATCGAAACCGGAATCACTCAGGTGCTGGGCCGCCGCGTTGAGCAGGTCCTCGTTGCTGGCGGGATTGCTCAGCCGAAGATCATCGACCTGTTCAACCAACCCTCGACCAAAGAAGTTTGCCCAAATGCGATTGGTGATCGAGCGTGCGAAGTACGGATTGGCTGGGTCGGTCAACCATTCAGCCAAGACTTCCCGGCGATCTCGGGGATCGTCAAACGCCATCGGTTCGGAATCGAGCGGAGCGGGCGGCTGTGCTTTTCCGAGATTGGGTTGCACCAACTCGCCAGACGTCGAAACATACAGTTGCCGCACGCCATCACCGTTTCGCGAATCACCGCCCCAGCCTTTTGCCCGGACTCGTGAAAACAGGTTCGCCATGGCGTAGTATTGGTCGTTTGTCCATTTTTCGAGCGGATGGTTGTGGCACTTCGCACATCCGATCGACAATCCCAAGAACGATTGACAAGCACTTTCGGTCATATCCTCCGGCGTTTGATTGACCGCAAAAAAGTTGGTGGCACCGTTGGTCGCACTGCTGCCAGTGGATGTCAGAATCTCGCGAACCAGAACGTCCCATGGCTTGTTCGTGCGGACGCTTTCGTGCAGCCAATCGTAATAGGACTTGACCGCGACCGGACGAAGTTTGTTCCCATTGATGACCAGCACATCGGACCACTTGTACGACCAGTAATCCGTGAACGACTCCGCCGCCAGCAATTGGTCGATCAATGCATCACGACGCTGGTGTTCTGGTGCGGAGAAATACTCCTCGCTTTCAGACTTGGTCGGTAGCCGCCCGATAGTGTCCAACGTCGCACGACGAAGAAACGTTTCATCATCGCATGGAGCAGACGGTGGCAACTGAAGTGTTTGAAGCTGCTGCAGATTCAGGTCGTCGATAAAATTGCGACGAGGTGCTGACGCGTAAACCTCCGCCGCAACCTGATTCGGATAGGGCACCGTCATTCTTGCCAAAGCAACCTTGCTGGCATACCAAACCAACACCGCTGCTTCACCGCTTCCATTGATCTGAACTCGCCCGGTTTCATCCACCCCCGCGACCGCCTCATCGGTGGCGGTGAATTGCGACCAATGAGTCACATCCCTCGAGGTGCCATCGTCGTAGTGAGCGGTCACGAGTACTTGAGAATTATCACCCGGATGCAGCTTGGCGTTCTCTGGCGTCACAGTGATCTTCTCGATCAACGCGTCATCTTCGGAAGGAGCCGCGGCACCGTTGGCGATCCACTGGGCCAATATCTCATAGTCTCGCGATTTTGTGTCCAGACGCAGGCCGCCTTTGTGTGGCAAGGCTCCCGTTGGTTTCGCGAGCAACAGACTGCGGCCAGGATCGGCCATTTCGATTCGGCGCCCGCGTGCTTGCCGAGTGATGGAATGAAAATCTGCGTTGCTGTCGTACCCACGCAACGACAGCACAAATCCGCCCTTGCCGGCCAAAGCCCCATGGCACGCACCCATGTTGCAGCCCTGTTTTGCCAGCACGCTTTGCACATCGTTTCGAAAGCTCCACTGGTGAGGCTGCTTCGTACCGCCGACCGTAACATCTGTCGCGGTGGATTTGCCGTCCGTCGTGGTGGCCGTCACTGTCGCGACGCCATCGGAAACCGCGTGCAGGGTTTGCTCCACCACTTTGACGATGCTCGGGTCAGACGTCTCGATCGTCACATCATCGATCGTCGATCCAGCGATTCCGTCTTGCCACGTTGCAACCGATAGACGCTGCAAGTCACCAGCATGTGACAACTCAACTTGCTGCGGCAACAATACGATTGACTCAGGCGAGTCCGCATTCGCGATTGGCTTTGTGCCGAGAGACGCGGCAAACATCGCCAATATGCAAAAGGCTGTTTGGATGAATGAACTTCTCACGCGAACAGCTCCTTGATTTCGCGAACACCGAAGTCTACCAACGGAAACGGGCGTCCGCCGGGACCAGGCAACTCCGCGTGCAGATCAAGATCCATTGCCCTGTAAATCGTTGCGATGATCTCGCCGGGGTTGGTCGGGCGATCCGCGGGAACGCCTCCGACCGGGTCCGATTTCCCGACGGCTCTTCCTCCGACCACGCCACCACCAGCGAACGTGCATGAGAAACACTGCGGCCAGTGATCTCGTCCTCCCGCCGGATTGACTTTGGGCGTGCGTCCGAATTCAGCCAGTCCACAAACCATCGTGTCATCGAGCAAACCGCGATCATGCAAATCCGTGATCAATGCCGAGTACGCTTGATCATACATGGGAGCCACAATGTTCTTCATGCCTTCGATGGTCGTGAACGGCTTGCTGCCGTGGATGTCCCAAGTCACTTCATTGAAGACCGTCAAGAATGTGTTGATGGTGACGAACCGCACCCCGGCTTCGATCAACCGACGGGCCAGCAAACAACATTGGCCGAAGCGGTTCATGCCATAGCGTTCCCGCACCGCCGTGGGTTCTTTAGAGAGGTCAAACGCCATCCGCGCCTCGGGGCTGTTCATCATCCGGTAAGCGGCCTCGAAGTTGGCATCGAACAGCTTCGCCGATTCGGTCGCTTCGAACCGAGCCATGTGGCTTTCGATGGAATCACGCATTCGTCTTCGTCGATCGATACGAACATCCGGCAGCGACGCTGGTGGCAACAGGTCGGGAACTTTGAAGTTTGGCTTGCTCGGGTCGGCCATCAACGCAAACGGGTCATAGGCTTTGCCAAGAAAACCACCGGCTTGTCCATTGGGCAAATTCCCACCGCCACGTCCCATCGTTTGCGGCAACACCACATGAGCGGGCAAGTCCGTGCGTCGTCCCTGCAAATATTCGACGACGGCACCGGCATGCGGGTAGTTCACTCCACCTGTGAACTGACGACCGGTCTGCAGCATCTGCCATCCCGCATCGTGAACGGCGGCGGCCGTGTGATAGCACGATCGAACGATCGAAAACTTGTCGGCGATCTCCGCATGCTTGGGCAAAATCTCAGTCAGCTCAAAGTCACCCCGCGTCGCAATCGTTTGAAAGGGCCCGCGAACCTCCGCCGGTGCATTCGGCTTCGGGTCGAAGGTATCCATTTGACTGGGGGCTCCCAGGTTAAAAATCATGATGCATGATTTTCGATCGGTGTTCTTCCCAGCCGCACCGGCTGCTTCCGCGGCCAGCAATTGTGGCAAGCCAAAACCAAGCATTCCGAGGGTTCCAACCTGCAGAAAATCGCGCCGGGTGGTCCCGTTGCAAGTATGCGTCTTGGCACGCGAAGTCAAATTCAACATGGCTGCGGTTCCAGGGGCTGGATCGAGAGCCGATGACCGATGGTGGGGACGATCAGTGGGCGGATCAGGTAGGGCGGGAGTCATCCTTCGACGAACTCAGCCATTGTAGCTGAACACGACGCGACATTTGGGCTGCGTTTGGTGCATCTTCGTTTTGCTTTCGGATGGGATATGATTGCCGGCAGAGGTTACTGAATCTCAACACTTGCTCCCACGATTGCCCTCAAGTCTGAAATGTTCGATCGCGAGTTCCGTTTCCGTTTGCCAGCTTGGTCTCTCGTTCTCATTCTCGCTGCCACGTGTTGGCACGGCATGAACTGTTCCACCGCGTCGGCCCAGTCGTCCGATAGCGAAAAGGTCTTGTTCGGACCAAACGTTTCCTCGAACAACAAGATCACACCCCAAGGCGTTCGGATCCAACATCCGTCCAGCGGCGAACTGAAGTTCACTGCTCCACCAAGCGACGGGTACCCGCATGTTCAATTCGAATTCATGGACACGCCGCTTCGTCTGGACGCCTTTGATGCGTTGGAAGCCGACGTGTTCAACCCTGGCGACAAACCGCTCAAGGTTATTCTGTCGACTCGCAATCCAGGATCGCGAGGACGTGACGGAAGCAGTGCTGCGGCGGCGACCGTGCCAGCAAACGCATCGGGTGTGATCCGGGTTGCATTCGGCAGTTGGCACGGACAAACCGACATCCCCTTTGACGCGAGCGAAATCCGCTCGATCACCGTGATGCTCGAGAAACCGTCGCAGGAAAGCTCGCTTGTTATCCGGAAAATTCGTGCCGTGAGCGAAACTCAATTGCTCGAACGACTGAAGACAACCGCCTTCTTTCAGAAGCAAACCCCATTCTTCGGACGCGGCATCAACATTGGCAACACCTTGGAAGCTCCTCGCGAAGGCGATTGGGGGCCACGACTCAAAGCGAAACACGTGGACTTGATTCAGCAAGCCGGTTTTGATTCGGTTCGCGTACCGGTGCGATGGTCGTCACACGCCAGCAACACTTCCCCCTACACAATCAGCCCCACGTTCATGCAACGCGTTCGCTGGGTCGTCGACGAAGCACTTCGCCGGGATCTGAAAGTGATGATCAACATTCATCACTACGAAGGTTTGTACGCCAATCCCGAACAACATTCCGATCGTTTCCTGGCATTGTGGCGACAAATCGCGGATGAATTCGCGGGTGCTCCGTCGGAGTTGGTATTCGAAGTTCTCAACGAACCTCACGACAACTTGGACGCAGGAAAATGGAATCGCTTACTGGCAGACGCTCTTCCAATCATTCGCGAAAAGCATCCTGAGCGAACGATCGTGGTTGGACCTGCAAATTTCAATTCCATTGATGCGTTGCAATTTCTAAAGCTTCCCCAAGATCGTTCCAACTTGGTTGCGACCTTCCACTACTACTCGCCGTTTCAATTCACTCATCAAGGCGCCGGTTGGTTGGGTGATGAATCCAAGCAATGGAAAGGCACGACCTGGACCGGAATGCCCGAACAACAAAGGGCAGTTCGCAACGACCTCGATCGAGCCTTGCGATGGAGCGTTGAAAACAAAATCCCAATCTATCTCGGCGAGTTCGGTGCCTACCAAGAAGCCGACATCGATTCGCGAAACCACTGGACTCGATTTGTCGCCGACGAAGCCATCGAGCGACGAATCGGAATCGCGTACTGGGAGTTCTACTCAGGGTTCGGAATCTACGATCCCCAGAAAGACAAGTGGCGACCAACCCTCCGCGACGCGATTCTCGGGAAGTAGTTCCAAGCGTTTGTTTTTGGAAACCGAAGTGTGATGGGTTTTTATGTCGACGGGCTTGGAAGCCCATCGTACGGGGGCTCGAATTGGCGGAACGTTCAGCGACGACCTTCGCCCCGGACGGGGCTGGCTTTGGGTATCCCGCGTGGGCCTCGCTGATCGGCTTATCAATTCATTCGTCAACGAGATTTCAACGCATGTAGGATGGGCACTCTTGCCCGTCCAAGTTGCCGACGTCGGCCAAGAGTGGCCAACCTACAGCAATACCGACAAACCGTGACGCGTCGGGTTTCCAAAATCATCGCCCCAAACCAACTGAGCGTCCCAACGGATCGACCGTCCATCTCGTCCCGGGCTCACCCTAGCAGTTTGGCGAGTGTTGTCGCCAAGGAACGCAATGACTCGTCGTTCTCCAAGCTGATCCGCAACTGAGGCCGGCCGGATTCGTCACGATCCACGCACTGTGTCAATCGCTCGGTCAACTTGTCGACGGTTTCGCTGGACGGTGACGAACCATTCCCCATCAACTCGCCCGCCAATGAAAGCGCGGCGGTCACCAACTGCCCGCTTGCAGCAGAAACCTTTTCGGTTCGCTCGGCTGCGAGCTTCTCCGCTTCGGCCTCGACTCGTCGCTGCTGACTTTCGTCGACCGGGGCCGCGATCGGCTGAGGCAAAATGACTTCCAACCGCCGTTTGAGATCCTCCATCCCGCTTTGCATGGAGACTTCGGACGCGTCACTGTCAAAGTTGAGCGACGCATCCGCGAGATCTTGCTTGGACGCCAGTGTTGTCAGCAAACCTTCTTCGATCGTCGGTGTCGGCTCACTGGTCGTGACCAACTTGTAAACATGAACCGGGTTCTCCTGCCCCATCCGATAGGCGCGAGCAATGCGTTGTTCCAGCACCGCAGGATTCCATGGCAAATCCACGTTGATCACGGTGTTGGCGGCCTGCAGGTTCAGCCCCGTGGAACCAGCGTTGGTCATGTTGATCACCCGGCATTCCGGATCATTTTGGAACCGAGAAACTAGTGCAGCCCGCTTCTTTTGAGGCACTTGGCCGTCCAGCCGAACGTAGTCGCACCCGATCTCGTCGAGACGGTTCTCGATGCGGTTGAGCATTCGTCGCCATTCACTGAACAACACGATCTTGCGAGTCGGGTCAGCAATCAGTCCCTCCAGCAAATCCGCCAATCGATCCAGTTTGCTGCTGTATTCATCCGCCTCTTGATCCAGCAAGTAAGTGCTGTCGCAAGCCATCCGTGCCATCAGCAAACACTTCTGCATTCGCAACCGATCCATTTCGGTCATGAACTTCTTCGCAGCAATTTGAGCGACGATTTTCATGTTCGCATCGTGAGCTTCCTTCTGTTCCGCGGTCGCTTCACAACGAATGATCTCGTCGGTGCGATCGGGAAGTTGCTTGGCAACCTCCGCACGCGTTCGGCGAAGCAGCACGGGTCGCATCGTCTCACGCAGCACATCGAGTTGTCGATAACCAAGCGTTTTGCCTCGATCATCCACCACGTGATGCTGGTTGAAAAATTGATACGCAGGCCCAAGCAAATCATCGTCGATGAAACGCGTGACCGTGAACAACTCCCCCAGACGATTCTCAAGTGGCGTGCCGGACAAGACCAACCGAAACGGACTCTCCAACTGCCGAATCACGTTGCTCGTTTTGGATTCCCAATTCTTGATCCGTTGGCCCTCATCCAGAATGATCAAATCCCAGGCCACGTTTTCGACCGCCGTCAGATCACGCAGAACCTGTTCGTAGTTGCAGATCGTGAAGAACGCATCCCCCTGGTATTGCTCGATTCGTTCGTCGCCCTTCCCAAGAATGATCTGCGAAGAACGGCCGCTGAACCGAGTGATTTCATCTCTCCATTGGCTTTTCAGCGAAGCGGGGCAAACGACCAACACGCGAGATATATCGGAAAGATTGGCGAGCAATTCCGCGACGCCAATGCCTTGGATTGTTTTGCCCAATCCCATGTCATCGGCAAGAATCGCGCGTCCCGCTCCAGCGGCGAAAGCGATCCCATCAAGCTGATACGGCAACAACTCAGCGTTCAGCAACTTCGTTCGCAGCGGGTGATCACTGATGGATGCCCGAATCTGATCGCATTCATGCCGAATGTGTTTCTGCATCAATTCGCGTTGCAGAAACGCTTCCGCATCCGGGTAGATTTTCACATCATGCCCAACCGTTTCGATCGCGTTCAAGCGGTTCATCACCTCGTCAGCCGCGAGCATCGGTTTCGTCGCCCCGTCGCCGATAATTTCGACGACGGATTCGTCCAGCTTGGCCGGCAGATGAAACATCAACCCTTTTGGGGTGCCGCCGTCGAAAGATCCATAATGGACGGCCAGAGAAATCTGTTTGCGTTGGTAGGGCTGACGAAGCTTCGCAGCAGAAAAACGAGTTTTGAGTTTCTTCTGGACGTGCAAAATGTGCTTACACGTCCCCAGCCGATTCGTGCGAAAGTCGGGGCAAGTGCAATACGAATCGCCATCGTCAAATCCACGCATCGCAACTCGGTAAGTGCGTCCGGATCGTTCACTGGTGACGACATAATCTGTCCAGGGTGTTTCGGTCTTCATCGATCGAACTCGCATGCGTTCTTCATCTGCACGCTTGGTTCGCTCCGCGATCGCTCGCTCTCGAAGTTCTTTGGCGGTCAAATTTTCGAGCGGCACGGATTCGTCCGGCGGCATCGCCAACCCCAAGACCGATTTCGCATCGAGCAAATAATCCAGCGCGGCGCCCAGGTGTTCGCAAGGAACCTCGCATTGATCGCAGTTCAATTGAAGCTGTTTCTTGCGGTCCGAATTCAGCGTGATCGTCGCGATCGCAAAGCCACCTTCGATCTCGGCATCTTCGACTCGAACTCGAAACAAATCCCCACCGAGGTAAACGTCTCGGTCCGATTGGATCTCAAAGGATCGCCCGCCTGTCCGAATCAACTGCGAGCCTTCCTCTCCCAACAGATTGACCGCTTGGTGATACGTCAACGTCCCCAATCGCTGGTGAAAAACATTCGGGCGACGCTCCGTCTTCGTCTTTCGTTTGCCTGCCGTTTTGGTTTCCGTCGCCATCTGTCAACGCTCCTGCTTTCCAAGTCACGATTTCGAACCGATCCAGGCACGCATTAGAGCGGATCCGGGATGCTTGAGCAGGTGGGCAAAAATGATTGGACGACAACATGCGAGCCGTTTGGGCTTTACCCGGGAGTGCGCCGGGGTGCCGGCGGCACTGATCCAAACCGGTACGGTGCCGAAGACTCCTACCTGCTTGCCCACGAGGCACGATGTGAAGGCTCCGTTTCCGAGGCAAACGATCCGGACGATTCAGATGCTCCATACGCGTCTCCGCCCCGACAACGGTTCAGTGGACGACTTCTCAACTCGGTAGGGGCAACGATACTGCTTGCCTCCCACTGCGGCTTGTCGATTGAGTCGTCACCGAGGTTTCAACGCATGTAGGATGGCCACTCTTGCCCGTCCGAGTTGCGGATGTCGGCCAAGAGTGGCCAACCGACAGCAAAATTGACTCGCCCGTTGCCAACGGGCGAGGTTCGCAAGACGTCACGAATACAGCACTAAAAAACTGCACTCCCTTCACCATCGGAAGTCTGATGACTCAATCCACCAAAATCTTGCCGATCATTTTCTGTTTGCTTGGAACGCCGTTTCTGTCGGCAGATGAACCTGCAGAAATCGATTCGAATCGTTTTCAACAGGCCAGCGAGCGGACTTTCAAAGCGTTTGACCCGAAAACAGAACAAACATGGGACAAGCCGTTCTTTTTCATGCAGCTTGCCGACCCGCAATACGGCATGTTCACCGGCAACGAAGGGCTGGACCAAGAAAAGGCTCTCGTCGAACAAGCGGTCGAACATATCAATCGTCTGCAACCAAAGTTCGTGATCGTTTGCGGCGACCTCACCAACGCCACCCCCGACCAAGCCCGCTACGAAGCTCAGGTCAGCCAGTACCAGCAAGACTTTTCGAACATCGATACCGAGATCCCACTGGTTTGCGTGTGCGGAAACCATGACATCGGAAATCGTCCCACCGCAGCGTCCATTGCTCGCTACAACGAACATTTCGGCGACGACTACTTTTCGTTTTGGGTCGGTGGCGTTTTCAACGTCGTGCTCAATTCAAGCCTGCTAAAAGATCCCAGCGGAGCTCCCGAGCGACTACAACAACAGCAGAGCTGGTTGGAGCAGCAGCTCCAACACCCGAGAGTGAAAGACGCCAAACACATTTTCGTGTTCCTGCATCACCCGTTGTTCTTGGAACGAGAAGACGAACCAGATCAGTACTTCAACATCCCCTTGGAACGACGTACGCCGTTGTTGGCCCTGCTGAAACAAGCCAACGTGCGAGCCATCTTCGCGGGACACTACCATCGCAACGCTTACGGACGAGCCGGTGAGATGGAAATGATCACCACAGGCCCAGTCGGTCGACCACTCGGAAAAGATCCATCCGGTCTACGAATCGTTCGAGTTCAAGAAACGCAGATACAACACGCCTACCATTCACTGGAAACCGTACCTGATACCATCGCCATCCCCTAAGCAGGTAGGCAGGAATGATGGGGAAGAATCATGTGAGTCGTTTGGGCATTGGCGCCGGTTATGTGCGGGAACCGTGGCGAATACCAAACGACTCTCGTACATTCGCCCCGGATGGGGCCGTCGTCCTTAGCTCGGGGTGGAAACCCCGAGAACCATGTTGAAGTTCAGGATGCCGCCCCGGATGGGGCCGTCGTGAATGATGAATCGAGAATTGGCTGACACCAACCCAAAGCCACTCGCAAACCACCGCATCACGCCAACGCCTCGCGGACTCGGGTGACCAGCGAATTGTCACGGTCGTTTTTCCCGGGCAGCAAATAGGTCGCGGCGGCAAAGTAGCGGTTTCGCAGTTCCGGCGAGATCGCGTAATAGTCTTCGAGCGCCGCGGAGCTGTATTTGTAATCGTGCGAATCGTTGCCTTTCAGGAACGTCAGCTGACGTGCGGCGTGAATCAAATCCTCTGCCTTGCCATCCGATTCGAGGTACTGGTAAGTCGCCGCGGAGGCATGCGATCGATCTTGACCGACCGCGTCAAAGATTTGATCAACGCTGACCAAACCATCGCCGCCAGATTCGAAAGTGAGCTCATTGATCTGCGAATCACCAACCTGGCCGCGAGAATCCATCGCTTGTCGGAAGTGCGGGATGAAGGCAGCGTTCTGGAGCAACAGGCGCATCCGGTTTTGATCGCTTGCAACCGTTCGATAGGCATACTGCAATGCGTTGGTCGATGTGGCCGAGTGCAACGCGACAATCGCCGGTTGCTGCATCACCATCTCGCCCGCCGACAAGAACAACGCATCGCTGATCGATTGCGGATGCACACCCGATTGAATCAACTTGGCGGTCTCGCGAACGGCGGCCTCGGGTGTCGCTTCACGAAGCGCTTGGAGGTGCTGGATCGCGGCTTGGTGATCGACCTTGCCCTCGTTCCAACTGGAATCCATTTCGAGGATGAGTTGCTCGGTCACTCGGCCGGCACGATCCGCCGCCAGATCGCTGGTCGATGGGTTGGGCTCGCCCGTGTGATTGAGCAATGCATAGGTCAGCGATCTCAACACCGGTTCCGCATATCGCCAGCCGATGCACTGAAGCGTTCGAAAACCATTGGCAACATAAATCGCTTTGTGACCAATGCTTCGGAAGTCGCGGCAACCAAAGCGTGTCATCGACTCGAAGACTTCGTTGGCTCCGGCGGAACGAACGTAGCCAGCGATGGCAACGTCGGCGGCTTCCACGTCCCATTTCTGCATCGCTTCTTCAAAAGATCTCTTGGCAAGATGCGGCGGCGGAACAGCCGACTCGTCGACGGCCGCCATCGTCCAATCGCCTTCTTTCACATCCTGCGACTGGGCGGACTTGAAATAATCCAACGCCCAAAAAATGGGCAACCATCGATCTTCGTCCGGTGAACCAAGACTGGCCAAGTGCGCCGAGTTCACCACCAACACAGCGTGGAATTTGAAACCCACCGAAGGTCTCGGCTGCACGTTGCGAACTCCCGCCAACAACAACGCGGTCAACACTTCGCGGTAGCTGGTCCCACTCCGAATTTTGTCCGCAAAAGCTTGGACGACATTTTCTCGGGGAGTGTCCTCCAACAACCGAACCAATGGCTCGATGTCGTCGCTGAACCGAACCGTGTTGTGCTCCAATTTCGCTTCCGCGGCGCTGACTCGCGGTAAACCTCGCATCATTGCAACTTCGCTGCACGCCAATCCGGCGGTCACTCCACCAATGACTTCCATGAATTGGCGACGTTGCAGAGGCAGCGTCCTGGTGGAAGATTTAATTCGTTTGATTTGGTTCATCGCAATGTTCCCTTACGCGGCATGAAATCCGTTGAGTCACCGCTCAATTGTAAAGGTTGTTCGCTTAGAACGCCTCGTTTCCCCACCTCTCGGCGGGTTTCCTCGCGAACCCGAGCGTGCCAGCACTGTTCCACGCCGCTAAACTCCCTTGCAGCGACACTCAACCTTTCCTGACAACTCCATTGCCACCAACCCACTGGGCAACATGACACTCACCTTCTCTCGATCGAATCGATCTCAACGCGTTCACATTATCTTGATTGCAGCGATCGCTCTGGCAAGTTTGTCCATTTGCTCGCAAGCGAGAGCCGACCAGTGGTCTCAATTTCGAGGTGACCAAGCGAACGGCGTTGCGGAAACGGCACATCCGGCAAATTGGAGCGAAACCGAAAACGTCGCTTGGACGCATCCCATGCGGGGCGAAGGATGGTCGTGCCCAGTTGTCTGGAACGATCGAGTCTTCCTGACCGAGGCCGTTCCATCTGAAACGAACGCCGAATCGGCCGGAGACAACAGCAATCGAGCGCAGGGCAGGGACCCGAGTCAAAAGACATATCAATGGCAAGTCGTGTGCTTGGACTCAAAATCAGGCAGTGAGCTTTGGCGAAAAACCGCCCGCGAAGGTCGACCGGTGATGGAACGTCATAGTTCGAACACGTACGCGACGGAGACACCGGTTACCGACGGCAAGCACGTTTACGCGTACTTTGGAATGATGGGGGTGTACTGTTTTGACATGGAAGGAGAACTGGTTTGGCAACGCGACCTCGGTCAGTACGAAATGCGGGCGGGCTGGGGAACGTCCAGCTCACCCGTGTTATCGAACAACAAACTGTTCCTCCAGGTCGACAACGAAGAGCAGTCATTCCTCGTCGCACTCGATGCCGCAACGGGCGAAGAAGTTTGGCGAGTTGCTCGCGATGAACCATCCCAGTACAGCTCTCCAATCGTTTGGAAGAACAGTCTCCGCACCGAGCTGATCGTGGGCGGAACGAACTATCGATCGTACGATCCCCAGACCGGCGAATTGCTGTGGCAATTGAACATGCAAAAGGGTCGCAGCTCAGCCACACCGCTTGCTATCGGCGACCGTCTGTATGTCGGTACCGAATACCGAAACCGCGGCGGCAGCGATGATGGTGGCGGGTTTTTGTTCGCAATCGCCCCGGGAGGTCAGGGCGAGATTGGTACTTCGGAAGATTCAGCGAACGAGTTCATCGTCTGGAAGAATCCCGAGTCGGGCATTCAGATGGCCTCGCCAGTGCTCTGCAAAGGTCACCTGTATCTTTTGGAGCGGCGGAGCGGTGTGGTTCACTGCATCAACGCCGAGACCGGCGAAATGGCCTACGAGAAACGCATCCCTCGAGCCCGTGCGTTTTGGGCCTCGCCGTGGGTGATGGACGATCAAGTCTTCTGCATCGACACCAACGGCACGACGTTCATTTTGGCGGGCGGCCCCGAGTTCGAAGTGGTCGGCAAGAACGAGATCGATGAACTGACTTGGTCGACGCCAGCGATCGCGGACGGTGCGTTGTACTTCCGCACGGCATCCAAACTGTATTGCATTCGCGAGTGATATCACGAGATTGCCGAATCAGCTTGTCCATCAAAAACACGCCGTTTGTTCGCCGTAGCTCCCGCGTACAAAAGGCGTCAACGCCTGAAGGACTCATTGGTCATCACCGCTCACTTCCGCTTTCCTGCGCGACAATGGACAAACTCACTTGCCGAGCGTTCTAACTGAGGTTCGTCAAAGCCAGTGGTCTGTCACGACTTGTTTTTAGGGTAGTGGATGAGGCCACAAGTCCTGAACTGGCGTCAAATCCAAGGACTTGTGGCCTGGTCCACTACGATCAACCCAAACTTTTAGCTGTAACAGACCACTAAAGTTCGTTGTCCTGTTTGGCTTTGCGGAAGTGGCTGGGTGACATTCCGGTCGCACGTCGAAACTGGCGAGTGAAAGCGCTCTGATCGGCATAGCCGGCTTCATGCGCAATATCAACGATGGGCATATCCGTTGTCTCGAGATGTTCACATGCAAAATCGATGCGTTGCTTCACCAACCATTGCCCGGTATTAAGACCAAACGCGATTCGCATCCGGCGGTCCAATTGAAAACGTGACAGATTCGCGACCTCCGCCATGTCAGTCACGCTGGTTGGCTTGTCACGATTTCGCTCCGCGTAGGCGACCGCTTTGGCAACGCTTTGATAGTCATCGCTTGATTTGTTCGGCCGACCCAAATCTCGCGAGATTCCAACAACGCCCACCGAGTTCCCATCTCGACCGCGGAGCGGATACTTGTTGGTCAAGCACCACCCCTCGTCTCGTGATGCATACAGGTGCAATTCCAATTGAGCTTCGAGTGCTTTCCCGGACTGCAAAACGGCTTTGTCTTGTGCTGTGAAGTTCGCACCAAAGGGTGCTCGCAAAATTTGCTCCGACGTGCGACCAATCAATTGTGACTTTTGCTTGAGCCCGCAGCGCTGCACCAAGGTTTCGTTGACGACGACATATTGACCCTCCGCGTTCTTGATGAAGTACACCGTGTCGTGCAAACCATCGAACAAACGCTCGGCCGTGAAAGGTTCGGCGAGCAGTTCAAACAACTGATTCGGAAGGCTGCTTAAAGGCATTATTAGACTGTGCGCATTTTCAAGTCGGTTATCGTGACTCGGACAAGACAACTTTGCCCATCGGAGCATACTCTATCGTCCAACATCAACCATTCAATCGCGATCGCAGAGTGATTTCGCCATGAGCACCAGCCAACCCGCCGTCGATGCGTCTATCTTTCAAGGATGCATTCCCGCCCTGATGACCCCATGCGACGCTGATCGGCAAATCAACTTCGCCGGTTTGGTTCGCAAAGGCCAAGAGATGATGTCGGCAGGCATGACAGCGGTTGTCTACTGCGGGTCTATGGGCGATTGGCCGCTCTTAACGGACCAGCAACGGCAACAAGGTGTTCGCGAATTGACCCAGGCCGGTGTGCCCGTCATCGTTGGAACCGGCGCACAGAACACGTCATTGGCCGCGGCTCACGCCAGCCACGCAGCCGAAGTCGGTGCGGCTGGATTGATGGTGATCCCGCGTGTGCTCTCACGAGCCACATCGCCGATCGCACAACGACATCACTTCGCCGCAATCCTTTCGGCGGCCCCGAATCTGCCTGCCGTGATCTACAACAGCCCGTACTACGGGTTCGAAACGAAAGCCGACTTGTTCTTTGACCTGCGAGCCGAGTTCCCGAACTTGGTCGGATTCAAAGAGTTCGGTGGTGCCGCATCGCTGTCCTATGCTGGCGAACACATCACCCACGCCAGCGACGATGTCTTGTTGATGGCTGGCGTCGACACCCAGGTTTACCACGGCTTTGTCAAATGCGGTGCGACGGGCGCGATCACCGGCATCGGCAATTGCCTGCCCAACGAAGTCCTGAAGTACGTCGAATTGTGCGAGGCCGCGGCCGATGGCGATTGCCAAGCTGATCAGTACGCCCGCGAATTGTCCAACGCCTTGACGGTGTTGTCGACGTTCGACGAAGGCCCCGATTTGGTACTCTACTACAAGTACCTGCTGTTCTTGTTGGGAGACGCCGACTACGAATTCCAATTGAATGCGTCGGACACGCTCTCACCGAGTCAAGCAATTTTCGCCGAAAGACAACTCGTTCAATTTCAACGCTGGTGGAAAAACTGGTCCGGAAAATCCTACACTCGTTCGTGAGCTGCGATTCATGAACGCAATCCTATCTCCCAAATCAGTGACGATCGTCGGCTCCGGCATCGTTGGAATCGCTTGTGCCCACTACTTGGAGGAGGCAGGACTCGACGTCACTGTCATCGATCGTGGCAGCATCGCGGGAGAATGCTCTCACGCGAATTGCGGTTACATCTGCCCCAGCCATGCACTGCCGCTGACTGAACCGGGAGCGTTCTCCGTTGCCTTGAAATCAGTCTTCAACCCACGATCACCATTCAGAGTCAAACCGCAGGTCAGTCCGGCGCTTTGGAAATGGATGATGCAGTTCGCCAAACGTTGCACCCATCGGCAGATGCTGGCGGCGGGCAAACCGCTGCAGGCAATCCTGGAAGCCTCGATGAGCGAATACCATTCGCTGATAGAACGACTGAAGCTCGATTGCGAATGGAAAGAAGAGGGCCTGCTGTACGTTTTGCAAACCGAACGCGGCATGGAATCTTTTGCGAAAACCGATCGAGTGGTATCCGAAGAGTTCGGCATCCCAGCGACTCGCATCGACGGAAACAACCTGCCTAAATTTGATCCCGGTCTAAAAGATGGCTTGGCAGGCGCGTTTCTGTACCCCAACGACACCTCGGTGCGTCCCGACAAATTGAACTCGCAATGGGCGACGAATCTAAAAGAACGAGGCGTTCGTTTCGTTGAGAACTGCGAGCTAAAATCAGTCCGAAAAGAAGCCGGCCGGATCGTCGCCGTCGAAACCAACCAAGGTGACTTCACCAGCGACCACTTCGTTTTCGCGATGGGAGCCTGGAGCACCAAATGGGAATCGGCACTTCAATGTTCTGTCCCGGTCCAACCGGGCAAAGGCTACTCGGTCACCATCGAGAAACCGGAACACTCGCCCAGTCATGCAATTCTCTTTCCAGAGCACAAGGTTGGAGTCTCGCCATTTGATGATGGGTTACGCTTCGGATCAATGATGGAATTCGCAGGCTATGACACCTCCATTCCCAAACACCGAATCCAACAACTGCGTGATTCAGCTCGGCCGTACTTGGTTGCTTCCGTTGACGGGCCAGCCCAATCACAATGGTACGGCTGGCGACCGATGACCTGGGACAGTTTGCCAATCATCGGTTCGCTGCCGGAACTTGAAAATGGCATGCTTGCGACGGGCCACAATATGTTGGGTTTGAGCCTCGCGCCGGCAACGGGCCGCTTGGTCGCCGAGATGGTCACCGGACAAACAACACACCTGGACCCGACGCCTTACTCTCCGAGCAGGTTTGAATGAACCGTCGACTGGTCATCTGTGGTTGCCTTCTTCTCTCGACCTGGTCGGTGGGCAACGGGCAATCGCCGCTGCCAGTCAATTCGGGACATTTGCTGCAGACGCCAAAGCTGTCCCAAGGGGAGCCTACCGCCGGCAAACGAGTTGCCGTCACTCCGGTTGAATACCCCGAAACCGATGTGCACCACACCGTCTACCTTCCTCGAGACTGGACGGCTAACGGAGAATCCTTGCCGATCATCTTCGAGTACACCGGCAATCACTTTCCAGCGTCAGGTTCGACTGGTGAAGTCGCCGACGCGGGATTGGGATTTGGATTGTCCGCTGGCCAATTCATTTGGGTGACGCTGCCGTTCATCAGCAACGACCACAGACGCAATCAAATCACTTGGTGGGGCGACGAACAGGCAACCGTGGAATATGCCAAGGTCAACGTCCCCCGAATCATCAAGCAGTTTTCCGCGGATCCAGACCAAGTGTTCCTCTGCGGATTTTCGCGAGGTGCAATCGCGGTGAACTACATCGGATTGCATGACGATGAGATTGCAAGCTTGTGGACCGCATTCATCACCCACGACCATTTCGATGGCGTGCGTGAATGGCGAGGTTCCCAGTGGGGAAGTCCTCTGGCAAAGTACCGATCCGAAGCGAGCAAGCGTCTGAAACGCGTGGGGGATCGTCCCTACTTGATTTGCCAAAATGGTTCGTATGGAACGGAAGAGTTCATTCGCAACCTGCTTCCCGAAGCCCGCAATTTCACCTACCTGCCAGTCAACACGTCCGAAGCACTCGGACCATTCCCAAACGAGTTCGCCAAGGCGGGACACAACGATCGCTGGTTGAATCGCCCCAGCCGATATCGTTCAGCGGCTTGGAAATGGATGAACGGCGTTCTGACGGAGCAGCGAGCGAAGACAACCGACTGAACAACCAAACTGAAACACGTTTCCGTGCTAGTATCCCTGCTCAAATCAGTCACCGTGCTGCTTCAGAGGCAAATGTACGTTGAACGAATGAAGCTTCTCCTTGGTTTCCTCCGCCGCACAAAATAGCACGGTTGGTTTGCCGTCTTCGAGGTACAGTTGCGGGCGTTCAAGACGGTGCACGGACTGCTGAGTTCCGTCCGTCCATGAAATGATGCGTTCCGTCACCAACGGTGAATTGGCCGGATCCCAGTGCAAACCATCGATCGACTGAAACAACGCCAAGGAGTCACTGCCGGTTCCGTTGAAGTGTCCATTGTGATCGTTGACGATCGCCCAGCACATGCCATCCTGGAACCAGATGTAAGGGTCTTCCGCTGGAAAGGCGACTCCCGGTGCGGTGAACAACGGTTTGTTCTGCTTTCGGAACGGCCCCGTCGGTGACTGAGAAGTCGCGGCAAGGTGAACGACCGGGCCCCCAAACGGCATGCGTCTTTTCTTGCCAACCGCTTTGTAAATCAACACAAACGTCCCATCATCCCGACGCAAGATCGACGGGTTGCTCACCATCAATGCATCCGACGCCGACGCATCTTCGCTGATGTTGATCAGTGGCTCGTCAAAACGTTTCCATGGTCCGTTGGGGTGATCGGAAACCGCGACACCAATGCGTTGATTGTTGCGATGAACCATATTCAGTTTTCTGGTCGGTGCACCGTCACCCGTGTTCCCCATGTAGTAGAGGTAGTACTTCCCATCGAACTCATGCACGGTCGGGTTGTGAGTGCACATGCCGTCCCACAGTTGTTCGCCTCGAACGGGCAGGGCAACATCGACGAAGTGGTATGGCCCCAGCGGATCATCCGACACCGCGTGAGCAACCTCCGAATGGGTGACCCAAGCATTGTGTCCCGACTCTCGCGGCCAGCGACTGTAGAACAGATGGCAGGTGCCGTCGACGTCACGCACCATACTGCCGCCCCAGATGTAGAAATTCTCGTCGATGAATTTCGCTCTCGCTGGCACCGGCTCAATCATCGAGTTCAAATCCAGCCCCGGACGAGAACGTTCTCCTCGAGCGGCTTTTTCAACAGCCTCTGTTCGTGAGTCCTCTTCTTT
The DNA here is from genome assembly GCF_002337565.1 of Rhodopirellula sp. UBA1907. Taxonomy (NCBI): domain Bacteria; kingdom Pseudomonadati; phylum Planctomycetota; class Planctomycetia; order Pirellulales; family Pirellulaceae; genus Rhodopirellula; species Rhodopirellula sp. UBA1907. Next base: position 68,344 of record NZ_DDGH01000060.1, on the reverse strand, counting down.
CCTGACATTGACGCCGTGAGCGTCGTGCCACTTCGGCGGCACATTGCCGGCATCCCAGGCCTTAATCATCCGCGATAGCCGATCCACTTCTTCAGGATGCTGCTCGGCCAAGTTTTTGCGTTCCCAAGGGTCGTTCGCCAAATCAAACAACAGCTTTCGGTTCTTGTAGCGACTGTCAACCAACTTCCAATTCCCGTCGCGAACCGCATAGCCATACGATTCATCGCCCATCGAGTAACGCCAAAACAACGGCCGTTTGGGCAACTCCGTTCCCGCGTCGGTCAAACCGGGCAACAAGTTTTGGCCGTCCAGCTTTTCATTCTTGGTCGGGTCCAATCCTGCTGCGGCGAGGACGGTGGGAAAGACATCGAGTGCCGTGACCGGCGATTGCTCTCGAACTCCGCCCGGCAAAGTCCCTGGCCAAGAAACCAAGAACGGCACCCGAATCCCGCCTTCAAACAGCATGCCCTTGTGACCTCGGTACGGCAAATTCATCGCATGTTCACGCCGCCCACCGTTGTCGCTGTAAAAGACAATCAACGTGTTGTCGCCCAACCCCGATTCGCGAATTTGGTCAACGACTTGCCCAATGCCTTCGTCCATCCCAGCAACCATCGCTCCGTAAACCGCTCGACCTCCGTACTCGATGTGTGCTGTCTTTTGCAGATGAGTCCGAGTGGCTTGGTCAGGAGCATGCGGTGCGTTGTACGCCAAGTACAAAAAGAACGGTTCCGTCTCGTGACGCTGAATGAATTTGACCGCTTCCGTTGAAAAGTCATCCGTCAAATACGTCAACGACTTGCGATCGACCGGTTCATCACCGCGATGCACACCGAGTAGAGGATCCTTTCTTCCCAAGTCTCCCCAATAGCTCAATCCGCCTCCACTGAAGCCAAACCACTCATCGAATCCACGGCGATTGGGCCAGAACGGTTTCGCGTCGCCCAGGTGCCACTTGCCAATTGCACCGGTGACATAACCGGCTTCTTTCAAAGCATCCGCAAGCGTCGTTTCCGAGAGCGGCATACCCGGCGTGTCGTCACCGTGCCACTGCGGATCCGGTTCAGGGTTGCCCTCATGCCCGAATCGCTGTTGATACCTTCCCGTCAACAACCCCGCGCGGCTGGGACTGCAATAGGGATGCGAAGCATAGCCGTTGGTGAAGACCACGCCTTCCCCCGCCAACTCATCCAATCGCGGTGTGGGGATTTCTTTGCAGCCATTGAATCCCACGTCGCTGTAGCCAAGGTCGTCGGCAACGATCAACACAATGTTCGGACATTCCTTGGCATCGACACTGGATGCGGTCAGAACCAAAAGGCCGATCAACATCGAGGACAAAAATTTGGATCGGTTCAACATAGCAGGCAGCAAGGTGGAAATTGAAACTGAAACGACGGCCAATGCATTCACTTCGACTTGTAGTCTTTTTCGCTATCGACGGTGTAGCGAAGCACAGCAGGAAATCCTTTGCCGCGAGCTTTCGTAAGCTGCTGCTTCCAAACGATTCGAAGCTCTCCCAACTGCGTCTTCGCGGCGGGATCGTCGATCAAATTGTTCAGCTCGTCGGGATCACTTTCCAAATCAAACAACTCTTCGTAAATCGGTTCCTCACCTCGCAACGATGCCTCGGCATGGTTCCGATACACCGCGATTTCATTGTCGTGAATGCCATACAGCATGGTGGACGACTTGATACCAAGATCCTTGGCCACCTGAATCTTGACCGAGGCGGGAACACAATCGTTGCGGTAGTACCGGATGTATTTCCAACGCTTGTCCTGCACCGCCTCAATGCGAGGGTTACCAAAGTGTGTCACCCACAGGTTTTCGGTGAAAACATGATCCCGAATCGCGCCGCCGTCGCCACTCAACAGTGGCCGCAACGATAGACCTTGAAAGGTGTCAGGCTTTTCAATCTCAGCCAGATCCAGCATCGTCGCGGCGATGTCGATCGTTTGAACCAACTCGTTGCAACGAGCCCCTTTCAGAACGGTTGGCAACTCTGGATCGAAGACGATCATCGGCACATGCGTCGTCTGCTCGTAACACAACGCTTTCCCACCAAGACCGTGTTGCCCCATAAACAACCCGTGGTCGGAACAGAAGATGATGATCGTGTTGTCGTCCACGCCTTCTGTCTCGAGCTTGGTGCGTAGGTTTCCGATCAAACGATCGATCCCGGTCATGGATTGCATCTGCCGAATGGTGCGTTCTTTCAACGCCTCGGGAGTGTCGACAAAGTTGTAGCTGGCCTGCCGCTCACTCGCTCGCAACACTTCCGCTGGCAAACGTGGCGTCTCAATCTCGTCCTTCGCGACGTAGTGTTCCGGCAAAGGAATCTCGATGTCTCGGTAGAGCGACTTGTAAATCTCATCGTCGCTTTCTCGCTGTTGCATGGTGCTCGTTCCCGCACTGTGCGGCAGGTTCAAACAGATGCTCAAGCAAAACGGCTTGTCCGCCGGACGTTCGTCCAGAAATCGCACCGCACCGTCCAAGCGATGTTCATACGACATGAAATCCTGAGCACCTTCGTTAACGATCTCCACCTGGGTGTCGTACGCCGCGCCCTCAAAGATCTCGTGGACGTCTTTGGGATAGAAACGGATGTGCCCGTGTCCGGCGTAGAAGTAATCAAACGACTCTTCCATCAAACCGCTGTTGTAGCCGCCCTTTCCAATCGGCGCGTGGTTCTTTCCGACATAGCCGGTGTAGTAACCATTCTCTCGCATGATCACAGGATAGGACTTCGCCCAAGCCTCGGGCGCGACACTGGTTCCTGAATTGAAATTCACACCGTGCTTGCGTTCGTACTGGCTGAGAAAGATCGAAATCCGACTCGGAGTGCAGATCGCGCTGGTCACATAGGCTCGATCAAAGAAGACGCCTTCGCGAGCCAACTGGTCGATGTTCGGAGTCCGAGTCAACTCGTTTCCGTCGCAGCCCATCATCCCGTAGGACTGGTCGTCCGTCAGAACGAATAAAAAGTTCGGTCGAGAATCCGCAGCAGGCAGGCGGGTAGCACACATCGCCGCGAAAAACAGCAAGATTGGTGCAAGTCTTTTCAAAGAGTGGATTCGCATGAGTTCGGGTTTATGCAGGGAAGAGCAGGGCAGGGGAGAAAGAGCGGGAAACAAACCAAGTTCACTCGGTCGCGAAAACACAAAGGTTGTCGAAATCGATGCTGCTTCCATTCACGGTCATTCCGAACTGAGTCTTGGTCGGATGAGCGAAACCGGGAGAATCCAACGAGACCACCTCTTTGCCATCGAGGTGAACAGTCATCACGGTCCCATGGATGGTCAGTTCCAAGTGATGCCAGGTGCCCGGCTTAGCATGGATGGCGGCGGAGGCTTGCGTGCGAGCCAACAGGTCCTCCAATTCTTTCTGCTGTTCCGCCGGCAGCGATTTCGCCTTACGTTTCTCGCGAACTTCCAGGTTCATCGAGCCAAGTTTGTCGTCGCTGATCGAAATCCGCTTGGGTGACAGCGACGCTCGAGCGACGTGACCCGCATGCACGGATTTTTCATTGTTGTCGTCGATCACAAAATTGAACCGACTTCCTCCGTTGAATCGAAAGTCAAACGAAACATGCAAATCAGCAAACTCCATTTGCTTTCGCATGGTGGAGCCATGGTCGTCCCGAATTTGTTTGCCGAACAAGACACCATCGCGGATGCTCCATCCGGCCTCCATTCCTCGCCCGGCCCGATAGCCTTCGCCCAGCGTCGAACGACCTTCGAAGTCATCCTCAAACAAAACTTTGGTTTCGGGCAGTCCCGAGGATGCTTCGTCGGCGACGAGCGTTGAATGTGTCAACAAGGAAGTCGTCACAAACGCGACGGAAAGGATGGGTCGAAACATAGTTTGGGTTTGGAAAACGAGAAGGAAGGTCAATGGAAGGAAACGAATGACATGGACGGGATATCGCCTCATTCACTGATGTGCCGTGGACGAGCCTGGAACGATCCAAATGTTTCGAAACCGGTTGGGATTGCCGTGGTTTTGGAGATAGATCGGACCTTCCGCCACTTCGGTTCTTGGACCTGCTGGCCCGCCGCCCGTTCCCTCGGGCAGTTCCACACGGTCGTGAATCAGGACACCATTTTGGGTCACCGAGATCACTGCGGACTGGACCTTCATTCCGTCCTCGAATCTGGCGGCGGTGAAGTCGATTTCCATGCTCTGCCACGCCAGCGGAGGCAGGCAAACATTCCAATCGGCTTCGCGAATTCCGTAGATGCTTCCGCACCACGTGTTGACGGGTTTCAACATGACAATGTCCTGCCATGCCTCGGGACTGGGGTCCAATCCAAAGTTATCAGAGATCTGCACTTCATAGGCACCGACCGCGAAAACGCCACTGTTGCCGCGATGCGGATGACTGATCGGTGGCTCGGGTTTCAGCGGGATTTGAAATTCAAGGTACAGTCGGAAATCCTGAAACGTTGCTTTGGTTCTTGCTCCCGCTTTAAGAACGCCATCCTCGATCTTGCCGTTCATCCAAGCGTTCGTGTTCGTGCCATCGAACAACACGATCGCGTCAGCCGGTGGCTTCTTTCCGACAACCGTTTCACTGCGATCAATCTTCTGCCAACCAGCAACACGCGACTCGATTCCTTCGCGATCCAACCACTCATGCACGACAGGCTTGCCATCCCAACCTGCGCCAGGAAATCCACCTTCGAACACTGAAACGTAGAACCGGCCCTCAGACGGCGTGACCTGCATCGCATGATCGTCTCGAACAAATTCGCCGACAAACTCAAAGCCATCGAATTCCGCTTGAGCTTTCGCAGCGTTGGTCCAGACGACGGCATTGGGATATGGCTGAATCTTCGGTTTCGTTTTTGAGGTCGTGTCCGCGGCCAATGCGCCGCAGACAGGACCAACAACCAGCAAAAAGAGAGCACAAAAACAAACAGGCACTTTGGAGCGAGTTTTCATTGACATCGAACACGTGACTCGATCGAGGAAGACAACTTCACAGGGAGGGGCATCTTGCAAGCAAAGCAAACGACTCACATGTCGATTTCATAACCAGACCGATAGGGTCGCTTCATCATCGCAGCGGCCTGTTCATCGCCAACGACACTTTCCGTCGCTTGATCCCACTCGACTTTGCGTCCCAACCGACAACAGATGCCGGCCAAGTGACACACGTTGAGCATCTTCATATGGGAATGCACGTCGGAAATCGGCAGCACTCGATTGTCAATCGCATGCATGAAGTTCGCCCAGTGTGCAGGGCGGTCATTGCCTTCCATGGGCATCCCGCGATAAATCTTCGAAATCGCATCTTCGGCGAGCGGGTTCGATTCCAAGTCTTCAACGGGTTTGCCAACCAACTTGCCGCGATTGGCAAAGATCCGGCCTCGTTCGCCTTCAAACAAAATCCCATTGTCGACGTCGTGGCGAATGTTCATCTCCACATCGCCATCCACGAAAGCGACGCGAAGATCAAACGCTCGTGCGGTGTTGTAGCGATTGTTCTGCAGCGGCATTCCGTCGCGAAACTCCACGTCATGTTTCGCGGTCCCGGCAACCGAAACGGGGTCGTTGTTCTGCCCCGCCGCGGCGATCCCCAGCATCGCGATGTCGACATGGTGGGCTCCCCAGTCAGTCAATTTGCCTCCGGAGTGTTCGTACCACCAACGGAAGTGCGTGTGCCCATTGGTGTAGTTCTTGTCCGCTCGCTTGGCGTCCTTCGCATAGCGATATTCCATTTCAGGTCCCGGCCCCAGCCAACGATCCCAGTCCAATCCTTTGGGCACGTCGGCGACGGGAATCTCGGGACTCCATCCACCCGCGTCGATTCCGACGACCAAGCGTTTGAGTTTGCCCAGGCGGCCTTCCGCGATGATTGCCAGAGCACGATTGAACTTGTCGAAACTGCTGCGTTGCTGCGTTCCGACTTGAACGACACGTCCGGTTTGCTGTTGAACCTTCCGGACCAACTTTCCTTCGTCGATCGTCAACGTCAGCGGTTTTTCACAGTACGCATCTTTGCCCGCCAACATCGCCTCAATCAAGATTTTCGCGTGCCAGTGATCGGGCGTTGAAATCTGAACCAAGTCAATGTCATCACGAGAAAGCACTTCGCGATAGTCTCGGAACAATTCGGCTTTGCCATCACACAGCAATTCGTTGCCATGCTTCAGATGTTCCTCGTCGACATCACACAGCGCGACCAAGTCAGCAAATTCTTTTCCAACGGGCGAAGTCCGTGTCCCATTTCCGCCGACGCCGATCAACGCAAACCGTTTGCGTTCGTTCGGTGATTTCGCGAGTGATTGCCGAGCACGCATGGCCCACGGAGCCAGAGTAGCCGCCGTGACAAATCCGGCGGTCTTCAAAAGATCTCGGCGTGACTGGGAGGCTAGGGGAAAGCTCATGAACGATCAATCGTGGAGGGCTGAGAATGTGGGTATGAAATGGGTCACTCATCGAACGAGCGAGCCAACAAATGACTCGCGCCGCGAGAGTGTCACTTCCGTTTCGCCTTGTTTCGCTTTTGTTCACGGATGGTCACGCCCGGCCGTTGCATCTTCGAATTCACGTCACGAAAAACCCAGGGGTCCCAGGCCTTGCGAGCCGATTCCCACTGTTCCAACGTTCGAGTCGGATACCAACTTGGCCATCCGAATTTCTCGTAGTCGTACTTGTCCGCATTCGCGTGAACCCACTCATCGACAGAACCCGCAGGCAGCGTTTCCGGATAGACGTCCAACGCACGAAACTCGTCGCTCACCCCTTTGTCTTGAATCACTTCACGACGCCATTGCTTGAGTTCCCGTAGCATTTCTTCTCGAACATTGGCGTACTTGGGATCGTCGGCGACATTGTGGACTTCATGCGGATCCGTTCGCAGATCGTACAGTTCCAACTCTGGTTTCGTCGAAGCAAAGAAAGCCGCTTGTTCGGGAGTGAGTTCGCCACGCATGTGCATGACGTTCATTTCAGCCAGCACCGGGTAAGCCCCTTCCTTGTACTGGTTGTATTGGCAGTACGCTCGCTCAGGCATCAAGTTGTGAATCAGCTTGAAGTCGGCGGACCGGATCGCCCGCATGGCGTCATGCGTTTCATCCATTTTGTCTCGGGCGGCAAAGACATACTGACGATTCCGAACCTCTTCGCCCAACAGATTCTTTCCATGCAGAGGCACGGGGGCATCGATCCCAGCAGCTTCCAAAATCGTCGCGCAGATGTCGATCGACATCACCATGTCATCGCTAACTTCACCCGGCGGAACCTTGCCCGGCCAACGCATGATCATGGGAATACGAATCCCACCGTCGTAGAGAAACTGCTTGCCGCGAATGTGACACCGACCATGGTCTCCGATGAAGAAAACAATCGTGTTGTCAGCGAGACCTTGCTCGCTGAGTCGTTTCAATATCTCGCCGACCTCACGATCAACCAATTGCATCTGCTCCAATCCGTTGGCCCAATCACGTCTGACAAAGGGCGTGTCGGGATAGTAGGGCGGCAACTCAACATCTTCGATCGCGATGGGTCGTTGCGGGTCGCGTTTCCATTGACGGTGAGTGCCACCGAACGTGATCCGAGCAAAGAACGGCTGCCCGTCGGCTCGTTGTTTCCAATCGGTTCCATCAAACAGCTCGTCCTTCTGGTCTGGCAAGAAATTGCAGTCCGTTTTGTAGCTCATCAATGCGGTGAAGTAGCCCGCATCGGCAAACAGATGCGGGATTGGCCGAATCCCGTGCGGCAACGGTTGCTTGTCATATTCGCGATGTTGATTGGCACCAATGAAATTCTGGTGGAACCCCGTCATCATCGCTGAACGCGAAGTCGAACAGACCGGCGAAGTCGTGAAGGCTCGTTCGTACCGAATCCCTTCGGATGCCAGCTTGTCGACATTGGGTGTATGGATCCCCTTTGTGCCGTAGCACGACAAATCGGGGGACCAATCTTCAATCGTGATCCAAAGCACATTGGGACGGTCGTCCGCGAAAGCGGATGCAGCATCCACAACACCAATGGCGAAAACCAAAAGCAGAGAAAGCACGAATTTCATGAAGGCAACTGAAGAGTAGGTTGGAAAGGTAGATGGAAAGCATCCGTCGATCGAATGGGCTCAATAGGCGCCGTTTGTGCCGAACATCTCTTTCTTGGATGGACGTGGACGGACACGGACCGAGTGATCTGGCTCGCCCGTCACACGGTCAAACTCATCGGGTGTTCGTCGACTCGGCAAGTAGTCACCCGTTCGCTTCGTCCAATCGGTGAGTGCGGTTTGCAATCGCGTGCGTACCGAGTGATAGGCCGGGTCCTCAAAGCGATTGTGCAGTTCGCCTGGGTCGCGTTGCAGATCATAAAGTTCCCACTTTGCGCGAGGTGCAGTGAAACAAGCCGATTGTTCGGGCGTGAGTTCACCGGCGTCATACAAACGCAGCATGGCTTGCCAAGTCAGGCCCCGTCCCGCGTCAGCGGATGGTGTTGGAGGGAGGTCGACGTAGTCATTGCGAATCAACTTGTATTGCTGGGTCGCCACGGCGCGAGCATGGTCCTCGTAGTCGTGCCAGTGATCTTCCGCAAAAGCGAATTCGCGATGCGATTGCGTGCTGTCTTTCAAAACCGGAACAAAGCTTTGGCTCGAAGCGGAGAATGTTTCGCTGCCTTCCACGCCAGCCAAATCCAAGAACGTGGCACCAATGTCAACCGCGCTGACCAAAGCCTTCGTCGTCTGGCCCGCCTTGACTTGATCGGGATAGCGAACGATCCACGGCGTCCGGATTCCACCGTCGTAAAGCGATGTCTTGTCACGAGGAAACGGACGGCCGTTGTCGCTGATGAAGAGAATGACCGTGTTGTCGGCGACGCCCTGTTCGGTCAGCTTGCGCGTGACTTTGCCGACGTAGGAATCGAGACGCCCAATCTCGTCATAGTAAAGCCGCAGGTCTTCGCGGACATCAGGAACGTCTGGAAGGTGCGGAGGAACGATCACGTCGTCGTGCGTGTGAGGTGGATCCAGGGCTCCGTCGTTGTATTCGCGGTGCGGGTCCAGAGCGGCCAACCACAGGAAAAACGGTTGATCCTCGGGACGTTCCTCGCAAGCTCGTTCCCAATCTTCGCAACCACTGGGCTGCGCCGCGATCATCTTGGCAGGTTGCCCGTCTTTTCCACTGGGGAGCACAAAACCGGCCGTCGAGGCTTCGTAGATTTTGTCGAAGTGTTCGCGAACAGCGTCTCCCATGTGCCACTTGCCAGCCGCGGCGGTGTAATAGCCCGCTGACTGCAATCGCCCCACGAATGTGTCGCTTGATTCTGGCAACGGCCAGTGCAACTGTTCCGCGCCCGTGTTATGGGGGTACTTGCCCGTGATGATGCTCGCACGGGATGGGCTGCAGGAATTCGTGGTCAGGTAAGCGTGTTCGAAACGCATGCCTTCCGCTGCCAGACGGTCGATATTGGGAGTGCGAATCGCCGGATGACCATAGGCACCGCAATCGTCCCAGTTCATGTCATCCGCGATGATCAGAACGATGTTCGGATGGGACTGAGCCATCACGGACGAAGTGATGCAACAAGCGATCAGAGCAACAAGGAATCGGTGCACGAGAATCCAGCGGGAGAGAGGCGGGTAAACGTTCGCTTTCGCAAGAAAACGCGAACATCAACGAAGATGCCTCGAGTCGACACGAAGCCCTCTGCGGCGTCGGCAACGCCCTTCAGAGGTCCTATGCGTCAAACATCGAGCCTTCAACGGCTCACCAGTCTACACCGATTCCGAGATTCTCGCGCCGGTTCTCAACGCGTGAAAACGAGTTTTCAATCAATCCAAACGTATAGATCCCAGTCGGTTCAGAGGAGACTCCCGCACCCCCATTCACACTGAGCCTCTATACATTTCAAACGGCATTTCTCTTCACTTTCGAAAACCGTTTCGCATCAATCGATTGTCTGCAGTTCCTCGTCACCACGACGTGCGTGAGTCGTGTCGATGGACTGACCAAACACCCAATCGGTCCCGCGATCCCCATCGGAATCGTCCACCGCTCCGACGTTCACTCCACACCCATTGCTTTGCGAAGCACGGGATCGAACACGTCGGCCTGACGCATGAAACCAAGGTCGCTGGCGTGAGAACCATCGGTCGCACCGTCGCCATCGGTTCCATAAAGCTCATCGCCAGCGATGTAGTGCAGCCCGGTCACGCCGTCGGCAAGCAGCGACTTGTACGCCGCCTGCAACGCCTCATGATTCGCGGTGTGATGAGCATCACGTGCGGGCAAGATCCAACTGTTTGTGTTCCGGCGATCTTCCACCAAAACAATCGGCGTGTTCGGTTTCGCGGCACGAATTTGCTTGACCAACGGAATGCACCTCTCAGTCACCATCGCCGCATTCATGTTGGGCAGGCAATCGATGACATAGACCGCTGCGTCGACTTGGACCAAGAACTCTCCGACTTCAGCATGCATTTTTCCATTGCCAGAAAAGCCCAGGTTCACGACCGGCTGATCGAAACGACGTCCCAAAATCGCGGTGTGGACCATACCAGGACGGCTAGCACAAGCTCCGTGTGTGATGCTGGTTCCGTAGAACACGATCGGCTTCTCACGTGTCGGCAACTGTTCGAATTTGCTGTCCGGCGAAACACCAATCTTCAAAGACTCGATGCCATTGTAAAGCGGAAGGTAAGCGGCGTACTCACGCATTCCTGGTGCCAATGAATCGATGACCTTTGTTTTGACTTCTTGTGATGTCGGGCGAGTGACCTGCACCCATCGCCAGTTGCCTTCACCGTCGCGGGCATAAAAATCGACCCCGCTGACTCCGGTCGCAGGCATGTGCGGCATCGCCAGATTCTTGTTCAGCAATTTGTAGTGCGCGTGAATGGCGGTGGCATCTGTTTTGAATCGAACCATCATCCCCGCAGAATGACGACTCAGGTTCCAAACGTTTGAAGTCACCGAACCGTTGGCGGACGCCGGGAATCGATCAAACCATCTCGCACGTTCTTGGTCGGGCAAGATCCTTCCTTCGATGTTCTGCTCCGCGACGTCGTACCACGCGACGCCGTCCTCGACCGTTCGGCCAGTCGCCATCTCCGGATCCAAATTGCCGATCGAGTCTGCAACCTTCTCTTGAGCCTCAACCGGGACGATAAACCAAGGCAACACAGCGACGAAAATGAACCATCGAATCTTCATTTGAAATGACTTTCTGATGCGGGGCAGGGGAGGGAAGGAGACGGATCCTGTTGCGGATCAATCCAGCTTCTTCACTGAACAAAGAGGCGGCTGACCAACATAGTCGCCCTGAAGCTCCCAATGTGGGACAGCGACATGGAGCAGGGCAGGGCAGTGCGGCTTTGCAAGGACAACAACCCCGAATCAAACGATGGTCACACCTGGTTGATTCGGCTTCCCAATGATTTCAACCGGAATGCGAACGCGATCATTGCAATGCTGGAGATGATCGCAAGTGCTCCCAAAATCCTGACCAGCGTCAGCCCAAATCCCATCGGCGCGGCCAACAGGGCGATGCCGATCAAAACCGAAAGGATGCCAGCCAGGATCAACCAGCCTTCGCCTTGGATGTGTCGACGATCTTGAATCGCAGCCGCGATCTCAACCACACCCGAAACGACCACCATCGCACCAATGACGCTGATCACAATCGTCGCGGTCAACCCAGCGACCAACATCGGATTAGCAAACACGAATATGCCAGCCAAAAATTCGATCACGCCTCGAACAATCGTTCCCGTTCGCGACGGAGTGTCACCGACCACTCCCGCGATGATCGCCATCACACCATCAAAAGCCAAGAAGAACCCGGCGACTTGGGCAAACGTTGCCAACGTCATTCCGGGTTGAAACAACGCGTAGATGCCCAGAACCAACAGCAACAAACCTCGGATCAGCGGCAACCACCAAAGCGACGCCACATCCGACAGCACGTTCCGCATCGCGTCCTTCGGTTCTAAATCAGACATGCTTCGATTTCCCAAGTCTTCAAGTGGATTCGCGTGATTGCAGAGCCGAGTTGGCCATGCCAACACAATTTTGCCTAGCGATACGCGCCGGTATCAATTTCAATCTTCGCACTTTGAGAGCAACAATCCAACCGACCATCGGGCTTTTCCCAATCCGTTCGACTCGTTTTCGCAGCCAAGTGTCGGCATCACTCGATGAACTTCGGTCTCCTTCATGGAAGGCATTCTTTCTCAATCGCGGGGCAGGGCAGGGCGGATGGTGTAGCCTGAATGTGCATTCGGCTCCACAATGGCATGGGAATCGCCGCGGGATTGCAATGCGATGGCAAATGGTCGCGATTCACTCACACGATCAAACGTTCACGACTGAAAACGATCTCACCAAAGGAATGTGCACGATGGAGTCTTTTACCCAACCGCAATTTCGTTTCACGCGTCGAATCTTAATAACGATCGCACTGATGCTGATTGGATGGACGCAGCCCGCGACCGCGCAGATCAACGAAGAGCAAACGGTCCAGGCCGCGACCGCGGTACTAAACGAAACCATGTCCACGCCATTGAGCCAAATCCCAGCACAAATGTTGCAGGATTGTCACGGGGTCGCGATTGTCCCCAACGTGATCAAAGGCAGCTTCATCGTCGGTGCTCGGCACGGCAAAGGATTGCTGTTCATCCGCGATCCCGACGGCACTTGGCACGCTCCGGTATTCATCACGCTGACGGGCGGCAATGTCGGTTGGCAAGTCGGCGTGCAAGCCTCGGACATCATCTTGGTCTTCAAGACCGCTCGAAGTGTTCAAGGCATCTTGTCCGGCAAATTGACCCTCGGCGGTGATGCCTCCGCAGCAGCCGGGCCGGTCGGACGCCAAGCCGCAGTGGCAACCGATGGCCAACTGCAAGCTGAGATCTACACCTATTCTCGAAGTCGTGGATTATTCGCGGGAGTCTCCATTGACGGAACCGTACTTCGAGTCGATCAAGTCGCGACGGGCATGTACTACCAAAGCCCCGCACCCGGCCAACCGGTGGTCATTCCGACTTCCGCGGCCCAGCTGACTCAGGCCATCGCTCGCTACGCCGGGCAACAAGTGCAGGTCACACCGCCCGAACCCCAATCACAGTTCGCACAACAATACCGGAGCGATCGCCCCGCGGTGCTGCAGGATCAGTTGCTGCAAATCGCTCCTGAGCTCTTCAAGTTGCTGGATCCGCAATGGACAGCTCACTTGGCACTGCCGCTGTCAGCCAACCCAAACGAAGTGCCTGACCCCAACGCGTTAGCAGCTGCGGTTGCGAAATACGATCAAGTCGCGGCTGACCCACAGTATGCATCCTTGGCCGGACGTCCTGAGTTTCAGTCCGTTCATAGTCTATTGAAGCACTACCAACATTCGCTGATTCCGAACGCTCAAACGCTGCAGCTTCCACCTCCGCCGATCAAACGTTGATTATCCTCTGAGCCGCACCTTCGCCCCGCAACTCTAAACGAACGATCGAATGCGTTTTCTTCTGCTTCTGCTCGCGTGTCTGCCGCTGACCGTTTCATCCGCCAACGATTCGCGGCCCAACATCGTTCTGATTATGGCGGACGACATTGGTATCGAAGGCCTGGCGTGCTACGGCGGAGTCTCTTACGAAACGGCTGCACTGGATCAATTGGCCAGCGATGGCGTGCGGTTCACCCACGCGTACTCGCAACCGTTGTGCACCCCGACTCGAGTTCAACTCATGTCGGGCAAGTACAACCATCGCAACTGGAAGACGTTTGGAATCCTTGATTCAAACGTGAAGACCTTTGGTCACCGAATGAAGGAAGAGGGTTACGCAACAGCGATCTTTGGCAAATGGCAACTGCAATCGTACGACCCGCCCGGGTATCCCGGCGCCGATGAACGCCGCGGAACAGGCATGCATCCCAAGGACGCCGGCTTTGACCACTACGCGTTGTTCCATGCCTTGCACACCGAAGACAAAGGCTCGCGCTACGCCAACCCAACGATGCTGGAAGGCGAAGCAGGGCAGGGCGGTACGCTGAAAACTTACACGGGTCAATTTGGCGAAGACATCTGGGTCGAGAAAACGATCGACTTCCTCAAACAGGACCGCGACGAACCCGCCTTTGTTTACTACCCGATGGCTCTGCCTCACTGGCCGTTCGTCCCGACACCAATCAGCGACGACTGGGATCCGTCCCAACCGGTCGTTGAGCAACTGAAGTACTTCGAGGACATGGTCGAGTACATGGACGTTGCGGTTGGGAACTTGATCAACGGCCTGCAGTCCAACGGTTTGCGAGAGAACACGATTGTCATTTTCTACGGCGACAATGGAACGCACCTGAAAGTGGTCTCCAAACTCGCTGACGGTCGGTTTATCCAAGGTGGCAAGGGCCTGACCAAGCAAACCGGCATCCACGTACCGTTGATCGTTTCATGG